>CAYLNK010000127.1:15703-16494 GCA_964384675.1 uncultured Holophagales bacterium | reverse complement strand
GGCTCCAGGGCCGGAAGCACGCGGGGCATGACGCGCGGCCGCTCCACCCGCTCCGGACGCCGCGGGGTCTCGCGCCCCTTCAGCTGGCCGCAGGCCGCGCTGGCGCCGAGCCCCTTGGACCACCTCACCGTGACCGGGACGTCGGCGTCCGCGAGGACCCGCCCGAACGCGTCGACGGCCGCGTCGGCCGGCCGCCGGAGGCCCGGCAGCCATTCGCGGGACTCGTTCAGGGGGATCAGGTTCACCTTCGACGGTACGCGCGCCACCAGCCGTGCCAGCGCCCGCGCCATCGCCGGGGAGTCGTTGACGCCCTCGATCAGGACGTACTCGAACGTGATCCGCCGCCCCTTCTCGAGGGGCCAGCGAGCGAGCGCGTCGAAGAGCGTGCCGATCGGGTAGGTCGCGTTGATCGGCATCAGGCGCGTCCGGGTGGCGTCGTCCGGGGCCGAGAGCGACACGGCGAGGTTGGGACGGCGCGTACGGGCCGCGAGCGGCGCCAGCCCGGGAACGACGCCGGACGTGGAGAGCGTGATCCGGCGCGGCGCGATCTCCCGCTCGAAGAGGTCGAGCGCGCGGAGAACGTTCGGGACGTTCAGGAGCGGCTCTCCCATCCCCATGAAGACGAGGTTCACGATCCCGGCGGACAGCCCCCTCTCCGCGGCGATGACCAGGTACTGCCCGACGATCTCGCCGGCGGTCAGGTTCCGGCCCGCTCCCATCCGCCCCGTCACGCAGAACGCGCAGTCGACCGCGCAGCCCGCCTGCGACGAAAGGCAGATCGTCACCCGACT
>CAYLNK010000127.1:0-15603 GCA_964384675.1 uncultured Holophagales bacterium | reverse complement strand
GGCTCGACCGGAGGGAGAGCCGAGGTCTCTGGCGGGGGCCGAAGGGCCCCGCAGTACCCGACTGGCTCGACCGGAGGGAGAGCCGAGGTCTCTGGCGGGGGCCGAAGGGCCCCGCAGTTCCCGATCCCCATCCCTCATCGGGATGTAGACCGCCTCGATCCGCACGCCGTCGGCGAGCTCGAGGAGGTACTTCACCGCGCCGTCCTCCGCGCCCGTGCGCGACACCACCGACGGCACCCCGACCGTGAAGGACGCGACGAGGGCTTCCCGCATCGGCTTCGGGAGGTCCGTCATCCGCGCGAAGTCGAACACCCGGCGCTCGTAGATCCATCGCATCAGCTGCGAGGCGCGGAACGGCTCGGGAGCGACGTCGCGGATCGCGCGTGCCAGGTCGTCGGGGGCGAGGCCCAGGAGGTCGATCACGCCGACACTGTACCCCGACGTGGAAGCCGCGGAGCGCGCCGTTGCCGGGCTACTTCTTCGCGATCGTGGAGCGGAGGGTGACCGTGGTGGCGGGGCGCCGCCGCGCGCGGATCGGGCGGGTGGGGTCGATGCCGACCGAGCGGAGGAAGCTCAGGTCCTTCACGTTGATCTGGAAGACGGCCGTCTCGCCCTCTTCCCGGTCGCGCGACAGCCCGCCGCGGCGGATGGAGGGGAGCGCCGCCTGCGAGCGGCGTCCCCGCTTGTCGAGCGCCACCGTCGCGTCCAGCACCAGGTAGGCGTCGTAGCCCTCGGCGCGCACCCTCGCCAGGATCTCGTGCACCTTCTCGGACGACGAGACGGCCTCGTTCAGCGCGGCTCCCAGCTCGCGGAGATAAGCGCGCGTCCGTTCGTCGAGGGCCATCGCGCACGACTCTAGGACTGTCCCTCGTGAAGAGTCAATCACGCGAAAGGAGGAATCGACGCGAGACGAGGCGGGCGGCCACCGCCCCGACCTTCTCCACCGACGAGAGCCGGACCCGGCTGGTCAGCGTCGCCGCTGGCGTGGCGACCACCCGGCGTGCCACCTCGGCATAGATCCCGCCCATCATCGTCACCGCGAAGCGGCACTCCCGGTCGACGAGGTCCTTGATCGGCTCGGCCGCGCGAAAGAAGCCGAGCGCGCGCCCCGCCTCGAAGCGCAGGAGCGCCTCGTACGCGGGCGAGGTGCGGCAGGCCAGCACGTCCCGCTCGTCGACTCCGAATCGCGACAGGTCCTCGGCGGGGAGATAGACGCGGTCGCGCGCGACGTCGTCACCCACGTCGCGCACGATGTTGGTCAGCTGGAGCGCCGTGGCGAGGTCGCGCCCGCGGGCCTCGGCCTCCGGCTTCCCGAGACCGCCGAAGATCGCCAGCGAGATCGTCGAGATCGTGGTCGCAACGAGGTCGCAGTAGCCGAGGAGCTCGTCGAACGTCGCGTAGCGCGTCTTGACGAGGTCCTGGCGGCAGCCCGCGAGCAGCCCCTCGAACGCGGCCCGGGGAATCGGGAAGCGCGGAAGCACCGCCGCGAGCGCGACGCCCGCGGCGCTCTCCGGCCGGCCCGAGTACGCGGCCTCGAGCTCCCGCTCCCAGGTGCCGAGGCGCTCCGGCGCCGTCGCCGGGTCGCCCTCGTCCACCGCGTCGTCGGCGAGGCGGCAGAAGGCGTACGCCGCGTAGACCGCGCGCCGGCGCTCCTTCGGGAGGAACCGGAAGCCGACCGAGAAATTGGCCCCCGCCTTGTGCGTGAGGGCCCGGTTCTCACGGTGGGCGTTCTCCAGGGTGAGCCCCGTCATCGCCGAGACGACCCGTGATCGGACGAGTGCGTCCCCTCCCCCTGCCTCCCGTCCGGCGGGATCCTCCCGAGCTCGGGTGCGCGGATCTCCTTCTCCCGGACGCGGCACCAGTGCTCCTCGAGCCGGTGCGCGCAGCGCCCCCGGTTCTTCCAGAGCCGCGTCACCAGCGGGAGGAGAGCGAGCCGCCACGGCGACGGCCGGTACCACGAGGCGAGGAAGTCGCGGAAGTCGACCCGCGCCGCCTGCCGCGTGAAGAGCGACAGCCCGAGGTCGCCGCCCGCCTCGTACAGGAAGCGGTTCACCACCGAGACCTGCTGCTGCTTGCGGAAGCGCGCCCGCTGGAGCTCCTGGAAGCTGCCGCCCCTGAGGATCGCCTCCGCCGCGAGGGAGCCCGAGAGGATCGCGTAGCGCATGCCGAGCCCGAACAGGTAGTCCTGGAACGCGCCCGACTCACCCACGGCATCCCGGCCGTCCCGGCGCGCGCCCTCGCCCAGCGCGAAGTTCATGAACGAGTACGCGTCGCGCCGGTCCTCCATCGGGACCTTCTCGATCTCGAGGAGACGCGCGAGGGAACGTTCGAAGTGCGCGTCGATGCGGGGGAAGTCCTCCAGGATCGCGCAGCCGATCGTCCCCCGGCCGCCGAGAGTGAAGAGGTAGGCGTAGCCGAGCGGCGCCACGCCGTTGTCGAAGAGGACGCGCACGCGGTCCCTTCCGTCGGTGGCGAACGTCGTCTCGCGGGCGAGCCCGTCCGGGGTCTGCGGGCCCGTCGCGACCAGGCCCGCGTCCCTCGGCTCGAGACGCGAGCGGAAGCGCACCTCGACGCCGGCCGCCTGCGCGGCCTCCAGCAACGTCCGATCGAGCGTCCCCTCGCCGGGACCCCGCGTCACGAACCATCCGTACGGTCTCCTCGACCGGATCTCGGTTCGCCGCAGCTTCGCGTCGAAGAACTCGGCGTTCGTGGCCGGCCGCCACGGCGGCGCGGAGAGGCCGAGCCGCGCGAACATCGCCGGCACGTCCTCCGCCGGGTCCGACGCGTCCTCGATCACCTGGAAGTCCCCGATGAAGCGCGCGCCCACGGTGGCGTTCTTCTCGTGCACGACGACCCTGCGGCCTCCCCGCGCGAGAAGCGTCGCCGCCGTGAGACCGGAAGGGCCCGCGCCGGCGATGACGATTGGAGCGTCCGCATCCATCCGGATCGATTATGGCGTCCCGCCCGATCCGCTAGACTGGCGGGTCCAGGCGGCGGCCTTCGAGCCACGCCGGAGACGCCGCCTCGCCACGCTCCAGCTTCGTCCGCCCGGAGACACGCCACATGCGTTACCAGTCCGTTCGCCCCGGCTTCGAGCCGTTCCTCCTCTCCGTCGAGCGCCCGGGCCGCTACCTGGGCCTGGAGCGGAACGTCACGCGCAAGAGCCTGGCGGAGACCACGGTCTCCGTCTGCCTCGCCTTTCCGGACGCGTACGAGATCGGGATGAGCCACACCGGGACCAAGGTCCTGTACGAGATCGTCAACCGCACGGCGGCGTGGGCCTGCGAGCGGACGTACGCCCCGTGGGTGGACTTCGAGGCCGTGATGCGCCGGGAGGGGATCCCGCTCTTCTCGGTCGAGTCGTTCGCCCCGGCGCGCGACTTCGACGTCCTCGGCTTCTCCCTCCAGAGCGAGCTGAACTACACGAACGTGCCGAACATGCTCGACCTCGCACGGATCCCGGTCCTCTCCGCCGAGCGGGGCGAGGACGACCCGATCGTCATCGGGGGCGGGCCGTGCGTCGCGAACCCCGAGCCGGTGGCCGACTTCTTCGACGCGTTCCTGATCGGCGACGGCGAGGAGGCGTTCCCGGCGTTCCTCGCCCGCCTGGAGGAGCTGAAGGCCGGCGGCGCGACCCGGCGCGAGCGGCTCCTCGCGTTCGCGGGCGTGCCGGGGATCTACGTCCCGTCGCTGTACGACGTCGTCTACGACGGCGATCGGGTGGCCTCGTACACGCCGAACGCGCCCGGCGTCCCGGCGCGGGCGTCGCGCGTCTGGGTCGAGGCGCTCTCCCCGGACTACTACCCGCGAAAGCCGATGGTCCCTTCGGTCGACATCGTGCAGGACCGCCTCGGGCTCGAGATCATGAGGGGCTGCACCCAGGGCTGCCGCTTCTGCCAGGCGGGCTACTGGTACCGGCCGGTGCGCGAGCTCGACCCCGCCGACGTGGCGCGGATGACCAGGAGCTTCATCGACGAGGCCGGCTGGTCCGAGGTGGGGCTGCTCTCACTCTCCTCCGCCGACTACTCTCAGATCGAGCCGCTGGTGGCGTGCCTCGCGCCCGAGCTCGCGAAGACCAAGGTCTCGATCTCGCTGCCCTCGCTCCGCGCCGAGGCCTTCTCGGTGGCGCTCGCCGACGCCGTCTCCGAGGTGCGCAAGTCGGGCTTCACGTTCGCGCCGGAGACCGGCTCCGACCGGCTGCGCCGCGTCATCAACAAGACGTTCACCAACGCCGACATGGTGAAGGCCGCCGACGTCGCCTTCGAGCGCGGCTGGGACATGATCAAGGTGTACACGATGATCGGCCTGCCGACCGAGGCCGACTCCGACCTCGACGAGCTGGTGACGCTGGTACGGGACATCATCGCCCAGGGCCGCAAGCACGGTGTGCGCCCCACCGTCCACGTCTCCGTCGGCTCCTTCGTGCCGAAGAGCTTCACGCCGTTCCAGTGGTTCGCGTTCGACGGTGTCGAGGCCCTCTCGCGGAAGCTCGGCTACCTGCGTGAGAAGTTCCGTACGGTGAGGGGCGCGAAGCTGAAGTGGCACGAGCCGAAGGAGGCCGAGATCGAGGCGCTCCTCTCGCTCGGCGACCGGCGGATGTCGGCGGCATTGCTCGAGGTGTGGCGTCGGGGCGGGAAGTTCGACGGCTGGTCCGAGCACTTCTCCTGGGAACGGTGGAACGAGGCGCTCGAGGCCGCGGGCATCCCCAAGAGCCGCCACCTGCGGGAGAAGGACCTGAAGGAGACGCTCCCGTGGGACGTCGTCGACGCCTTCATCCGCAAGCCGTTCCTGGTCGTGGAGTGGAAGAAGGCCGTCAAGGAGATGCACACCGACGACTGCAAGTGGGGGCACTGCTACGCCTGCGGCGTGCCGGGGAACGGGGAGGACACCGTCCTCGCCAACGGCATGCCCGCGGGCTTCTCGTTCCTGCCGGCGCTGGGGAGCGCCGCGCCCCTCGCGGCCCCGGTCCCGGCCGTCGCGGCCGCCGTCGACTCGCTTCCCGCGATCGACGACGCCCGGGACGCCGGCCGCGGGACGGCGTACACCGAGAAGGCGAAGGGGGCCGCGTACCGGCAGAAGGCGACGCCCGATCTCCTGCCGCTTCGCGAGCGGCGCACCGTGGGCGGCGGCGGGGCCCCGGTCTCCGCCGGCGCGCGCACGTACCGCGTCACCTTCGAGAAGCTCGGCGACGCGCGGTACCTGTCGCACCGCAACACGATGGACGTCCTGGAGCGAGCCTTCCGGGCCTCGCGGGCCCCGGTCCGCTATACGGAGGGCTACAACCCCCACCTGCGCCTCTCCATGGGGCCGGCGCTGCCTCTGGGGCAGGAGTCCGCGCACGAGCTCTTCGACGTGGACGTCGCCGACGAGCTGACCGACGCGCACCGCCGGGCCGTGAACGAAAGGCTGCCGCCCGGGCTGAACGTCGTGGCGTGGCAGGAGCTGCCGAGAGGCGCGAAGTCTCTGGGCCGCGCGGCGACGGAGGCGATCTATCGCTTCACCCTCCCGAACGGCGAGACCCTCACCGAGCGTCTCAAGATCGCGGGGGACGGCTCCACGACGCCGAAGAGATACCTCGAGTCGACGTTCGGCGTCCCGCCCGAGGCCCAGCACGGCGTGCGCGTCTTGCGGATCGAGACGCTGGTCTCGGTCTAGCAGCAACCATGAGCTTCACCATCCGCTGCCACGCCACCTTCGAGGCCGCGCACCACCTGCGGGACTACGTCGGCGGGCCGGAGCCGGTACACGGCCACTCGTGGAAGATCGAGGTCGCGCTCGAGACCGCCGCGCTCGGTGCCTACGACCTCTCGGTCGACTTCGTACCGACCGAGAGGCTCGTGCGCGAGCTGGCGGGACGCCTCCACGACCGTGACATCAACACGGTCCCGCCGTTCGACGTGAAGAACCCGACGGCCGAGAACGTCGCGCTCTGGGTGGCGGGCGAGATCGCAGCCTCCGGGGCGCTCGGCGGCGGCGCGCGCCTCGCCGAGGTCACGGTGTGGGAAGGCCCGCGCAACTCGGTCACCTACCGCCCCTGATCCCTGCCCCGCCGGGGTGACGTCCCGCGCGGGAAGAGGCCCGGGGGAGACCCGGCGTCCGGGTTCCCCCGGATCACTGCAGCGTGATCACCGCGAAGACCGCGCCCTGCGGGTCGCGGAGCACCGCGAAGCGGCCGACGTTCGGGACGTCCATCGGCGGCACCACGACCTGCCCCTCCTCCTCCTCGGCGGTCTCGACCGTGGCGTCGCAGTCGTCGACCCGGAAGTACGGGAGCCAGTGGGGCGGTGTGTCGTCGGTCTCGGGGGAGAGCTGCACCATGCCGCCTATCGCCCGGCCGGCGTTCATCCACTCGTGGTACTCGGGGCTGTCCTTCGTCGTCCACCCGAAGAGCCCGCTGTAGAACGACCGGGCGACGTCGACGTCGTCGGTGCTGAGCTCCGACCAGCAGAGGCTGCTCGGCTCACCCACGATCGAGGCGCCGATGTGCGCCTTCGGCTGCCAGAGCGCGAGAGCGGCACCGGTCGGGTCCTCGAGGACGGCCATGCGGCCGGCGTCCATCACGTCGAACGGCGCGGCGAGGAGGCGCCCGCCGAGCGCCGCGGCCCGGGCCGCCGTCTCGTCGGCGCTGTCGACCCGCACGTACGACATCCAGAACGGCGGCATCCCCTGGTTGACGTGCTTCTCCTGCATGGGGCAGAGCGCGCCGACCTCCTTGCCGCGCAGGGTGAGCATCGTGTAGGTCGTCCCGTCGCCGATCGGGATCTCCTTCGGCTCCCAGCCGAAGAGCGCCTCGTAGAAATCGCTGGCTCCCTCGGTGTCCGTCGTCGACAGCTCCGGCCAGCAGAAATCGCCCGGCCTGTGGCCCATCACGTCCGCCATCTCACCCTCCGTTTACGCGTTTGCCGGGAGAGTAGCGGTCCCGGCTCCCCGCGTCATCCTCCGGATCTCCATCGGTTCTGCACGGGAGAGCTCCACCCTTCGGCCGAAGGAGGCCCTCCATGCCCGACAGCTCCGACGCGCTCGGCTCGCTCTCCTCTCTCTGGGACGTACCGCTCCTTTCCACGAGGATCCGGGAGGCGGACGATCTCCCGCGTCTCTCCCGCCGCGCCCTCGCCTGGGGGCTCGTGGGCTGCCTGGCGTTCGGCGCCGCGCTCGGGTCGTACGGCGGTGGTCCCGCGCAGGTCCTGGCCGCCTCTCTCAAGATGCCGCTCCTTCTCCTCGGGACCTCCGCCCTCTGCTTCCCGGTCCTGTTCGTCCTACAGGTCCTGCGGGCGCCCCGCCCGATGTGCCTCGGCGCCGCCGTCACCGTGCAGCTCGTGAGCCTCTCCGCCACCGCCGTCGTCTGGGGCAGCTTCGCCCCGCCCCTGCTCTTCCTGGTCGTCAGCACGCATCACTACCGGCTGGCGCAGATCCTCTCGCTCGGCGTCGGGGCGGCCGGCGGGCTCGCCGGCCTGGGACGCTTCATGAAGCTGCACGGGCCTCTCACCGGGGCGGGCGGCGTGCCTGGCTACCTCGCCCTCTACCTGGTCCTCTTCGCGATGGTGGGGGGGCAGCTGGCCTGGGTGCTGCGACCGTTCGTCGGAGACCCGGGCCTGCCGTTCCAGCTGTTCCGCGAGAGCGGCGGCGACATGCTCAGCCACGTCTTCGGGCTCCTCTCCCGATGAGAGCGACACCGGTGGCGGCGGCGTTCGGGGCGGCCGCGCTCCTCACCGCCTGTCCCTCGTCCGGGGAGCGCCGCGCGCGGGTCCTCGTCCGGGCCGAGCGCGCGCTCGCCGCCGGCAACGCCGACCAGGCGGCGACGCTCTTGCGCCATCAGCTCGACGAGACGCCGCGCGACCCCGTCGTCGCCGCGCGTCTGGCGGCCATCCTGGAGCCGGCCGATCCGAACGGCGCCTTCGCGGTGCTCGCTTCGCTGCCCGAGGACGCGAGCCGGGACGACGTCGCCTATCGACGCCTGCTGGCCCGCCTGCACGTCGCCGCCGGACGCCTGGAGCCGGCGGCCCTCCTCCTCGTCGCGCTGGAGCGCGACCGGCTCGCCGAGCCCGACACGGTCCGCGCCTTCCTGGAGGCTCTCGCGGCGCGGGGCGGCGCCGAGGGGATCGAACGCCCGCTCCCGCCGGAGTGGAGGGTCCGGATCGCGGGGCTCCTGGTGGACCGCACCGCACCGCGCGAGGCCGCGGTCGCGCTGGAGCGCGTCCCGGCCGGGACCGGCCGGGACGCGGTCCTCGACAGGCTGCTCGGGACTCTCCTCGAGGGCGACGCGACCGCGGCGCTCGCGGGGCACGAGACGCTGCTCGACGGCCCACCCTCTCCGCGGAAGCTCCTCGTGCGGCACCGGCTGCTCCTCTCGCGTGGGGCGTGGGGCCCCGCGGCCGCCGTGGAGGAGGAGTTCCGCCGCCTCTACCCGGAGCACCCCGAGCGACATGCCATGATCGTGGCGATGGCGCGCCGCCACGGGAGCCAGGGGGACGGCCGGGCCGCGCTCGCGCTCGCTGCGGAGGCGCTCCGGCTCTCGCCGGGCAGCGTCCCGGCGCTGGTCGAGAAGGCGCGGGCCCTCGACACGCTCGGTCGGCGATCCGAGGCGCGCCGGTCGTGGCAGCTCGTCCTGGAGCTCGACCCGGGAAACGGGACCGCGGCGCGTTTCCTCGAGGAGACGGCTCCGCGGCCGGGACCCTCTCCCGCCACTCCGGTCTCGATCCATCTCGACGTGCAGGGAGCGGCGCGATGAGGAGCCCGCTCCGGTCCTCGCCGGCGCTCCACTGGACGATCGCGGCGCTCGCCTCGGTGGCGCTCCTCCTCTTCGTGCCGTTCGGCCGCGGCGTGATCGTCGCGCTGACGCAGCGCCACCTGCTCGGCCTGATGGTGACGGCGGTCTACCTCCTCTCCGCGGGCGCGGTCGCGTACCACGTCGTCTTCAACGTGCGCCTCTCCGACGCCGCGGCCTTCGCCGCGTTGGCGCTCCTCGCCGCCGCCACCGGGGCGCTGGCCCTCGGGCTCTCGGTACCCGAAGAGCGTGTCCACTTCGTGGAGTACGGCGTCCTGACCCTCCTTTTCCGGCGAGCGCTGGCGTGGCACGTTCCGCCGGCGCGCCAGTACGCCGGCGCCTGGCTCCTGGGATCCGCGGTGGGCTGGGCGGACGAGCTGGTGCAGGGGGCGACGCCCGAGCGGTACTACGACCTCCACGACGTCTTGATCAACTCGGTGGGCGCGCTCCTCGCGGTGCTCCTCGACGAGGCGCTGCACGACCGGCTGGGCTGGCGAGGCCGCGGTTGATGACGTCGGTCCTGGTCGTGGAGGACGAGGCCGCGATCGCCGACGTGGTCGACTTCGCGCTGCGGAAGGCCGGCTTCGAGGTGCTGCGGGCCGCGACCCTCGCCGCCGCGCGGGAGCACCTGACGCGCCGGATCGTCGGCTTCGTGATCCTCGACCTCGGTCTGCCCGACGGCGACGGGCTCGACCTCTGCCGCGAGGTCCGCCGGCGGTCTCCCGCGTTGCCCGTGCTCGTCCTCACCTGCCGCGACGAGGAGGTCGACCGCGTCGTCGGTCTGGAGACGGGGGCCGACGACTACGTCGTCAAGCCGTTCTCGACTCGTGAGCTGGTGGCTCGCGTACGAGCGATCCTGCGGCGAGCCGGGGCGGACGCTCCGTCCGACGGCGCCGCGCCGCTCGCCGCGGGGCGGCTCGCCCTCGATCCGGCCCGGCACGAGGTGACGGTCGGCGGACATGCGGTCCCGCTGACCCCGGTCGAGTTCCAGCTCCTGCGCGCGCTCCTCGCGGCACCGGGACGCGCGCTGACACGGGACCATCTGATCGACCGGGCGTACGGAGGCGACACCTTCGTCTCCGACCGCACGATCGACTCGCACGTCAAGGGGATCCGCCGCCGCTTCGCCGCCGTCGAGGCGAACGCCGATCCGATCGAGACCGTGTTCGGGGTCGGCTACCGGATCCGCGCGCTGCCGTGAGCGGGCGAGCTCCGGGCATGCCGGGTGACGAGGGACGCGGAGGGCGCCGCCCCATCAGCCGGCGGATCATGGTCGCCCTGTTCGTCCTCATGATGGTGCCGACGGCGGGCTGGCTCTTCTTCGCCGACGTCGCCTCGCGGAGCGGCGACCCCGAGCTGGAGCTCCTCCAGCGCGAGATCCGCTTCAAGCTCGCGCTCACGCTCGGGGCCAGCCTCCTCGTCCTCGCCGCCGTGATCGCGTGGATCCGGCGCTCGGTCCTCGATCGGCTGGAGGAGCTGGCGCGCCGGGCCCGGAGCGTCCGCGACGGCTGGGTCCCTCCCGAGGAGAGCGGGCCGGACGACGAGATCGCCGACCTCGCGCACGCGCTCGACGACACGGTCTCCCGGCTCTCGCGTCGCGCGGAGGAGGCGACGCGCTTCGCCTCCAACCTCAGCCACGAGCTCCGGACCCCGCTCTCGGCGATCCGGGGCGCCGCGGAAATACTGGCCGAAGGAGAGATCGCCGAGGAGGATCGGAGGCGCTTCGCCGGCCACGTGCTCGACGAGTCGGCGCGCCTGGAGAGGCTGGTCCTCGGGATGATCGAGCTCGCCCGGGCCGGGGGAGCGCGCCACGAGCCCGGCGGACCGACCGACCTGGGCGCGCTCCTTCCCGACGTCGCGCGGCGGTGCGAGCCCCTGCTCGCCCGGCGCGCTCAGGTCCTGGACGTGGCCGTCAGCCCGGGGCTACCCCCGGTGGCCGCTCCCGCCGACCTGATCTCCCGCGTGCTGTTCGCCCTGCTCGAGAACGCCATGAAGTACGCGCCCTCCGACTCCCGGCTCGCCCTCTCGGCCCGACCGGACGACGGGGCGGTCGTGGTCAGCGTGGAGGACCCGGGCCCCGGCGTCCCGGCCGCGCTCCGCGAGCGGGTCTTCGACCGCTGCTTCACGACCGACCCGTCGACGGCCGGGGAGCGGGGAGCCGGGCTCGGCCTCGCGATCGCGCGGAGCCTGGTCGAGTCTGCGGGCGGCCGGATCCGGGCGGAGACGTCGTCCCTGGGAGGCGCGGCCTTCCGGTTCAGCCTGCCCTCGCGCGGCGGGTCCGGCCCGGGTCCCGCCTGACGCCGATCCCCGGGCGCTACTTCCCCCCGGCGAAGGACGGAAGGCTGGACGGAAGCGAGGCGCGCGCGGCAGCCGGCAGCGGCTCGAGCGTCGGCAGGGTCACCGGAGGCGCCGTCGGCTTGAAGGCCGGCAGCGGGACGGCCTTGCCGTGCGCGTAGACCGGGTGGCGCCCCTTCTCCTTGTACCACTGGGCCAGCGTCGCGGTCTGGTACATCTCCTCGACGATCTTCCGCCAGCCGGCGCCCGTGTTGTAGGCGCAGAAGGAGATCTCGCCCAGCTGAGTCCCGTACGGGATGATGCACATCTCGGTACGCCGGAAGTCGTAGTTGAAGAGGTCCTGGAACCACATCCCGGCCACCAAGAGGACGCGCCAGTCGTAGCGGCCCTTCCTGGCGATCCCCATCCCCTTGCCGGTGTGCCCGTCCATGACCTTGAGCGTCTTCCAGATGCCGAGGTTCTCCGGCACGCCGTCGGGCCGGATGTTGCGAGCGAGCGCCAGGGCCGTCTGGACCACGGTCGCGACCTTGCCGCGCGCGGCGTCGGTGATGACCTGGATGTCGCGCAGGAGGCGGTCGGCGTCGAGGATCTGGGTGACCGGCACCGCCGCGCCGGACTCCGGGTGGACGAGCATCATGGTGGCGATGCCGCAGTTCGGATGGCAGCCGCACTTGAGCGAGCCCCACTGCGCGTCGAGCCCGCCGAGGAGGTCGCGCAGGTCGGAGAACGGCCCCGAGGCCGAGAGCGGGAACCAGTCCCGCATCGGCTCGCCGACGCCGGCCTGAGACTTCACGTCGTTGGCCAGGTGAGTGAGCGTGTAGCGCTGCTTCCTGCGCGTCTCGTCGTCGATCTCCTCGTCCCGTCCCGTGAACGAGACCGGCTGGAACGAGAGCGCGTTGATCTTGTCGATGTTCGCGATCGCGAACTCGAGGATGTTGCCGACCTGGTCGTTGTTGACGGTGTTGACGATCGTGGTGACCAGGGTGACGTCGATGCCGGCCGCGTGCAGGTTCTCGAGCGCGCGGAGCTTGACGTCGTACAGGTTGCCGACGCCGCGGTGCTCGTTGTGGTCGTTGCCGACGCCGTCGAACTGGAGGTAGGCGAGCCGCAGCCCGGCCTCGTGCGCGGCCTTCGCGAACTCCGGCTCCTGAGCGAAGCGGATCCCGTTGGTGGCGCACTGCACCGAGAAGTAGCCGACCTCCCGGGCGTACTTCACCGCCTGGAGGAAGAACGGGGAGATCGTCGGCTCGCCGCCCGAGTACTGGACCGACATCTGCCGCCGCGGCTTGATCGAGACCGCGTTGTCCAGGATCTCCTTGATGTCCTCCCAGGTCAGCTCGTGGACGTACCCCACCTGGTTCGCGTCCATGAAGCACGGGTTGCACATCATGTTGCAGCGGTTCGTCAGGTCCACGGTGAGGACCGCGCCCCGGCCGTACTTGATGGATGACGACCCATGGTCGTGGAGCTCGTCCTTGCCGATCTTCACGTCACGCCCGAAGAAGTTCTTCTCCAGCCGGCCGAAGAACTCGGCGTCGGAGGACATCAGATCCTCGAACGTGCCGTGCCTCGGGCACGTCTTGACCATCCAGATCTCGTTGCCGCGGAGGACGATGTCCGCGGGGATCTCGCCGGGGTGCTTGTCGACGAGGTCCTTCAGGTCGCGCCGCCCCGCGATGATCTCGTCCCGCACTTCCCGCGTACACGTGGGACAGAGCGAGTCGGTCCGGCGGGGATAGCCGAGCGGCGGCTTGGTGCGCTCGTGCGATTTCGGGAGGGCCTCCGGCGCCCACGCCGGCTGGAACGACCGGGCCGGCACTCTCCGGTTGATCCACTGGAAGCCGTTCCAGGCGAGGTCCGCCGTGCCGCGAATCGCCCGGTACAGAGTCGTCCGCATCCTTCCTCCCCCGCTCCGGCACCCCGGAACGGCCCCGGATCACGGTGCCGCGCAACGGCTGCACCTCCCCCGACACCGACGCGTACACGTCTCGCCATGCCGGGAGACCGAGGAATTCGGGAATCTAGCACGATGAGCCCTGGCTCACTCGCAAAACCGGCCCAAAGGGGAGATCCGTCACAGGCCGGAGCGGGAAGGCGAGAAGCCGGCCGGTGGGAGGGGCGGGGTTCTCCCCGTCACGAGGTCCGCCAGGAACGCGGCGCGCCCCGGCGCCGTCCCGATCTCGTCTCCGCCTTCCGCGCACAGGAATCCGGGGAGCCCCGTTTCACCCAGGAGAGGCACGCCGTCCGGGGTCTCCCGGCGGAGCCCGGTCCCGACGCCCAGGACGGGGAAGTCCTCCGCGGAAGGAGTCAGGCGCGCCGCCCTCGCCAGCAGCGACGTGACGGTGCCGGCCGAGGGGGCCGACGCCCGCCCGGTCCGCTCCCAGGGCCCGATCGCCAGCAGGGATCCGTCGCGGCGTGGGGCGAGCCGGAGCGAGAGGGCGGCCAGCGCCCGGGTGGGGCGATCCGGGTCGTCCCCGGCGTCGAGCCGGACGACGGGGGCCGTCAGGGACGCGAGCGGCAGGGGGGGCGCGCCGGAGAGGAGCGGTAGGCGTCCGCTCGCCGCGAGCACCACCGTCCCGGCGCCGAAGCGGCCCCCGGTCGTCTCGACGCCCACCGCCCGCCCCCCTTCGGTCACCAGACCCAGGACCGCGAGCCGGTCGACGAGCCGGACCCCGGCCGCGCGCGCCGCGACGGCGAGCGCCCGGACGAGGCGCGACGGGGAGACCTGCGCCTCGAGGGGAAACGCGAAGGCGGAGACCGCATCCGGCCCCAGCGCCGGCTCCCGCAGCCGCGCCTCCTCGGCGGAGAGCACCTCGAACGGCAGGCCCCGCGCGCGCTGCCAGTCCAGCGCGCGATCGAGCTGGACCTCCTCGACCTCGCTGAGCGCCACCGTGAAGGCGCCCCGCGCGTCGAGCTCGCAGGCGAGCCCCGATTCGGCCTCGATCCGGTCGATCCAGTCCGCGTAGAGGTGCCGCGACAGGAGGGACAGGTCCGCGGCCGCCTCGGGGGCCGGCTCGAGGTCCGCCTGCGGACCGATCGAGCCGGCCTCGAGCCCGGCGTCGAAAGCGGACTCG
This sequence comes from uncultured Holophagales bacterium, assembly GCA_964384675.1. Lineage (GTDB taxonomy): Bacteria > Acidobacteriota > Thermoanaerobaculia > UBA5066 > UBA5066 > CAYLNK01. The sequence goes on along the minus strand of CAYLNK010000127.1, from coordinate 1,470 downwards.
CCGAGGCCCCCCGGCTCGACGACGACGACCCCGACCCCGCGCCCGGCGAGCTCGAAGGCCAGCGCCAGACCGACGACCCCGCCTCCGAGGACGACGACGTCTCCGTCCCTCACACGACGGAGCCCGTCACGTCGATCACACGCCCTCCGCCCGGGAGGTGGGCCGGCCCGTAGAGCGTCTCGAGCCGGCGCTGAGCCGCGCGCCCGACGCCCTGCACGGCAGCGTAGTTGAGCGCCGCCGCGAAGCCCGCGCCCACGAGCGGCAGGAAGTGCGTCGCCTCGCGCCCCGCCAGCCGAACGAGGAGGCGCCCCACCACGCGCTCCGCCACCTCCACCCCGAACCGCCGGCCGAGCTGCATCCCCGCCCCCGCCGCGAGCCCGGCCAGCACCTCGAGAGCGCGCTCCTCCGGCTCCGGCTCCCGGCCATGGAGGAGATGGAGGGCGACGATGAGCCGGCTCTCGAGAGCCAGCACCGCGGTGAGCTCGGGGGCGAGGGTGACGAGCGCGCTCAGCCCCGGAGGAAGGCTCGCCACGGCGCCGACCGCGGCCGCCTTCCGGGCGGCGACGTGGATGAGGAGTCGGGCCTTCTCACGAGGCGGGAGCGCCGCGTGGCGCTCCTCGAAGCGCGTCACGTCGGCGCGCAGCGTGTCGAGGTCCAGGTCACGCGTGACGCGGCCCACGAGGCCCAGGAACGACTCGGAGAGGCTCATTCGGGCTCCCGGCGTATCATCCGCCGGCCACGCCGGTGCGACAAGGCGGCGCGCCGAGCTCACCGAACGAGGAGGCCCCCGTGACCGCACGCCCCAGCCGACTGGCGCTCCTGACCGCGGCCGTCGCCCTCGTCGCGCTCGCGTCGACGGCATCCGCCGCGCAGAAGAAGGCCCCGGCCGCCGCGAAGAAGCCCGCGCGATCGGCGAAGCCCCGCGACTACGCGCACACCCTCGCCGTCATCAAGACGCCTCAGGGCGACGTGACGGTCAAGCTCTTCAACGACAAGGCGCCGAACCACGTGAAGAGCTTCGTCGACCTGGCCGCCTCGGGCTTCTACGACGGCACCCTGTTCCACCGCGTCATCCCGGGCTTCGTGGTGCAGGCGGGCGACCCGCTCACGAAAGACCCGGCCAAGTCGGCGCTCTGGGGCACCGGCGGGGCCACGGACTCGAAGGGCAACCCGATCGAGCTGAAGCCCGAGTTCAACGACGTCACCCACCGCCGCGGCATCGTCTCGATGGCCCGAGGGCCGAAGCCGGACTCCGCCTCCTCGCAGTTCTTCGTCGTTCTGAAGGACTCCCCGTTCCTCGACCACGAGTACACCGTTTTCGGCGAGGTGGTGAAGGGGATGGACGCGATCGACAAGCTCGTCACCGACTCCAACCCGGACACCAGCGACCAGCGGACGGGCGGCAAGCCTCGCAGCTACCAGAAGATCGTCAAGATCGACCTGGTGGACGAGACGCCGGCGCCGTAGCCC
>CAYLNK010000126.1:0-16575 GCA_964384675.1 uncultured Holophagales bacterium | reverse complement strand
CGAGAGCAGCGCGCGCGTCTCGGGCAGCGCGCGGAGCTCGCCGGCCGGCCGGCGGGTCGCGGCCCCGACGGTGCCGATCGTCACGATGAAGAGGAGCTTCTCCCACATCGCGACGCGGATGTCGGGAGGCCGCTCGAGCGTGACGCCGCGGGTCTTCGAGAAAGCCGCGCGGAGACGCTCGGTCCTCTCGCTCGCGCTCCCGTCGAGCTCTCCGAAGGCGATCGTCGGCTCCACACCGGCGTGCCGGATGACGCCGGGTCCCGCCTGCGACGCCAGGATCTTGCAGACGCCTCCGGCGGCGTGCGTCGGCCCGAGCGCCGCGGCGAGCTGATCGGGCGCCTCGATCCCGTTCTGGAGCGGCACGACGAACGTCTGCGGCCCGAGGAGCGGGCGGAGCGTCGGCGCGACGCCGGCCACCTGCCACGCCTTCACGCCGAGGAGGACCGCGTCGACCGGACCGGCCTCCGCCGGATCGGGCGCGACCGACACCGGCGCGAGGTGGAAGTCGCCCGCGACGCTCTCGACGGCGAGGCCGCGCTCGCGGAGCGCCGCCAGGGTCTCGCCCCGGGCGACGAAGACGACGTCCTCGCCCGCCTCGGCGAGCCGTCCGCCGAAGTAGCCGCCCACGCCTCCTACGCCCACCACCGCGATCCGCATCGGCGCGGGATCGTAGCGTGCCCGTGCCGGTCAGGAGGCCCGGACCACGTCGAGCGGGCCCGCGGGAAACGGGAACGTGTCGCGAATCGTCTCCTTCGGCGGAGGGGACGGCCAGATCGGGAGCCGTGCTCCGAGCCGGTGCCCGAGCACGCGCTCGCGGAAGTACCGCTCGTGCTCCCACTCCACCTCGGCCATCGTCAGGAGGCAGTCGATCAGGTCGAGGCGGTCGCAGCCGAGGGCGTGCCGGGCCGCCGTCTCGTACTCGCGCACGTTGCGGCTCTCGAGCTTGCCGGCCCCGTACATCGGGATCAGCCAGCCGGAGAGGAGGCAGAGGAAGCCGAGCGTCCTGCCGAGGACGAGCGCCCGCAGCTCGCGGAGCCGGTCGGGCCCGGCGCCCAGGCTCTCCAGCATCTCCCCGACGAGCCGCCGGTGATGCCACTCCTCCGCCTCGATCTTCCGGATCGCGTCGCGCTCCGCGGGATCGGAGACGGATCGGGCGTGCCCCTGGTACGCGTAGCACGCGGCCCGCTCCCCCGAGTAGGCGAGCTGGAGGAGCGCGACGAGGGCGCGGCGGGAATCGGCGTCGGACACCCCGGCGATCGTATCGCCCGCCCGCCCGGTCCGGGGACGCCCGGCGATTCCGAAGGAGCGACGAGTCCGCTCAGCCCGGAACGCGCCCCAGAGCCCGCCGGATGAGGTGCGCGATGTCCTCCGAGGCGAAGCCGTCGGAGGCGGCATCCCGGAAGGCCTCGTGGGCCGCCCGCGTCACCTCCATCTCCCCCGGGGCCGCCTCGGCCATCAGACGCAGGTCCTTCGCCATGAGCGCGACGGAGAAATTCGGAGGCTGTCCTCCCTTGCGCATGAACTCCCATTTGGCCTTCATGTACGGGGAGGCGGCGGGGATCGAGAGGAGCCACTCCGCGGCCTTCTCCGCGCCCAGCCCCAGCCGGTCGGCCAGGAGGAGCGCTTCGGAGAAGGCGGCGATCTCGACCCCGAAGAGGAGGTTGTTCACGAGCTTCATCGCCGAGCCTTGCCCGACCGGCCCGAAGCGGAGCGTCTCCTTCGAGACCGCCGCCAGCACCGGCTGCGCTCGCTCGAGGGTCGCCTCCTCGCCGCCGGCCAGGATCTTCAGCGTCCCGTCGGCCGCCGGCGCGACGCTGCCGGCCACCGGGACGTCGCAGAAGTCCGCCCCGCGTTTCCGGGCGAGCGCCGCCCAGCGCCTGGAGTCGCCCGGCGCGACCGTGGAGAAGTCGAGCCAGATCGCGTCCGGCCCGAGCCCGGCGACCAGCCCCTCGGGTCCGGTCGCCGTGTCGTCCACGGCCTCGGGGTCCGCCAGCATCGTGCAGACGATCCCGGCGCCCGCCGCCGCGTCGCGCGGGGTCGCGGCTCCGCGCGCCCCCGCCTCGACCAGCGGGCGCGCCCGCTCCGGATTCCGATTCCAGACGCGGAGCGGGAAGCCCGCGCCGAGGATCCGCCTCGCCATCGGGGCGCCCATCGCCCCGAGCCCCAGGAACGCGACGTTCGTCATCGCCGCCGAGGATACGATCTAAGATCCGGAGGCTTCAGGAGGACGTCAATGATCGAAACGATTCGCCAGCTCCTGGGCGAGAAGGCCTCGCTCCTCGACTACCAGGCGAAGGGCCTCGACAAGGGGATGCTGCACCTGCCCGGCCCCGACTTCATCGACCGCGTCTGGGTCTCCTCGGACCGGCCGGTGTCGGTCCTCCGCAACATGGCGCAGATGTTCAACACCGGGCGCCTGGCCGGGACCGGCTACCTGTCGATCCTGCCCGTCGACCAGGGGATCGAGCACTCCGGCGCGTCGTCGTTCTCGCCGAACCCGGTCTACCTCGACCCCGAGAGCATCGTGAAGCTCGCGATCGAGGGCGGGTGCAACGGCGTCGCCTCGACGCTCGGCGTCCTCGGCGCGGTGGCGCGGAAGTACGCGCACAAGATCCCGTTCATCGTGAAGATCAACCACAACGAGCTCCTGTCGCTGCCGAACCAGTACGACCAGACGCCGTTCGCGGCCGTGCAGCAGGCGTTCGAGATGGGCGCGACCGGCATCGGCGCCACGATCTACTTCGGCTCGGAGAATTCGCGGCGCCAGATCCAGGAGGTGGCCGCGGCGTTCGACGAGGCGCACCGCCTGGGGATGTTCACGATCCTCTGGTGCTACCTCCGCAACAACGCGTTCAAGAAGGACGGAGTCGACTACCACACGGCCGCCGACATCTCCTCGCAGGCGACGCACCTCGGCGTGACGATCCAGGCCGACATCATCAAGCAGAAGCTGCCGGAGCTGGACGGCGGCTACGAGGCGCTGCCGTTCTCGAACAAGCCGAAGAAGGCCGCCTACGACGCGCTCGTCCCGCCGCACCCGATCGAGTGGACGCGCTGGATGGTCGCCAACTGCTACATGGGCCGCTCGGGCCTCATCAACTCGGGCGGGGCGTCCGGCAAGGACGACATCGGCCAGGCGGTCGCCACGGCCGTCATCAACAAGCGGGCGGGCGGTACGGGCCTCATCTCGGGCCGCAAGGCGTTCCAGAAGCCGATGGCGGACGGGGTGACGCTCCTCCACGCGATCCAGGACGTCTACCTCTGCAAGGACGTGACGATCGCGTGACCCAGGACGGGCCCGAGGCCCGCCGGCCGAGACGCGCGAACGAGGAGAACGCATGCCGTCCACACGACGCCCCGTCGTCCTGATCACCGGCGCGAGCGGCGAGATCGGCCACGGGCTGATCTCGAGCCTGGCCACCACCGGCGACCGCCCCATCGTCACGCTGGATCAGAAGCCCCTCGCCCACGAGCTCGGGAAGCTGGTGGCGCGCGAGTACATCGGGTCGATCCTGGAGAAGAACCTCCTCGAGCGGATCCTCTCGGAGTTCGAGATCGACCTGATCTTCCACCTCGCCGCGCTCCTCTCCACGCGTGGCGAGTTCACGCCGGTGACCGCGCACCAGGTGAACGTCGAGGGGACGATGAACCTCCTCGAGTTCGCCCAGAGCGAGCGGCAGTCGCACGGGCGGCCGGTGAAGTTCATCTACCCGTCCTCGATCGCGGCGTACGGCCTCGCCGACCTCGCCACCAAGGAGGCCGCCGGACGCGTGAAGGAGGACGAGCACGCGACGCCGACCACGATGTACGGCTGCAACAAGCTGTACACGGAGCACCTGGGCCGGTACTACACGCGCCACTACAAGCAGCTCACCTCCGAGCCGTCGGGCGGGCGGATCGACTTCCGCTGCGTGCGGTTCCCGGGCCTGATCTCGGCGATCACCCAGCCCTCGGGAGGCACGTCCGACTACGCGCCGGAGATGATCCACGCCGCCGCGCAGGGGAAGCCGTACGCCTGCTTCGTGCGGCCCGACGCCCGGATCCCGTTCATGGCGATGCCGGACGGCGTCGACGCGCTCCTGGGGCTCGCCGCCGCGAGGGCGGAGACGCTCACGCGCGTCGTCTACAACGTCGGGGCGTTCGCGCCGTCGGCGGCCGAGATCCGCGACCTCGTCCTCGCCGCTTTCCCGGAGGCCCGCATCACGTTCGAGCCGGACGTGAAGCGGCAGGGAATCGTCGACTCGTGGCCGGCCGACGTGGACGACTCGGCGGCCCGCCGCGACTGGGGCTTCGCGCCGAGGTACGACCTCCGCTCGGCGTTCTCCGAGTACCTGATCCCGACGATCGCGGAGAAGTACCGGGGAAAGAGCTAGCTTGTTCGTGGGGCACTTCGCCGTCGGCTTCGCCGCGAAGAGAGCGGCGCCGAGGACGTCGCTCGGGCTCCTCATCGGCGCGCCGCTCTTCCTGGATCTCCTCTGGCCGATCTTCCTCTACGCCGGCTGGGAGAGCGTCCGGATCGACCCGGGCAATACCGTCGTCACGCCGCTCGACTTCGTCTCGTACCCGTACTCGCACAGCCTGGCGTTCGTCGTCCTCTGGAGCGCTCTCGCCGCGGGCGTCTACTGGGCCGCCACGCGCTACGCGGCGGGCGCGGCGGCCCTCGGCCTCGGCGTCCTCTCCCACTGGGTCCTCGACTGGGTCTCGCATCGCCCCGACATGCCGCTCTGGCCCGGCTCGCCGAAGGTGGGGCTGGGGCTCTGGCGCTCCCTGCCCGCCACGATGGCCGTGGAGCTGGCGCTCCTCGCCGCCGGGCTCTGGCTCTACACCTCGTCGACGCGGGCGGTCGGGGCGGTCGGGCGGTGGTCGTTCGCCGCGTTCCTCGCTTTCCTCGCCGTCCTGTACGTCTCCAGCCTCCTCGGCCCGCCGCCGCCGAGCGTCGAGGCGCTCCGCGCGGTCGCCCTGGCGGCGTGGCTCTTCCCGCTCTGGGCGCACGGGTTCGACCGCGACCGGCAGCCGGTTCCCGCGTGAACGAGACCGGGCCCCGCCGCGACCTCGAGCGCGACGAGCTCGACGCGCTCGCCGGGATCGTCGGGCCGGGTCACCTCCTGGTCGAGAGAGACGACCTCGTCCCGTACTCGCACGACTGGACCGAGGACCTCGTCTCCTTCCCCGCCGCCGCCGCGAAGCCCGCGACGACGGACGAGGTGTCGCGCCTCCTCTCGTTCTGCGATGCCTGCCGCATTCCGGTGACGCCGCAAGGCGGACGGACGTCGCTCTCCGGCGGCGCGCTCCCGCTGCTGGGAGGGCTCGCGCTCTCGCTCGAGCGGATGGACCGGATCGTCGAGATCGACACCGCGAACCTCGTCGCCGTCGCCGAAGCCGGGGTGATCACCCAGACGCTCCAGGAGGCCGTGGAGGCGCTGGGGCTCTACTACCCGCCCGACCCGTCCTCGCGCGGCTCCTGCCTCGTCGGGGGCAACGTCGCCGAGAACGCCGGCGGCCCGCACGCCGCCAAGTACGGCGTCACCGGGAAGTGGGTGATGGGCCTCGAGGCCGTCCTCGCCGACGGCGAGACGATCGTCACCGGCGGCAAGACGCGCAAGGACGTGGCCGGCTACGACCTCACGTCGCTCCTCGTCGGGAGCGAGGGAACGCTCGCGGTGGTGACGAAGGCGTGGCTCCGCCTCATCCCGAAGCCGGCCGTCTGGGCCACGCTCGTCGCCCCGTTCCCCACGCTGGAGGCGGCGGCGGCCTGCGTCGTCGAGCTCCACCTTCGGGGGCTCGTCCTCTCGGCCTGCGAGATCGTCGACCGTCCGTCGGTGGAGGTGTCGTCGCGGAGGAAGGGCGTTGCCGTGCCGTTCCCCGAGGCCGAGGCGCGGCTCCTGATCGAGCTCGACGGAGCCGGCGAGCCGGAGGTGGAGCGGGACGCCACCCTCGCCGGCGAGATCGCGCTCGAGCGGGGCGCGCTCGACGTCGTCATCGCGACCGACGAGGCGAAGCGGCGCCTGCTCTGGGAGGTCCGCCGCGGGATCGGCGAGGCGGTGCGCGACCTCGGTCCCTCCGCCGAGCTCGACCTCGCCGTCCCGCGCACCGAGCTCGCGCCGCTCGTCACCGCGGTCCGGCGGATCGCGGCCGCGGCCGGCCTGAAGACCGTCGCGTTCGGGCACGCCGCCGACGGCAACCTCCACGTCCACGTCTATCGCGAGCGGGGCGACGCCAAGGACCACGCCCGCTTCGCGGGAACGCTCCGCGAGATCTACGCCGAGACCGCGCGGCTCGGGGGAACGGTCACCGGGGAGCACGGTGTGGGAGTCACGTCGCGGGAGCACCTCCACCTTTGCCGCCCGCCCGCCTACCTCGCCACGATGCGCGCCATCAAGCAGGCGCTCGACCCCAACGGCATCCTGAACCCGGGGAAGCTGATTCCCGGGTTGCCGGGATCGCGAGTACCGGAGTTCGCATGAAGAGCTGGAGCCCCGAGCGGACCCGCCTCGCCCTGGCGGAGGCGCTGGGCGAGACCCTGTACGACGAGCCGCCGCCGTCGCCCGGCGAGATCGCCGCGCTCGTCGCGCGCTCTCACGTACCCACGGCGCGCCGCTTCCTCGCGGACCGGCTCACCGCCGGCGACCTGCCGGATCCGGAGCTGGTCCTCGCGCTCCTGCAGCTGCTGGGGGTCGGGGCCGAGGAGCCGCGCCTCGTGGCCCTCGCCCTCGACGTGTCGCGCCGCCCGAGCGATCGCGCCGTCGCGTTCGGGGCGCTCCCCGACGCGGCCCAGGCGGAGGTGTCCGCGACCCTCGGAACGCCCGCCCTCCTGGACCTCCTCGACGGCCCGACCCGGGACCTCCTGACCGACGCGGCGCCCGACCCCGAGGTCGCGGAGCTCTTCGCCGACCGGATTCGCTTGGCGCCCGGGACCGACCGCGCCCTCGTCTTCGAGCGGCTCGAGGCGATGCGCCGGGAGGAAGGGGTCGACGCGTCGCTCTGGGAGCCGCTCCTTCGCGACCCGTCGCTCGCCTCGCTCCACGAGACCTGTCTCGCCGCGATCGTGGACGAGGGGGCGCCGGAGTCGGTCCCGCTCCTCGAGGCGCTGCGGGACGGAGAAGGCGCCTCCGAGAAGCGTGGCCCTCTTCAGAAGGCGATCCTGAGGATCCGGAGCCAGCCGGCCCGCGAGGCGCCCCCGGCCCAAGGGCGCGCCTACCTGACGGGCAGCGACGGGAGCGGCGCGTTCGTCGCCCTCTTCGCGCTGGAGCGGCCGGGCGATCGGGCCGACATCGTGAACCTCTGCCTGCTGACGCGCGGCGAGGTCCGCGACGGCCTCGTCCTCCCGCGCGAGCCCGCGGCCGGGGTGGACGCCATCGTGAGGCGGTTCGTGGAGAGCGCCCCCGGGGTCATCGAGCTCCCGCCCGAACGCGCCGCGGCGATCGTGCGATGGGCCGTGGCCCGCCACCCCGGCGACCTTCCCGTGCCGGACGACGCGCGCGCCGGCCTGAAGGAGCTCGAGAGGATCCGGGAGGTCCCGCTGCCCGAGGTCGCGCCGGACCCGGTCGTCGACGTCGATCGTCTCCGGCGCGCGCTCGACCAGCCCGGATACCAGACCTGGTTCTTCGAGCCGGCAGACTTCGCGGCCGTCGGCGTGAAGGCGCCGAAGAGGGCGACGCCTCGCTGGCTGACGTCGGCCGCGCGGGCTCTCGCGGGCGATCCGGCCTTCCGCGATCGCCTCCTCTGGATGGCCCGCTACACGGCCCATCAGGAGCTGGCCCGGGGGGACCGGGAGACCGCGGCGCTCTTCCGGGCGGCCGCGCGGGAGGTGGAGGAGCGATTCGAATCCGCGGCGCTCACCCGGCTTCTCCTCGAACGGAGCCCGGCCGATCTGCCGCTCGCTCCCGAGCCCGAGCTCGAGGAGCGTTCCTACGGTGACCCGTACTTCCGCGAGTCGCTCCGGCGGGACGTGTTCGCCGGGCTCGAGAGACCGGTCGGACGGGACCTCGCCCGGCTCGACCTGACCGAGGCGGCCGACGTCCTCCTGGAGACGGCCTTCGACGCCCTCCCGTCCGAGAAGCGGCCGGGGCGGCCCGCCCGGCTGAAGGTCGCGGCCGGGGTGGCCGAGCTCTTCGCGGAGCAGCTGTGCGAGGGAGCCGACCGGACGGACGACTTCGGGCCGCGATTCGAGGCGCTCCTCGGCACCCTCGTCGCCGGCAAGAGGCAGAAGGGCGGGGTCGCCACCGAGGTCCTCAGCGGTCTCCTCGGCTTCATCGAGGAGGTCTGCGACGGGTGCCCGGTGCGGTGCTTCGAGCACCCGGCGGAGGAGATGGAGGAGGCGTTCCGCTCCGAGGAGCACCCGTCGACCTCGAGGCCGCGCCCGCGGCGGCGAGGGAGGAGGAGATGACCAGCACCGTCGAGAGCCTCGTCCGACGAGGCTTCCGACCCGCACGGGAGAGCCACGATGACCGCGCGACCCCCTCGCCCGCGGGTGTCTTCGTGCGTCCGAGGAAGCCCCGCGCGGTGCGGACCGGCTAGCCGGTAGACTCGGCGGGATGTCTCTCGCCGATTTCGAGCCCGTCGTCGGTCTCGAGGTGCACTGCCAGCTGAAGACCCGGACCAAGGCGTTCTGCGCCTGTCCGGTCGTGTTCGGCGCGCCTCCCAACACCGCGGTCTGCCCCGTCTGCCTCGGCTACCCGGGCGTTCTCCCCGTCCTGAACCGGGAGATGGTGGCGCTCGCGATGCGGGTCGCGCTCGCCACCGGCTCCACGATCCAGGAGTCGTCCGTCTTCGCGCGGAAGAACTACTTCTACCCGGACCTCCCGAAGGGGTACCAGATCTCGCAGTACGACCGGCCGCTCGCGACCGGCGGCGGGCTCGACGTGGCGTCCCCCGGCGGGACGCGGCGTGTCCGCCTCAATCGGATCCATCTCGAGGAGGACGCCGGCAAGTCGATGCACGAGTTCCCCTGGGAGGACGTCCCGGGCGGCGCCTCGCTCGTCGACCTCAACCGGGCCGGGACACCCCTGATCGAGATCGTCACCGAGCCGGACCTGCGCTCCGCCGACGAGGCGTACGACTACCTCGTGAAGCTCCGGCGGCTGGTGCGCTGGGTGGATGCCTCGGACGGCAACATGGAGGAGGGCTCCCTCCGCTGCGACGCGAACGTCTCGGTGCGGCCGTGGGGTGAGGCGCGCCTGGGGACGAAGGTCGAGATCAAGAACCTCAACTCGATCGCGCACGTGAAGAAGGCGATCGAGCACGAGGTGGCGCGACAGGTCCTGGTCCTCGAATCGGGTGGGCGGCTGATCCAGGAGACGCGCCTGTGGGAGCCGGGGAGCGGCGTCACCAAGCCGATGCGCTCCAAGGAGGAGGCGATGGACTATCGCTACTTCCCGGAGCCGGACCTCGGGAGCCTCGTCGTCGGCGCCGCGTGGCGGGACTCCGTGGCGGCGGCCCTCCCGGAGCTCCCCGCCGTGCGGCGGGCGAGGCTGGCCGCGGCGCTCGGCCTCCCTCCCGCCGACGCCGAGGGAATCTGCGTCTCCCGACCGCTCGCCGACTGGTTCGAGAGCGCCGTCGCCGCCCACCCGGGCAACCCGAAGGCCCTCTCGAACTGGCTCCTTTCCGAGCTCCTGGCGAGGATGTCCGACGCCGACCGCCAGGCGGGTCGCGTCCCGCTCGCGCCGGGCGCCCTGGCGCAGCTGGTGGCGCGCATCGACGACGGCACGATCTCCGGGAAGATCGCCAAGGAGCTCCTTCCGGAGCTGATCGCCTCCGGCTCGACGCCGGACGCGCTGATCGCGGACAAGGGGCTTCGGCAGGTCACGGACGAGGGACCGATCCGCGACGCGATCTCCGCGATCCTCCTCGCGAACCCCGCCCAGATCGCCACGTACCGGGGCGGCAAGACCGCGGCGTTCGGATGGTTCGTCGGCCAGGTGATGAAGGCGACCGGCGGCAAGGCGAGCCCCGGCCTCGTGAACAAGCTCCTCAAGGAGAGCCTGGACTCACCGTCTTGATCCAGTTCTACCGGGTCGCCAAGGAGTACCACGGACGCCGTGTCCTGAAGGACGTTTCGTTCGAGGTGAAGCGCGGGGAGTTCCTGTTCCTGACCGGGCCGTCCGGCGCCGGAAAATCGACGCTCCTGAAGATGCTCTACAGGGCCGAGAGCCCGAGCGAGGGACAGATCCTCGTGAACGGGATGAACGTCGGGATCATGCCGCCGACCCGGATCCCGGAGCTCCGCCGCTCGATGGGCGTCGTCTTCCAGGACTACAAGCTGCTTCCGACGCGGACCGTCTTCGAGAACGTCGCGTTCGTCCTGAAATTCCTGGGCGTTCCGACGGCCGAGCGGAAGCGGCGCGCGTACCAGACGCTCCGGCAGGTGGAGCTGCACCACCGCTTGTCGGCGCTGCCCGAGGAGCTGTCGGGCGGCGAGCAGCAGCGCGTCGCGCTGGCCCGCGCGCTCGTGAACGACCCCGACCTGCTGATCGCCGACGAGCCCACCGGCAACCTCGATCACCGCCTCGCCGAAGAGGTGATGAAGCTCTTCGCCCAGGTGAACGTTCGCGGGACGACGGTCCTCCTGGCGACACACGACCAGGAGCTGATCCGGCATTCCGGCCGGCGCTGCCTCACGCTCGACCGCGGCCGGATCGTGGAAGGCCTCGTCGAGTCGGCTCTCCCCCCTCAGGCGGCCACGAAGCGCGAGCGCGACGAGAGCGGCGCGTCGCGGGCCGAGAGGACCGACCGGCCCGACAGGCCGGAGGAGCCGCGTCCGTGAACAAGGGAGGGCCCGGCTCCACCGCGCTCGTCTCTCTGCTCGACGAGGCGCTCGCCGGGCTCTGGCGCGCGCGCCGGATGACGGTCGTCTCGATCGCGCTGATCGCGGTGTCGCTCTCCCTCGTGGGAGCGTTCCTGCTGGTGGCCGAGAACCTGCGCGGCGTGGTGGAGACCGTGCGCCAGGAGACCGCCGTCACCGTCTTCCTCAAGCCGGACGCGTCGGACGCGCAACGGGACGTGCTGGAGCGGGTCGCCCGCGAGTCGCGGCTCGTGACCGAGGCGCGGCGCGTCTCGGCCGAGGAGGCCAAGGCGCGCTTCACGTCGTCGTGGCGGTCCCTGACCGCAGCTGCCTCGACGCTCCCGGCCAACCCGTTCCCGTCGTCGGTGGAGCTCGACCTCTCGAAGGACGCCGCGTCGTCGGCAGCGCTCCCCGGCCTGCTGAAGAACCTGGCGGCGCTGCCGGGCGTCGAGGAGGTCCAGTTCGACGTCGAGTGGATCCGGCGGCTGCGCGGCGCGGTGACCGTCGTCCGGACCGGCGGGATCGCGCTCGGGGTGCTCCTCGCGCTCGGCGCGGCGTTCACCATCGCGAACGTCGTCCGGCTCACCATCCTCCTCCACCGCGACGAGATCGAGATCCTGCGCCTCGTCGGAGCGCCGGAGCTGCTCATCCGTGGGCCGTTCCTCCTGGGGGGGCTCGCTCAGGGTTTCCTGGGCGGAGTCGCGGCGCTGGCCCTCCTGTACGGCGGGTTCCAGGGGCTCGTCCGCTACGTGGCCGCCACCCAGAACACCCTGCTGGGCGTCTTCGTGGTGCGGTTCCTCCCGGCGCCCACGGCGCTGGGTCTCGTCGCGGGCGGCCTCGTGGCCGGCCTCCTGGGTGGCGCGATCGCCGTCCGGAAGAGGATGGACGGCTGACGAGGCTCCGCCTCAGACCGACGAGGCGTGATGGGGCGGGAGTCGGGGCGTGGCTTCGATCCGCCGGGAGGGAGGGCGGGCTCCTCGCTCCTCTTCGTCTTCCAGGTCCGTGGCTTCTCTTCCGCTGACCGGCGCGAGCCTCTCGCTCGCCTGTTGGACGATCACCCGGCCGGATGACCTACGACCTGCGTCGCCTCCTCCTGCGCGCCATCATCGAGCGCATCCCGAAGACCCATCGACACCGGCTCACCCCGTCGGCCGCGGGATCGCCATCTTCTTCAACCGCGTCCAGGCGCGCCAGGGCTTCCCGCGCTCTTCCGCTTCTCTCGATACCGCCGATCAGGCCTGCACACGGCTGCGGATCGCGGCCTGAAAGGCTCGGCCCTTCTTGACAGCACTCCTTCGGTCGAGGTTCCTTGCCGCGTGACGATGAACCGGGACCGGCTCCGGGTCCAGCGCTGGTCAGGCGGCCTTGTCGGTCGGGGGCGGCTCCTCGGGCTCCGGGTCGGGCGTCTTGTCACCCAGCAGCGCGGCCCAGGGCGCGAAGCGGTCGAACCTCTCGCCCACCACCTTGATGGTGGCGGTCAGGGGCACGGCGAGGATCGCTCCCGGGACTCCCCAGAGGATCCCCCAGAAGAGGAACGCCACCAGCACCGCCAGCGGGTGCAGCTTCACCCGGCTCCCCACGATGAACGGCGTCAGCACGTTCCCCTCCAGGAACTGGATCACCGAGTAGAACAGGATCACCTTCAGCGCGGCCGACGCGTCCTCGCCCGAGAGGAACGCCACGATCATCGCCGGCGTCGTCGAGAAGATCACGCCGACGTACGGCAGGAGGACGCAGAGGCCGGCGAGAGGACCGAGCACGTAGCTGTACGGGACGTGCAGCACGAGGAGCCCCGCGGTCGTGATGCACGCCGTGATCAGGACCACGAAGAGCTCCCCGAGCACGTAGCCCGAGAGGACGCGCGCGACCCCGGCCGCGAAGTCGGTCGCCGCGCGGCCGCCCTTGAGCCGGAGGATCCGCGCGATCGCGCCCGAGTACTTCTCGCGGTCCTTCAGCATGAAGAACGAGAGCATCGGCACGGCCGCTCCGTACAGCAGCACCGACACGATCGTCCCGAGCTGTGACGCCACCCGGAGCACGGAGTCGTACGCTCCCTCCTCGAGGCGCACCGCGCGGATCGATCGATCGGACTCCGGCAGGAAACGCTTCGTCCGCGCCTCGAGCTCCGCGAAGAAGCCCTGCGCCCGCGTCGCGAGCGTCCGGATCTTCGTCTCGTAGAGCGGCCAGTCCCGCGTGAAGGCCTCCGCCTGGTCGAGGGCGTTCACGACGAAGAAGACGAGAAGGGTGGTCAGGAGCGCGAGGACCACGAGCGCGGCGAGGCTGCGCGGGACGCGGATGCGCTCGAGGAGCTCGACGAAGGGATGGAGCGCGAACGAGAGGAACAGCGCGAAGAAGAAGGTGACGAACAGCACCTTCCCCGCCCACAGCATCGCCACGACGGTCCCGGTCGCGAGGACCACCAGCGCACGGGAACGAAAAACCCCGCCGAGGGCGGGGTTCGTTCCGGTCGTGAAGGACCCGGTCGAAAAGACGCCACTTGCCACGCGCGGCGAGTTTAACCGGACGCGGGCGCCGGCCGGGACGAGAGGAACTCCCGAAAAAGACGAAGACCCGGGACCCTCTCGGGTGCCCGGGCCGTCAGTTGAGCTCGGGGGTGCGCGCCGGGCGCGGAGCGCCCGCCGGGCCTAGGGGAACGTCACCGTGACCACCGCGCGGCGGTTGCGTGTGGCGTCCGCCCCGGCTTCGGTGTCGCCCTTCATGTCGAGCTTGACGCGGTTGCCGTCGATCCCGTGGCGCTTCATCAGGTAGTCCTTGGCGGCCTCGGCCCGGGCGCGAGCGAGCGCCGCGTGGTCGCCCTTCTCCTTCGGGTCGGTGAACGAGACGATCGTGCACGTCGCCGAGAGGTTGTTCTTCAGGCGGAGGGCGACCCCGTCCAGGATGGCCTTGGCGATGTTGGTCAGCCGGCTCTTGGCGCTGTCGAACAGGATCTCGTCGGTGGTCGACGTCTCGGCCTTGGGCGCCGGGGCCGGCTCGGTGAGCGGGGCGGGCGCCGGGGCCGGCGACGTCGAGACCGGGTTCCGCGCCGCGGGGGCGGAGGGGGCCGGCTCGGGCTCCGGCGCCGAGGCCGGGACCTTGACCCGGTCCGGACCGGACGGCGGCTGCGGCATGTAGGCGAGCTGGACGAGACCGCCGATGTTGGACGGGCTGCTGCCGTACTTCACCCAGCGGTCGATGTTCGCGCGGACCGCGCCGGACGCCGTGAAGCCGCTGTTTCCCAGCCCGAACCGGGCGCCGAGCGTGGCCTCCGAGAAATCGGGCGGCTTGGTCTCGCCTCCGTCGTAGTGGATCCGGTTGATCTCGGCGATGCCGCGCAGCACGTTCGGGATCACCGGGACGGCCAGCCCGAGCCCGACCCGCAGCTCGTTGGGGAGGTCGAAGCCGATGCGCGTATCACCCGAGTTCGGTGTGCCGATGTCGGCGTTGTTCAGGTAGGAGAACTGCCCGGTGACGATCCCGTAGTTCAGCGAGGCGCCGAAGTCCCAGTCGGTCCGGTAGGTCGACAGGGCCAGCGGGTCGTTCTTCGCCTGGGTCGGGAACGTCAGGCCGCCGAAAAGGACGACCCGGACGGCGTCCGGTCCCTTCGGATTCACGAGCCACTTCACCCCGAGGCGGACCTTGTCGGTCTCGTCGTGGTCGACCGCGCCCGCGACACCGTGCCCGTTGATCACGCCCGACCAGGCCCGCGTGTCGGAGAAGTAGTAGCGCTGTCCGACCGACAGACCCATGTCGACGTTCGAGGTGAGCCCGAAGCCGATCGTGAGGCCGAGCTTGCTCGTCCCGTACCGGAGCGGGTCGTCGGCCCCTGGCGCGACGATCAGCGAGGAGGACGCCACGCGGTCCCACTTGCTGTAGGAGAGCCCGAACGAGAAGCGTCCGGAGCCCAGAGTCTCGGCATTCGTCAGCTCGAAAAGGCCCGTCTCGCCCGTGAGGGATGGCGCGACCTGGGCCACAAGCGGTGTCGAAAGAGCCAAGGTGACCGCCGAGGCGAAGAGGAGTCCGGTCCGCATCCGTCTCATCGAATCTCCTTTTTCCGGCCTCCGATTCGGGGCGCGGTCCTTTCGCGCGAGGCGTCGCGGACCCGTTCCTGCTCCGGAGGTCGAGATCGGTTAGAGGTTATCTTAAACCCCAAGATGGGTTTCGGCCAAGTCAAGAAGAGAAGTGACCCCAAAAAAGGGGAAGGGGGGAACGTGTCGCGATTCGCCGGGGAGGGGTCTGGGGGAACCGAAGCCGGAGCGAAACGACGGCGCAGGTACGCGCGGGAGGGCGGAGCGTCAGCCCGCGCTCCCGATGAACCCGGCGCGTCCGAGCACAGGCCCGAAGAATAGGAGCGATTCGCCGGGGAGGGGGTTTGGGGGAACCGGAGCCGGAGCGAAGCGACGGCGCAGGAGCGCGCGGGAGGGCGGAAGCGTCAGCCCGCGCTCCCGATGAACCCAGCGCGTTCGAGCACGGGCCCGCAGAAAACAACGATTCGCCGGGGAGGGGGTTTGGGGGAACCGGAGCCGGAGCGAAGCGACGGCGCAGGAGCGCGCGGGAGGGCGGAAGCGTCAGCCCGCGCTCCCGATGAACCCAGCGCGTTCGAGCACGGGCCCGAAGAATAGGAGCGATTCGCCGGGGAGGGGGTTTGGGGGAACCCGGCGATGGGTTCCCCCGATCACCTACAGCAGCGGGCTCATCTTCTCCCGGAAGACCAGGCCGGCGTCCCGGCCCCGGAGACTGGTGACGCTCTGCTCCAACGTCCGGATCAGCTCCCGGACGACGTCGAGCCCTCGCCCGCGATCGATCTCGGCCAGCGCCATCCGGTAGAGCCGGTCGATCGACGGGTCGCCCGGGGAGAGAGCGGCGCTCTCGGCCTCCTGCTTCACCTTGGTGCAGAGGATCTGCAGGCTGCGCTTCTCGTCGCCCCGCGCCACGGCGTTGAAGACGCCGCTGTGCGTGGAGACGGTGGGAATCGACTGGCCGGCCCCGGGCGCCACGGGCGCCGGCGCGGGGGCCGGCGCGGGAGCGGCCTTCACGGGCCGTCCCCTCCCGATCTCGACGAGCTCGGCGGTCACCAGCCCATAGAGGGTCTTGGCCACGTCGAACGAGGAGAGCCGCGTGGCGCGGGACAGATCGTCGATCGAGCGCTCGCCGTTCACGCGGGTCACCACGCTCCATTCCTGGGGCGTGAGGGTGACCGGCTCGGACATCCCCTCGCGGTTGATCAGGCTGGGAACGCAATCGGTGGAGGGGATCTTCTTCGAGAGGATCTTCCACTCGTCGCTGCGCCGCGCGGCCTCCATGAGGAGGTTCGTGTTCGAGCGCGTGATCGTGCGCGTCTCGCTCTCGACGCCCGGCGAGAACTGGAAGTCGCCCTGGCTCCAGAGCGCCAGGCTGTAGATCGCGTCCTCGCCCTCGATGTCCCCGACCTTCGCGTGGGTGATCTGGCCGTTCTGGATGTACACGACACCGCGCTCGGCGGCGCGCGTCAGCGAGAACATGCCCGTCTTTCCGGACACCGCGACCAGCTGGACGATATCCGCGAGCGGAAGTTCCTTCAGCGAGCCTTGAAATGCCATCTCTTCGGTCCCTCGGGATCAGGCGCGACGATAGCACCCACCCGGTCTTCCCTCAAATTTCCCCCGGAGTCGACCCGGACCTTCTCGAATGGCCGGTTCGATTCCCTAGCCCGTCGGTCCCCGCCTCACCGCGCCGGCCCCGGCCGGCGCCGGCCGGTGCAGACGCGTCGCCCCCCGCCTGGGCATGAGGAATCCCTGGGCGAGCGCGGCCGCCGCGGC
>CAYLNK010000125.1:0-16842 GCA_964384675.1 uncultured Holophagales bacterium | reverse complement strand
GACGGGCCTGGCGCCGGGGCCGTACCGCTGGCGTGTGGTCGCGCGTGCCGCCTGCGACGCGACCTTCGCGACGTCCTCGGCGGAAGGGAGCTTCACGGTGCCCGGCTCCTGCGTCGTCGCGCCGCCGCCGCTCGTCTCGCCGGCGGACGGCGCGACCGCGGTGGAGGAGGAGGCCGTGCTCCGCTGGCAGGCGGTGCCCGGGGCGGTCTCGTACGACGTGGCGCTCGGGACCGAGGCCGATCCTCCGCTCCACGCCGGCGGCGTGACCGGCAGCTCGCTCGCGGTCCGCCTCTCCCGCGGGACCACGTACCGCTGGCGTGTCAGCGCCCGTCCCGCCTGCGAGGGCGGCTCGCCGTCCGCCTCGGGGGTCCGCGCGTTCACGGTGGCCGCCTGCGCGGCGCCGGCGGTCCCGGCGGACCTGGTGTCGACGAAGGGGACCGCCTCTCTCGGAAGCCGCTACACCCTCGCCTGGGGCGGGGTCCGGGGCGCGGGCGCGTACCGCGTCGAGCGGAGCCGGACGGCGGATTTCGCGAGCGTCGAGACGTGGACGGTGGCGGAGCCGGCGCTCGTCCTGGTCGCGGCCGAGCGGACGAGCTACGCCCACCGCGTCGTCGCCATCGCATCGTGCGGCGCCTCGAGCGCCCCGAGCGCGCCTGTTTCCATCGTGGTCTCGGCGGGCGTACCGCACGTGACGATGACGACGCCGCCCCGCGCGGCGGTGATCCGTCAGTCCGCCGCGGGCTCCCCGCTCCCGCGCCTCGAGATCGAGCTCCGCAACACCGGGACCGCCGACTTCGCCGGCTTCTTCGCCACGTCGCAGGCGGTGCCGTTCTTCACGATGAGCGAGACGACGATCTCGCTTCGCGCGGGGCAGGCCAGGCTCTACTTCGCGCAGCTCACCGGCGTTCCGGCCGACCGGCCCGGCCGGTACGAGGGCCTCGTGACGGTCACCTCCGCCGACCCGGGCGACGCGACGGCCCACCCCCAGGCCCCGGTGTCGCTCGTGATCACCTCCGTCAAGTCGACCGATCCGATCCCGGCGACGTCCGCCCCGCTCGTCCTCGTCGATGGCTCGCGCGCCGACGAGGTCCGCCTCGCGCCGGCTGCCCCGGGGGAGGAGCCGCCGGAGCGGACGATCGAGGTGCGCAATCCGGGAAGCGTCGCGCTGGAGCTCGGCGCGGACGTCCTCCCGAGCCCGTTCGTCTCGATCGCACCGCCGGACTGGAACGCGTCGCCGATCGCGCCGGGCGCCACGCGCGAGCTGCGCCTCCAGCCGCAGCGCCTGCGGGGAGAGGGAGCCGGCGCCTACCCGCGCGTGACGTACCTGACGTTCTGTACGGTGGACGGCAAGAGCGCGCGGATCCTGGTGGAGGATCCCGGCCCCGCGGCCTCGGGGCCTCTCCAGGGACGTCCGCCGCTCGCGCCTTCGGAGACGAGCCTCGTCGTCCCCTCGCTCGTGAACGCCGGCTCGCAGACGGGAGGCCGCTACGTGAGCCGCCTCCTCCTCACCAACCTGGGGCCGGAGCCGGCCCAGGTCGACCTCTACTACACGCCGGACCTTTCACCGCAGGAGGTGAGCGGCCTGGACGCCGCGTACGTGAAGCAGGCCACGCTCGTCGTCCCGGGGCACGACGTCGTGTCGTTCACGGACGCGGCGGGACGCCTGTTCGGCGTCGCCAACGGGTCGGGATCGCTCGAGGTCCGGAGCGCGCGGATCGGCTCGCTCCGCGTGCAGAGCGTCGTCGACGCGCCGGCGGCGGCGGGCGGCTCGTTCGGATTCCAGCTTCCCACCGTGCGGAGCGGCGAAGGAGTGAGGCCCGGGATCCCGCACGCCGTGCCCGGCGTCCGGAAGGACGCCGTCTACCGCACGAACCTGATCCTCGTCGAGACGTCGGGCGAACGGGCGAGCGTCACCGTGAGCCTCCTCGACCGCCAGGGCGCCACGCTCGGACGGACGCGACGGGACCTCGCGCCGTGGGCCAAGACGCAGCTCCCCGTCGCCGAGCTTGCGGGCGACGCGGCCGTCTCCGGCGGCGCGCTCGAGATCGTCGCCGAGCCGGGCTCGGCGGGGAGCGTCGCGGCGGTCACCACGGTGATCGACGGGAGGTCGGGGGACGCGTCGAGCTTCGTGGGGCGCGCGGTCGGGGCCTCCACGGACACGACGATCACGCTTCCGAGCGTCGTCACGTCCGCGACGTTCCGGTCGCGCGTGGAGATCCGCAACGACGCCGGGGCGGAGGTCCGTTACCGGGTGGCGTATCGGGGAAGCGGCGGCACCGTCACGAGCCCGGAGCGGACGCTCGCGCCCCGGACGGTCGACGCGTGGGACGACGTCCTGGGGGAGCTGTTCGGCCTCGCGCCCCTCTCCTTCGGGCCGCTGGAGGTGCGGGCCAGCGCCCCGGGCCTCCGCGTGGTGAGCCGGGTCTCGAGCGAGACGCCGGCGGGCAGCTTCGGCGACGTGATCGAGGGAGTCGGGAGGGAGGATCCCGCCACGGCTGCGGGCGGACGTCTCGTGCTCGTGGACGGCCTCGAAGGGACGGCCGACGGCGACCGGAGCCGCGGAGCGAGGACCAACCTCATCCTCACGGAGATTGCCGGGGCGTCGTCGACGCTCGAGGTGACCGTCTGGGAGAAGAGCCAGCGGCGATCCGCCCCGGTGGGCCGCCTGGCCGTCTCGCTCGGTCCCCACGAGCAGCTCCAGATCAACGACCTCTTCGGCGTGGAGGGCTTCGGGATCGGGCGCAAGGACAGGACCGGCGTCCTGTGCGAGGTGCGCTCGACCGGTGGCGAGGGGCGCGTGGCCGCGCTCGCGACGCGGATCGACAACGGGACGAACGACACCAAGAACCTCGTGCTCAGGCCCTGAGGCTGCCTCACGCCGCCGCGGGCGCGGCCCGGCGAAGGTGGCGCGCCTTCACCTGGCCGACGAACGCCTCCAGCACCATCCGCCTCGTGGGGTCCTCGGCCCCCGCGTAGACCGCGGTGATGATCGGCAGGTCGTCGTGATCGCGGCGGATCCTCTCCACGATGGCCGCCGACGCGTTCCCCACCATGCAGCCGAAGCAGATGGCGTTGACGACACCGTCCGCGCCGCCCTCGGCGAAGTCGACGATCTTGGCGACGTTCAGGTAGAGGAGGTCGTGGGCCTCGTTCGGCATGTACGGCGCGGCGAGCCTCTTCAGCTCCTGGTAGCCGGGCTCGTCCCGGTACGCCATCCGCGAGCCGACGACCCGCTTGAGCCGCCAGACGTCGAGCTCGCGCCGGAGCGCCAGCGGACCGCTCTCCAGGAGGCCCGCGAGGTCCCGCGACGCGAGGCTCCGGTGAAAGCGGCGGGAGATCCCGAGGTCGATGGCGTCGAGGAACGGGGAGGGCCACACCTCGAGGCCCTGTCCCTCCAGCCACCTCACGACGTCGTGGTTGCCGGCCGGGTTCACCCGCGTGTAGAGGTCGCCGGCCAGCCCCACGACCGGCCGCGCGCGCGGCTCGGCCACCGGGACCGCCGCGAGGGCGTGGAGGGAGTCGTCGAGCGCCTCGAGGACGTCCCCGCCCGCCACCGCCGACTCGATCCGCGCGAGGTTCCGCAGATGGACCTCGTCGGTCGCGCCGGCCGTCCGTTCGTACGGCCGGACCTGGCAGACCGCCTTGGCCAGGACCTCGATGGCGAGGAGGCCGACGTAGAGGCGGTCCAGCGCCTCGATGCCGAACGCCGAGATCAGAGCCGGGGTGTCCGGCGAGCTGACCCGGATCCCCTCGACCTCGAGCCGCGAGAGGAGCGACTGCATGCTGCGTCCGTACTCGTGGAGGAGGCACGGGAGCGAGGTGCCGGGGAAGTAGAAGACCGTGTCTCCGTTCCCCTCGCGCCGCAGGTTGACGAGGTCCCCCGCGATCATCGAGTAGGCGTGACACTCCTTCCCGAGGGAGTGCTTCTCGCCGAGCGCCCGGATCTGGGGCCCGGGAAGCGGCAGCACGCGGGCGTCGTGTCCCGCGTGCCGGAAGAGGCCGCTGAAGGCGAAGGCGTGGTCGGCGAAGTACGGGATCCGCACGATCGACGGCACGGCCGGGATGAAGGAGCCGGCCCGTTCCGGGACGGCGGTCCGCTGCGCCGCGAGCGGAACGGCGCTTCCCAGCTGGTCGAGGAACGCCTCCACGCGGGTCACGACGCCGGCCTCTCCCCGGTGCTCGTCGAGCTCGAGGGTCAGGTGCGGCCTCCGTCCGAGCGCCTCCTCGATGCGAGGCAGCGCGAAGGCGTCGGGCCCGCAGCCGAAGCAGGAGACGAGCGCCGGGTGGACGTCGGGGGTCGCGGCCAGGGCGCTCGCCGCGCGCTGCATCTCGCCTGGGAAGCGCCAGGGGAGGTCCGAGGCCCCTGCGGGCTCGGGCGATTGCGGCAGCATTCCCAGGGGGACGCCGAGGACTCCGAGGCGGCGGAGCCGCTCGAAGAGCGCCAGGTTCACGTAGGTGTCGAGCGTGACGTAGGGTCGGCCGAGGACCGCGAGCACGGTTTGCTGTCCGCCTGCGTCGATCAGGGTCCGGGCTCGCTCCCGGAACAGCTCGTCGAGGCTCCGCTGGGCGAAGCGGGCGGCGCGGAAGGCCTCCCTCACCTGGGTCGAGGAGACGCCCAGCCGCGTGAGGCACGGCTCGAGCCCGGCGGCGAACGTCTCCTCGCTCGCGAAGCTGACGACGGGCGACAGCAGGCGCGACGGGTCGGGGACCCCGATCACGAACGGCTCGGCCATCGTGTAGGGACAGGAGAACGAGCGGACGGGGTCGTCACCGGGCAGCACCATCACCGCCGGAACGAAGACGAGGTCGACGCCGCTCGAGAGCAGGGCATGTACGTGGCCCGCGGCGAGCTTCATCGGGAGACACATCCCGACCGGCAGGTGCTCGAGCCCGACCGCCAGGGTCTGCGCCGAGGACGGGGCCGAGAGGACGGGCCTGTGTCCGAGCTCCTTCCAGAACGTGGCCCAGAACGGGAGGGCGCCGAGGAGGCTCGAGGCGCGGGGCACGCCGATCGTCAGGCCGGGCCCGTCGCCGGCGGAGAAGAGCGCCTCGCAGCGCTCCAGGTACTCGACCGCGAGGTTCGGGACGCGGCAGCCGAGCGAGGAGGTCCGGCTCGTGTACCGCTCGCACGTGTCTCCGAAGAAGGTGTGAACGCCCGATTCCGTCGTGACGACGTTCACCTCGCAGCGGTTCGGGCAGTGACGGCACTCGAACGACCGGAGCTTCAGGCCCTGCGGCGCGAAGCCGCTGAAGCGGGACGGTGTCGGCGCGCCGGTGGAGGAGCGCGCCGCCCGCGCGGCGAGCGCCGCGCCGATCGCTCCCGAGATCCGGTTGAACGGGTGGACCTCGACCTCCCGCGAGAGCGCGCTCTCGAACGCGGCGACCACGGCCTCGTTCGAGGCGACGCCCCCCTGGAAGACGATCCGGCGCCCGACGGGGCGCGATCCGACGACCTTCTCCAGGTAGTTCCTCACGATCGAGTGGGCGAGGCCGGCGCAGACGTCCTCGATCCCGGCCCCTCCGCCGAGCGCGCCGACCACCTCCGTCCCCATGAAGACCGTGCAGCGCGAGCCGAGGTCCACGGGGGACCCCGAGAAGGCGCGGGGTGCGAACTCGCGGCAGACGTCGATCCCGAGGTCTCGCGACTGCTCCTCCAGGAACGACCCGGTCCCGGCCGCGCAGACCTTGTTCATGGCGAAGTCCGACATCACGCCGTCCTTCACCGCGATGAACTTCGAGTCCTGGCCGCCGATCTCGAGGACCGTGTCGACGTCGGGGAAGTAGTGCTGCGCCCCGAGGAGCTGGCAGGTGATCTCGTTCTTGACGACGTCCGCCCCGACGAGCCGGCCGGCCAGGTGCCGCCCGCTCCCCGTCGCCCCGCAGCCGAGGATGCGCAGGCGCGGCCCGAATCGCCGCTCCAGCACCGAGAAGGCCTCCTGGAGCGCTTCCGCCGGGCGCCCGCGCGTGGGCAGGTAGACCGACGAGATCGGCTCGCCGGCCGCGTCGAGGACGACGACGTCGGTGCTCACCGAGCCGACGTCGATGCCCAGATAGCCCGCGAGTTCGCCACCGGAGGCGGGCTCCGGGGGCGGCACCGCCCGGACCCGCCTCCGGAGCGGCGCGAGCGTCGTCGGGCTCCGGACCGGGCCCGAGAGGAGCGCGGCGAGGAGATGCCGCACCTCCGCGATCGGGAGCTCCGGCGCGCACCCGTCGACGGTCGCTGCGGCGGTCGCCATGGCGAGGGCCGCGCCGATCGCCCCCTCGAGGCCGGGCAGCGTGGAGACCAAGGCGAGCCCCGGGGCCGTCAGGTCGAGGGCCTCGCGGAAGGCCCGCACGATCCCCTCGTTCCTCGCGCAGCCGCCGGCGAGAACGACCGGCGTGGCGACGCGCTTCCCCTTCACGAGGGTGGCCAGGGCGTTCCGCGCGATCGCCATGCAGAGCCCGTAGGCGATCTCCGGCAGGGGCGTCCCCTTCTGCTGCAGGTGGATCATGTCGGACGCGGCGAACACCGAGCACCGCCCGGCGATCGTGGCGGCGCGACGGGCACCAGCCGAGAGCGCCGACAGCTCGAGGATCGTCAGCTCCAGCCGCCTCGCCTGCTGCTCGAGGAACGAGCCGGTGCCCGCCGCGCACGCCTCGTTCGTGGCGAAGTCGGTGACCTCTCCCCGGTCCCCGAGCGCCAGGAGCTTCGACGTGTGAGCGCCCACCTCGAGGACGGAACGCGCCTGCGGGTGAAGGAACCTCACCCCCGCGGCGACCGCGAGGATGCCGTTGACGGCACGGGCCCGCCCGAAGAGCGCCCTCCCATCGCTCCCGACGACGCCGAGCCGCACGCGTCCTCCGGGGACTCGCGCCTCGATCCCGGCGAGGAACGAGTCGAGGGCGGAGGCGTCGTCGAGGTCCCGCTTCCGGTAGAGGAGCGGACCGGGCAGCCCGTCGTCACCCAGCACCACCGCCTTCGTGGCGGCGGAGCCGAGGTCGAGGCCGAGGCAGGCGGACATGCCCTTGGACCTCCCGGGTAATGGTCCCGGCACGACCGGATGTCAATGGGGCAGACGGATCATCGGAGGTCTGGCGGAGAATCCACGGACATGACGAAGTCCGCGATCCTCTCGGCTCTTCTCTGCCTCGGGGCCGCGGTCCACGCGGAGCCGGACGGCGGCGCCGCTCCAGCCGCGCCGACCGCGGTGACGCTGCGGGGCCAGGTCGTCTGCTCCCTCTGCTGGGACGAGGCCGACCGGACCAAGGTCCGCTACGGCACCAAGGAGGACGTCGCCTGCGCCCGGGCCTGCGCGAAGAAGAGCGTGCCGGCCGCCCTCGCCGTCGCCGCGAAGGGGACCTTCGAGCTCTACGTCCTCGAGGAGGGGACGTTCCCGAGGAAGGGAACGGGATGGCTCGACTACCTGGCCAAGACCGTCGAGATCACCGGGCCCGTCACCCGGACCGAGAAGCTGGCGCGCCTGAAGGTCGACGCGCTTCGCGTGGTGCCCGAGCCGGTCCGCCAGGAGCCTGGCCGCTAGCGGGGAGGCTCAGGCAGACCGGGTCGCCAGCGGGGCACCCGCCCGCCGCCGGCGCAGGAAGTCGGCGAAGGCCAGGAGGGGGGCCGTCGAGAACGTGGTGACGAGCGCCATCAGGACCATCATCGCGAAGATCCGCGGCGAGAGGATCCCCAGCTCGTAGCCGACGTTCAGCACGATCAGCTCCATCAGCCCGCGGGTGTTCATCAGGGCTCCGAGCGAGAAGGCGTCCAGGAGGCCCATCCCGGAGAAGCGCGCGGCCGCCATCGTGCCGCCCAGCTTCCCGAGCGTCGCCGCCGCGACGATCGCGAGGCACATCAGCCACCCCTCGGCGCCGTCGAGGAGCCCGATCTGGGTCCGGAGGCCCGTGAACGCGAAGAAGAGCGGGAGGAAGAGGATGGCGCTGACCTCCTCCAGCCGCTGGACCAGGGCGGCCCGGAAGCTCGCCTCGCGCGGCATGACGACGCCGATGAGGAACGCGCCGAACAGGGCGTGGATCCCGATGCGCTCCGTCGTGAGGGCCGAGCCGATGAGGAGGAGGAGCACGAACGCGAGGACGTTCTTCGACGGCGTCCCGTTCGCCCCCCGCCCGATGATCCGGCGGACGGCGGGGCCGAGGACGTACCACATGAAGCTGATGAACCCGGCCGTCATCAGGATGACGAAGGCCGAGGAGGCGAGCCCTTGCGCCTTCGCGATCGCGACCACCAGCGCCAGCAGGCTCCAGGCCGTGACGTCGTCCACCGCGGCGCAGGTGATCGCGGCGCTCCCGAGCGGGGTCCGCGTCATGCCGCGCTCCTCCAGGATCCGCGCCAGCACCGGGAACGCCGTGATGCTCATCGCGATCCCCATGAAGAGCGCGAACGGCAGGAAGCGGACCCCCGCCGGCGCGAGCGCCCGATAGAGCCCGAGAGAGAGGACGACGCCCAGGAAGTACGGCAGGAGGATGCTGGCGTGGCTCACCGCCACGGCCGTGTGGGCCCGGCCACGCAGGCTCTCGAGGTCGAGCTCGAGCCCGACCACGAACATGAAGAGCAGCACGCCGACCTCGGCCAGGAGCCTGAGGGTCCCGAGGGAGGCAGGCGGGAAGAGCGACGCGGAGAGGCCCGGTGCGGCCCAGCCGAGGAGGGACGGGCCGAGGAGGATGCCCGCCACGATCTCGCCGATCACCTTCGGCTGCCCGATGCGGGCCGCGAGCCGCCCGCAAAGGCGCGCCGCGACGACCACGACGACGATCTGGGTGAGGAGCGTGCCGAGCGGGGTGATGTCGCCGACGCCGTGCGCCGCGGCGGGCAGGGCCACCGCCCCCGTGCGTCCCACCTCCAGGCGGCTCCCGTACCCGAGGACCGCGAGGATCGCGCCGGCCATGACCACGACCAGGACCGCGTACGGAAGAAGAGTGCGTCGCATGAGCTCCTCGAATCGTACCGTCGGGCCCGGTCGAGAAGAAGTCGAAGCGCCGTGTCGATCCGGGAGCCCCCCGATCGTCGCCCATTCGAGAGAGGGAACCGGATGAGAATCTCCGGCCCGGACGAAGGAGGAGAACGATGCGATTCATGATCCTGGTGAAGGCCGACAAGAGCTCCGAGGCGGGCGCGGTGCCGGACGAGAAGCTCCTGACCGAGATGGGGGCGTTCAACGAGGAGCTGGTGAAGGCCGGCGTCATGCTGGCGGGAGAGGGGCTGCACCCGAGCTCGAAGGGCGCGAGGGTCCGGTTCTCCGGCGGAAAGGCGACGACGGTGATCGACGGGCCGTTCGCCGAGACGAAGGAGCTGATCGCCGGCTTCTGGATCTGGAACGTGGCCTCCCGGGAAGAGGCGATCGAGTGGGTGAAGCGCTGCCCGAGCCCCATGGGCCCGGGCGCCGAGGCCGAGATCGAGATTCGCCAGGTGTTCGAGGCCGAGGACTTCGGGGCCGAGCTCACACCGGAGCTGCGGGCTCAGGAGGATCGTCTGCGGGCCGAAGTCGAGGCGAAGGCCGGGAAGTAGGAGCGGCCGGGACGCCGGGCCACGGCGAGAGGGGCTGATCCGCGATTGCCCGGGAGGCGGGGAGATGCTGTGATCGGGTGCCGTGACGGCACCCGACACCCATCGCGCCATCGAGGCGGTCTTCCGGATCGAGTTCGCCCGCCTGATCGCCGGGCTGGCGCGGATGGTTCGCGACGTCGGGCTCGCCGAGGAGCTCGCCCAGGACGCGCTCGTCGCCGCGCTCGAGCGGTGGCCGGAGGCGGGCGTGCCCGAGAACCCCGGCGCGTGGCTGATGGCCACGGCGAAGCGCCGCGCCATCGACCAGCTGCGACGGCGCACCGTGACCGACCGCAAGCACCAGGAGGTCGAGCGGGATCTCCTCGAACGGCAAGAGAGGTCCGTGGACGAGCTCGACGCCTCGCTCGACGACGACGTGGGCGACGACCTCCTGCGGCTCGTGTTCACGGCTTGCCACCCGGTGCTCTCGCGCGAGGCCCGGGTCGCCCTGACCCTCCGCCTCCTGGGCGGCCTCACCACGGAGGAGATCGCCCGAGCCTTCCTCGTCCCGGAGCCGACGATCGCCCAGCGGATCGTGCGTGCGAAGAAGACGCTCGCCGAGGCGGGCGTCCCGTTCGAGCTGCCGCGCGGGGCGGAGCGCGCCGCGCGCCTGGCCTCGGTCCTCGAGGTGCTCTACCTGATCTTCAACGAGGGCTACTCGGCCACGCGCGGCGACGACTGGATGCGGCCCGAGCTCTGCACGGAGGCGCTCCGGGCCGGACGGATCCTCGCCGGACTCGTCCCGGACGAGCCCGAGGTGCACGGCCTCGTCGGGCTCATGGAGATCCAGGCGTCGCGCTCCGGCGCGCGGATCGACACGGCGGGGGAGCCGATCCTGCTCCTGGCGCAGGACCGCTCCCGCTGGGACCAGCTCCTGATCGGGCGCGGGCTCGCCGCGCTCGCGAACGCCGAGAGGCTGAACCCGGACCAGCCGGGGCCGTACACCCTGCAGGCCGCGATCGCCGCGTGCCACGCCCGCGCCCGGACCGCGGCGGAGACGGACTGGGGCCGGATCGCCGCGCTGTACGAGGCGCTCGCCCGTCGGATGCCCTCTCCCGTGGTGGAGCTGAACCGGGCGGTCGCGGTGTCGATGGCGTCCGGTCCCGCGGCGGGCCTCGCCCTCGTGGACGCCCTCGCCGCCGAGCCGGCGCTCGCGGGCTATCACCTCCTGCCGAGCGTGCGCGGGGACCTCCTTCTGAAGCTCGGCCGTCTCGACGAGGCGCGCGCGGAGATGGAGCGCGCGGCGGCGATGACCCGGAACGAGCGCGAGCGTGCGCTCCTGCTGGCGCGGGCGAGCGCCGCCGCCGCGGAGGCGGAGACGCCATGACGGACGGAATCGTCGTCCACCTCGTGGACGGCACCTACGAGCTGTTCCGCCAGTTCTACGGCCTGCGCCGCTTCAGCAAGGGGGAGGACCGCCCGCTCGGGGCCGTCGCCGGCATCCTCCACTCAGTCCTCCAGATGATCGAGACCGGAGCGACGCACGTCGGCGTGGCGACCGATCACGTCATCGAGTCGTTCCGCAACGACCTCTGGCCCGGCTACAAGACGGGGGCCGGCATCGACCGCGCGCTGTGGGCCCAGTTCGGTCCGCTCGAGGAGGGGCTCGCCTCCATGGGCGTGGTGGTCTGGCCCATGGTGGAGCTGGAGGCGGACGACGCCCTCGCCTCGGCGGCGCGCCTCGCCTCTCGGGACACGCGCGTGGAGAAGGTCTGCATCTGGACGCCCGACAAGGACCTGGGGCAGTGCGTCGACGGGGAACGCGTCGTGCAGGTGGACCGCAAGTCCGGGAAGATCCGCGACGCCGCCGGAGTGAAGGAGAAGTTCGGGGTGGAGCCTGCCCTGATCCCCGACTTCCTGGCCCTGGTCGGTGACGCCGCCGACGGCTACCCGGGCATCCCGGGGATCGGGGCGATCGGCGCGGCGAGGCTCCTCAACCGGCACGGTCCGATCGAGACGTTCCCGCCGGCCGTGCTGGGGGAGCGGCGGGAGCAGGCCCTCCTCTTCAAGCGCCTGGCGACGCTGAGGAACGACGCGCCCCTGTTCCGCGACGTCGACGAGCTCGAGTGGCGGGGTCCCACCCCGTCGTTCGAGCCGTTCACGGCGAGGATCGGAGAGGCGCGCCTCCTCGAGAGGTGCCGGGCCGCGGCCGGGAAGCTCAGAGGCTTCCCATCCGGCCGCTCCGGTAGTCCTCCATCGCCTTGACGATCTCGGACTTCGTGTTCATCACGAACGGTCCGTAGCCGAAGACCGGCTCGTCGATCGGGGCGCCGGAGAGCAGGAGGATCGTCGCGTCGGAGCCGGCCTCGATCGAGACCTCCTCGCCGTGCCGGTCGAGGACGGCCAGCTCCCTCTCGTCGACGGCGTCCGCTCCGTTGATCAGCCCGCCGCCGCGCAGGAAGAGGAGCGCCGTCGCGTGTCCCTCGGGGACCCGGAGCCTCGCCGTCTTCCCGGCCTGGAGCCGCACGTCCCAGAGGTCGATCGGCGTGTGGGTGCGGGCGGGGCCCTTCCCGGCGCCGAACGCGCCCGCGATGACCCGGACGGTGCCGGCGTCGCCCTCGAGCGGGACGACGGGGGTCCGCGCGTTCACGATGTCCTGGTAGCCCGGGGCGCTCATCTTCAGGCGCGCCGGGAGGTTCACCCAGAGCTGCACCATCTCCATCGTGCCGCCCCTGGCCGTGAACTCGCGGCTGTGCATCTCCTCGTGGACGATGCCCGAGGCCGCGGTCATCCACTGAACGTCGCCCGGCCCGATCTTTCCCTTGTTGCCCGTGGAGTCGCGGTGCTCGACCTCCCCCTGGTAGACGACCGTGACGGTCTCGAAGCCGCGATGCGGGTGCTCGCCCACGCCCCGCGGGGCCAGGGCCGGCTTGAATTCGGCGGGGGCCGCGTAGTCCAGCAGGAGGAAGGGGCTCAGAGAGGGGGCCGAGTCGTACGAGAACATCGAGCTGACCGGGAAGCCGTCCCCGACCCAGTGGCGGGGCGGGGCCTGCTCGACGGTGAGGACGCGCTTGGAGGAGGTGCGGGAGTTCGTCATGGAGGGCTCCTTTCGAGGCGCGCGGGCTGCCGGCGTCTCGGCCGGATGTAACTATAGATTCTATAGCGACTACTTGTCAAGTAGTCGCTTGTCGTGGGGCTCGACGCGACCTATTCTGCCGCAGGTGACGCGCGACGCCTCTCTCCCCGACCTCGTCCTCTGCTCCCGGTTCCACCGGGCGATCGAGCTGATCGGGCGGCGCTGGACCGGAGCCATCGTCTACGTCCTCCTCCGCTCGCGCTGCCGCTACGCGACTCTCCGGGACGCCATTCCCGACATCACCGACCGGATGCTCAGCGAGCGGCTGCAGGAGCTGGAGCAGGAGGGGATCGTCGAGAGGACCGTCGTTCCGGAGACGCCGGTGCGGGTCGAGTACGCCCTGACGAAGAAGGGCCGCGGCCTGGCTGCGGCCATCGACGCCATGGCCGCCTGGGCGGAGCGCTGGGTCGAGCCGGAAGCCCCGGCGCCGAAGGCCGCGACCGCGAAGGCGCAACGCGGGCGCCCGCGGCGCGTCTGAGTTCGTCCCCGGCGGCTACTCGGCGTCGAAAGCCTGGAGCTCGACAGGTACGGCCGCCGTCACGAGGACGCAGGCGGACAGCTCGGAGGTCGAGGACGTCGAGGTGTTCCTTGCCGCCATGCTGATACCGGAGCCGACGCCCCAGCCCGCGGGGAGCGGGGTCCCGACGGTGAGCGTGCCGGCGTAGTGTCCGGCCGCGTCGGTCGTCACGTTCGGCGAGACCTGCCCCGTGGGGTAGCGGGCCTCGCGAGCCGAGGCGGCCGAGCAGTCGGGGTTGGCCCAGGCGGTGATCCCGAACGTCTCGTTGGGCGAGGAGTCGAGCGTGAAGGAGATCACCACCGGTCCGGTGCCGTTCCGGGTCGCCGACGTGATCACCGGGTAGTTCTGGAGCCCATTCGGTCCGTCGTCCGCGTCGAGGGCGTCGTTCGGCGTGACGGCGCCCGATCCCTCGCTGGCCGGCCGCAGGTCGATGCCGAGCTGGGCGTTGTTCCAGAGCGCGTTGGCCCCGTCGATGTTCACGCTGGTGGGGAACCCGGCAGACCCCGACGCGTCGATCAGCGAGATCCCGTTCGCGAACGTGCTGTTGGCGATGCCGTTCCCGCTGATCACCGTCAGCGTGGACGGACCCGCCGAGTTGTCCTGGACGACGATCCCCCAGCCGTTCCCGAGGGCCCCGCCGCCGACCGCGATCCCGATGGCGTTCCCGACGACACCGGTGCTCGCGGTGCCGAGGAGCTCCAGCCCGACGCCGGAGTTCCCGGCGATCACGTTCGTCTGGATCGCGTCGTTCGTGGCCGGGCCGGTGGTCCCGCGGATCTGGATCCCGGTCCCCGAGGAGAGCGCCACGGTCCCGGTCCGATCGGTGCCGATCAGGTTCCCCGAGATCGTGTTCGAGTTGCCGCCGTTGAAGAAGACGGCGGCGCCGCCCGCCGAGGTGATCAGGTTGCGGTCGGCGGCGAGCGTGCCGCCGATCGTGTTGCCCGAGCCGCCCGACGAGATGCCGAAGCTGGACGTTCCGGGCGTCACCCCATCGGCGCGCGTTCCGACGTAGTTGCCGGTGATCAGGTTGCTGCCGGTGTTCAGGATGATCTGGGTGTGGAAGCCCCGGATCGAGAGGCCACGGAGCCGGCTGCCCGTGGAGCCGGCGTTGAGGGCGAGGCCCGTCGAGCCGGGCAGCAGGGTCCCGTCGATCTCGATCCGGATCTGCGTGTCGAGGCCGAGGGAGCCGGGCCAGCTCATCGCGGCGAGCGTGTTCGGAGCGGCGCCGGCCTGGGTGAATCCGTTGACGTCGACGATGGAGGTGATCGCCGGGAGCGCGGTCGACGGCTGGATCGTGCAGACGCCCGTCGCGGCGACGCAGCCCGGATCGGCCGCGGCCGGGATCGCGAAGGCGATGACGTCGGCGCCGCTTCCGGCGGCGCAGCCCGCGGTGGCGGAGTCGCCGTTCGCCGCCGTGATCGCGTCGCGGAGCGTGCACGGCGCACCGCCGGTCGTGTCGGCCGTCGAGTTGACGGTGATGGTGGCGGCCCGTGCGGTCGTGGCCCAGAGGCCGAGGCCGAGGGCGGCGGCGTGCAGGATCGTCCTCGTCTTCATCGCGTGAAGCCTCCGTGCGGGCGAGCCGCCCGTGTGTCCGTCGAGATCCGTCCCGGAGGCTAGCGGGGCGCGACTCGCGTCGGCAGAGCATGGGCATGCGTGAACGGGGAGCATGCCCATGCGTCTTCAAGCCCGCGTCCGAACGCTATCCTGGCGGCTCCGGATGCCACGCCGTCGCCTCCCGCGATCCTCTCGCCTCGCCGCGCTCGCGGTCGGCTCGCTGGCGGCGCTCCTTCTCCTCCCGGCAGCGGCGCCCGCCGAGGTCCTCCCGGTGCGCGCCTACACCACCCTGGACGGACTGCCGCACGACCGCGTGAAGCGGATCCGCGAGGACGCGCTCGGCTTCCTCTGGTTCTGCACGACGGAGGGGCTCGCACGCTTCGACGGGCGGGAGTTCGTGACCTACGGGATGCGCGAAGGCCTGCCGGAGCCTTCGACGAACGACCTCCTCCTCACGCGGGACGGGGGAGGCTGGGTCGCCACGAACGGCGGCGGGGTCGCGTACTTCGAGCCCGCCGGCACACCGGTCCGCTTCCGCGCGGTCCCGGTCGGGCCGGGCGGGGCGTCGCGGGTGAACGTCCTGCACCTGGACGGAAGCGGGACGCTCTGGGCCGGCACCGACGGAGGGTTGTTCCGGCTCCCGCGGGCGGCCGCGTTCGGCGCCGGGGCGCGGTTCGAGCGCGTGCCGCTGGGCCTCGCGGGGGAGCCGGAGGAGTCGGGGATGGTCTGGGCGTTCCTGGACGGCGAGACCGGCCTCCTCGTGGGGACCCGCTTCGGCCTCGTCCTGGCCGGCCCGGACGGCTCGATCCGGCGGATTCCCGTGTCGCCGCGGGAGACCGACACGATCACGTCCCTGGCGCGGGACGTGTCGGGCCGGATCCTGGCGGCGCACGCCGAGCGCGGGCTCTTCGTCCTCGATCCGGGGAGCCTCTCGATCGTCGCTCACCGCGGCCGCGCGGACGGCCTGCCGAGCGAGGCCGTCACCGCGCTGCTCGTGACGGGGCGCCGCATCCTGGTCGGGACGGACGACGGCCTCGCGGTCCTCGACGGAGGCGGCGTGACGAGCTACGGGGCGCGCGAAGGGCTCGTCTCCCCGCGGATCTCGACGATCGTCGAGGATCGGGGCGGCGGGGTCTGGCTCGGGACGCCGGGCGCGGGCGCCATGCGGGTCTCGCTCACCGGCGACGCCTCCTTCGGGCCGGCCGACGGCCTCGGGGACATCGTCTCGAAGGTGCTGGAGCGGAGGGACGGCTCGCTGGTCGTCGTCAGCACCGGCTTCACCCTTTCGACACCGGAGGGTCGCGGCTTCCGGAGCGTGCGGCCGGCCCTGCCCCCCGACGTCTCGCCGGCCGCGTGGCGGCTCTTCCACGGCGTCCTCGAGGATCGCGACGGCGCGTTCTGGATCGCCACGCACCGCGGGCTCCTCCGTTACCCGCCGGTCGGACGCCTCGAGGAGCTCTCCCGGACCCCGCCGCGCGCCGTCTATACGGAGCGCGACGGGCTCGCGACCCGCTCGGTCGCGCGGCTCCTGGAGGACGGCCGCGGAGACGTGTGGATCGGCACGTTCAGCCCGGCGCGCGACGCGCTCACCCGCTACGTGCGCGCGACGGGCCGCTTCGAGCGCTTCGGGGAGCGGGACGGGCTGCCCGCGGTCGGCACGCCGTACTTCCTGGCGGAGGACCTCGCCGGAAGCGTCTGGATCGGCTATCGGGAAGGCGCGCTGGCCCGATTCCGGGAGGGCCGATTCACCGTCGTGTCCGGCCGGAACGGGTTCCCGGACGCGGCCGTGGGCGGCTTCGCGAACGATCCGAAGGGGCGTCTCTGGCTCTCGATGCAGGGTCGGGGGCTGGTCCGGGTGGACGACCCCGGGGCCGCCGAGCCGCGGGCGGTCGTGTACGGGCCCGCCGAAGGGGTGACGTCGTTCTACCTCACGGCGCTCGTGGCCGACATCGAGGGACGCATTTACTTCGGGACGAGCCGCGAGCTGAAGTGCCTCGACCCGGAGACGGGAGCCGTCTCGGGGGTCCGCGCCGCGCGCGGGCTGGTGACCCTGGAGGTCAACTGCGCGTACCGGGACCGCGCGGCCGGCGCGCTCTGGTTCGGGTCGTGGAAGGGCCTCGCCCGGCTGGGCGGCGGCGCGGCCCCGCCCACGGC
>CAYLNK010000124.1:0-16916 GCA_964384675.1 uncultured Holophagales bacterium | reverse complement strand
CCCTGGCGCTCGTGGCGCCTTGCGGGGCGTACCGCGGCAGCCCGCAGCACGATCCGGCCGCGTCCCGGACGCGCGAGGCGTACGCCGGGAAGCTCGACGGCCTCAGGGCCACGGTCTCGCACCTCATCGAGAAGGAAGGCGTTTCCGTCCTGGCGTTCCAGGAGGTCCGCGGCGAGGCCCTGGTCGAGGAGGTGCTCGGCTCGCACTCCGGCCGCTTCGAGGTTTGCGCGGCACCCCACACGTCGTTCCAGACCGTCGCCTTCGCGTGGGACAGGACCGTCACCGAGCGCCCGGGCACCTGCAGGGCCAACGATGCCCTGGCGATCGTGGAGTCGAAGGACGAGCCGTGGCGCCGCGTCCGGCCCGGCCTCGCGCTCGAGCTCACCATCGGCGGTGAGCCGGCCACCTTCCTGAACGTCCACCTCAAGGCGAGCTGCGCGAACATCGTCCCCACGGAGCGGTTCGCCGCGCGTCTCCTCACCGACCCCGTCGAAGCCTGCCAGGTCTTCAACCGGCAGGTCCCGATCCTGGAGCGCTGGATCGAGGAGGTCGCGGCGAGGAGCCCCCGGCTCGTGTGGCTCGGGGACTTCAACCGGCGCATCGAAGAGGAGGCCGCCGCCTCGATCGCCAGGGACCAGGTGCGGGCCGACGGCTCCGACCCGGCCGGACCGAACCCCGCGGACGCGAAAGGAAACGTGCCGACCCGCTACCTCTGGCAGGAGATCGCCGACGGCTCGCCGGTCCTGCATCAGGTGCCGCTCTCCTCGAGAGAAGACGGCTGCGCCGGCTTCTCGGGCCTCGACCACGTCGTGATCAGCGACGCGCTCCGGTCCGTGAATCCCGGGACGATCCCGTCGCGCAAGGTCGCCGTGGAGCAGGCGCCGGGACAGGCAATCCAGACGAGCGACCACTGCCCGCGGATCGTGCGGCTCCGGTTCTGACGGGCGGTCTTTGCGGATCGTCATGGCGCTCCTTTCGGACGACGCCAAGCGGAACGTGGAGGCGGCTCTCGTGCTGGCCGGCACGGTCGCGGCCGTCGTGCTCGTGCCGCACGGCCGCCTCCTTCCGATCGCCCTCACCGTCTCCGGGGCGGCGATCCTCGCTCTCCTGGGTCTCAGGGCCTACCTGCGCCGCCTCGAACGGGCCGTCGCCTTCCTGAGCGCTGCCGGAAGCGCCGATCGGGCCGGTGGCCTGGTCGCCTTGCTCAGCGAGCCGGAGAGGAAGGTCCTCGGGGTCGGCGACGTGACGGACGTTCCGACGACGATCGGCCTGCTGAGAACGCGTCAACGAGCCATCGTTTCGTTCGGGACGCTCGTCGGAATGGTCGCGATCTGCGCCGGACTCTCCGCCCTGATCGCCTTCGAGCTCTGACCGTCGGCTCCGCGACCGGGCGAGGGACGGGGTGAGCGTGCCGGTCTCCCTGGCTCGGGACCGTCACACCTCGGGACGAGGGCCGAGAGACGCCGCGAGCGACGCCGAGCCCTTCCCCCCGGCTGCCCGGTCCGCCGGGCGCTTCGCTGTAGGCTTGACACACCGGGCACGTCTCCGCGCCCCGCGAAGGAGATCTCGCGATGCCGGAACAGGAAATCCACCAGACCATCAAGGCCCTCCTCACCAGCGCCTCCCCGGACGAGCTGCGCCGCGGGCTCCAGCTCCTGCAGGAAGAGCTCGATCGGGCGGGCCACCTCGGGGCGGCACCGCTTTTCGAGCTCGTGTCGGCGCTCTTCTACATCGACGCGCTGGACCGGCCCGAGCTGGCGCCCGTCCTGGACGAAGCCGTCAGCGTGACGGTTCGCTTCGGTCCGTCGTTCATCCCCGCGCTTCTCTCGAAGCTGGAGGACGGGGACCTGAAAGCCCAGCTCGCCATCAGCCATGCACTCGGCAGGATGGGCGCCGATGCGGTCGAGCCGCTCCTTTCGGCGTACGCGTCCTCGACGGACGTCGGCCGGTGCTGCTTCCTCCTCTACGCGCTGGGCAAGATACGGTCCCCGGAGGTCGGCAAGGCGATTCCGCTGGCACGCGACGCGGCGGCTTCGCCCGACCCGGAGCTGCGCGACACGGGCACGCGAGCGATCGGGAAGCTCGCCGAGTCCGTTCCCCCGGAGCAGATCCCGGAGACGCTTCGCCTGGAGCTCATCGAGAAGCTCCGGGCGAACCTCGCCAGCTCGAACGCCGTCCTCCGGGCGAAGGCCGTGCGGAGCTTCGGCAAGCTCGCCCGGTTCGGGCACCTGACGGCCGCGGAGCGGGAGACCCTCAGGGGCGTCTGCCACGCCTTCCTGGGACGCGACGAGAGCTTCGATTGGGACCGGGCCTACGTCGCCCGCCGGGAGGCCGAGGAGGCCCTCCGGTATCTGTGACCGGGCGCGGCGTCACGCTCGTACCGGCTCGCGCCGCGGCCCTCGCAAGGCGCGCCGTCGCCCGAGTCGAGGGCCCGAGGCCGTCGGCGCGGAGCGAGGGCTCGCGATTCCCGCTCACGTTCGGTGTTCCGTTCGGAGCCGAAGGCGGTCGCCCTGCTCGTGCTCCTCGAGAAGGCGCCCGCGGTCGGCCGCGGGTGCTGGTCACCGATCAGGGCACGGTCTTCACGTCCGTCGTGTTCCGCGCCGGCGTCGTCGCGCTCGGGATCGGGCAGCGCTTCCGTGTGCTCTGTCAGCATCGATCCATCGCCCGCCTCGAGCGACTCTGGCGGTCTGAAGGACTAGTTCTTCATCCAATCCGGAGGCGCCGGCCGGACGTGCACCGGAAGGTCGCGCAGCGCCGCGTCGACGCACCGCCGCACCCAGGTCCGCACCGACCGGCGCAGGTCCGCGACTCCCACGGCCCGAGACTCGAACGGGCGAGGTCCGTCCACCGAGCCGTCGTCGGCCACGTCCCCCGAAACGAAGGCGCTGCCTCGGGACCGTTCCGACGCCCGAAGCCCGCTTCTCATCTCGATTGCGGGGCTACAGCCCTCTTGAACACACGGGATATACGCGCGAACGCCCCACGACCGGGGTCGAGGGGCGTCTCTGAACCGCGTTCTCAGAGCGAGTTCGCGGGGGATTTGAAGGGCTCCGCATTCGATCCGCTGCGCGAGCAGAGACTCAACTCGACCCTGAGCACTGAACTCATGTCATTTCAAGACCTTGCAGCGCCGTCAGCTCCGGGAAGCGGAGAATGGGGTCCATTCGGATGCCTGCGCGACCATCCGTCTCTGGTCGACGTGCTCCGACTCAGGATCGGTCAGGCACGACGCTTCGCACCGTGCGCGTCTCGACAGCGCCGTAGCAGGGTTCTCGGGTCGTTGGTCACGTCATCGCCATGACGGAGGCGTAGGCCGCGAAGGCACCGAGGCACACGCCTGAGAGGCAACCGTCGAGCCCTGGTCGACCTCGAAAGCACCTCACCATCGCCGCACCCTCCCCGGGTCGTGCGACGATTCCGCACCCATGACCGACCCCGCCGTGAGCGTGGTGCTTCCCGTCTACGACGGCGGCGCCTATCTGGCCGAGGCGATCGACAGCGTTCTCGGCCAGCGGCCCGTGCCGTTCCAGGTGGTCGTGGTGGACGACGGCTCCACGGACGGCGCACCCGACCAGGTCGCGCAGACCTACCGAACGGAGCCGATCGTGGTCCTCCGGCAGCCCCGCCTCGGCCCCGCCGCGGCGCGGAACCGTGGACTCACAGCCGCGCAGGGGGACGTCGTGGCGTTCGTCGATGCCGACGACCTGTGGCCGCCGGGGAAGCTCGCCGCGCAGGTCGCGTTGCTCGCGGCCGAGCCCGGGCTCGACGTGGTCGCGGGGCTCACGCAGCGGATCGCGGCCGACTCCCGGGCCGGCGGCACGGTTCCGCTCGGCGAGCCGGAGCGGCTGCGGGTCGTGGGCTGCTGCGTCTGCCGGCGCTCGCTCTTCGACCGCCTGGGCGGGTTCGACGAACGGCTCGTACATGGTGAGGACGAGGACTTCTTCCTGAGGATCGACGAGCGCGCCGTCCCCACGGTGTGGCTCCGGACCGTCACACTCCTCTACCGGATGCACCCGCACAACATGTCCCGCGACGGAGACGCGCGCCGCCGAGCGCTCTTCCGTCTGGCCAAGAACCGCCTCGATCGGAGGCGCGCCGCTGTGCTGGAGGGCGGCCGATCGTGAGCGGGCTCCGCCCGGCCGTCTCTGTCGTCGTACCGGTCCGCGACGGTGAGGCCTTCCTGGCCGAGGCCCTCGAGAGCGTCCTTCGCCAGGAGCCCGCGCCGCTCGAGGTCGTCGTCGTCGACGACGGCTCGACGGACGGGTCGCGCGCGTTGGCCGAGCGCTTCGGCCCGCCGGTCCGGGTCCTCTCTCAACGGAACGCCGGCCCAGCGGCGGCGCGCAACCGAGGCGTCGAGGCGACGGGCGGCGAGGTCCTCGCGTTCCTGGACGCCGACGACCTGTGGCTGCCCGGGAAGCTGCGCGCCCAGGTGGGACATCTGGCGGAGCACCCGGAGAGCGACGTGGTGATCGGTCTCACGCAGCCCGTCCGCCGGGAACCGGCCGACGACCCCGACGGCGTGTGGCGCCCGTGCGCCCCGGTCTGGCTCGCGCTCCTCCTCGGCTGTGCGTCGATCCGGCGATCGGCCTTCGACCGCGTGGGCCCGTTCGCACCGGAGCTGCGCCTCGGGGAAGACGTCGACTGGTTCCTGCGTGCGCGTGAGAAGGGCCTCCGGATCGACTCCCTGCCGGAGACGGTGCTCCTCCACCGCCGCCACCACACCAACGTGACAGGCGACGAGGCGCGCCGTGACGCGCACCTGCTGACGAGCCTCAAGCGCTCCCTCGACCGGCGGCGGAACGTCGCTTCGGGAGCGGCCCCGGATCTGGAGCCCGTCTTCGACCGCGAGGTCCTCCAGCGGCTCGACGCGGAACGGCTTCGTCCGGGAGCGATCGCGTGACGACCGTGGCGCCCGGCTCGCCATGCGACGCCTCTTCCGTCGGCGCGCCGATCAGCGCGATCATCCCGGTCCTGAACGGCGAGCGCTTCCTCGAGGCGGCCGTTGCCTCCGTCCTTGGCCAGCGCCACACGGACGTCGAGATCGTCGTCGTCGACGACGGCTCCACCGA
The DNA here is from genome assembly GCA_964384675.1 of uncultured Holophagales bacterium. Lineage (GTDB taxonomy): Bacteria > Acidobacteriota > Thermoanaerobaculia > UBA5066 > UBA5066 > CAYLNK01. Next base: position 11,847 of record CAYLNK010000124.1, on the reverse strand, counting down.
TGCCACGCCGGAGGTCGCCCGGAGGCTGGGCGAGGCGATCCGCTACGTGCGGCAGGGGAACCGCGGGCTTCCCGGCGCGCGCAACACGGGACTCCGCGAGTCGCGCGGCGAGTGGATCGCGTTTCTGGACGTGGACGATCTCTGGAGCGACGACAAGCTCGCGCTCCAGTCGGCGCGCCTCGCGGCGAGCCCGGCGGCCCGGATCGTCCTGGGACGGACGCAGCTGCTCACCGAGTCCGGCGGGACGTTCACGCCCTGGGGCGAACCCGTCCTCGCCGCCAGCCTCGGTGCCGCGCTGGTGAGACGGCGGGTGTTCGAGGACGTGGGCCTCTTCGACGAGACGCAGCGCTACTGCGACGACCTCGACTGGTTCATGCGGGCGCGGGAGAGGGGCGTGCCGATCGTCGTCGGCGACGAGGTGACGCTCCACTACCGGCGGCACGGCGACAACATGACGAACCAGCTCGGCGCCGGGAACCACGGCCTTCTCTCCATGCTGAAGAAGTCCCTCGACAGGCGCCGCCAGGAACGGGACGTCCCGCGCTCGCTGCCCGACCTCGTGGCCGCGCCGCGCCCCGCGGGAGACGACACGCCGTGACGGACCGGAGGGTGAGCGTCGTCATCCCCGTCTTCAACGGGGAGCGGTACCTGGCCGAGGCGATCGAGAGCGTCCTCGCGCAGACGGCACCCCCGTTCGAGCTGATCGTCCTCGACGACGGCTCCACCGACGGGAGCGCCGCCGTCGCGGACCGGTACCCGTCGCCGGTCCGCCGCGTGAGCCAGGCGAACGCCGGTCTCGCCGCGGCGCAGAACCGAGGGGCCGAGGTCGCCCGCGGCGACCTGATCGCGTACCTCGACTGCGACGACCTCTGGGAGCCGGAGAAGCTGGCCCTCCAGGGTGCCGCGATCGCCGCCGACCCGTCCCTCGACCTCGTGTTCGGGCACGTCGTGGAGTTCCTCAGCCCCGAGCGCGCCGACGAGCTCGCCGAGCGGTTCCGGGTGAGCGGCGAGGCCGTGCCCGGGCTCTCCACCGGGGCGATGCTCGCGCGCCGGGACGTTTTCGCGCGGGTGGGGCCGTTCGACTCCGGCTACCGGATCGGCGAGTTCGTCGACTGGTACTCGCGGGCCGCTCACCTCGGCCTCCGCACGCAGATGCTCCCCGAGGTCGTGATGCGCCGGAGGATCCACGACACCAACATGGGGCTTCGCGAGAGGCACCATCAGAAGGACTACCTCCGTCTCCTGAAGGCGGGTCTCGACCGGCGGAGGCGAAGCGCGCCCGAGGGTCGGACCCCCGAGGAGACGGGCGGAGGAGGAACGGATTGACGCGCTACGCCGTGAACGCCCCGAACGTGATCCACGAGAACATCGAGGGCGAGACGATGGTCCTCAACCTGGCGACCGGCCGCTACTACGGCCTCACGGGTGTCGCCGCGGACATCTTCACGCTGCTGACGGCCGGCCTCCCGCCGGAGCACGTCGCCGCCGCCGTCGCCGCGCGGTACGAGGGAAGCCCCGACGCGATCGACGAAGGCGTGCGCGCCTTCGTGGAGGCTCTCCGGGAGGAGTCGCTCGTCGTCGAGGCCCCGGGAGGCGCCGCCACGGGTGACACGTCGCTCGCGCCGCTCCCGGAGCGTCCGGCCTTCGTCACACCGATCCTCACGCCGTACACCGACATGGAGCAGCTGCTCCTCCTCGATCCAATCCACGAGGTGAGCGAGTCGGGCTGGCCCGAGAAGAAGTGACGGGCGGGCCCGCCGCCTTCTTTCGTGCGGCGTTCGCTGCGTTCGAGACCGCCGTCGCGTCCGCCGGTTCGTTCCCCACCGATCTCGCGATCGCCGGCTCCCGCGTGACGCTCCGCTTCGCGGGCGAAGCGCTCGTTCCTCGCGTGCTGCCGGCGCTCGAGCCGCTGGTGGTGCCACACGCGGCCGGCGAGCCCGGACTCACCGTCTGCCTCTTCGACAGCGAGACGACCGGCATCGCGATCCCTGACGCTCCGTGGCCGAGGAGCGCGTACGGCCCGCAGGGATGCATCGAGGGGTACAACGACGAGCGCTTCACCACGGTCTACGAGCAGGGTACGGGCCTCCTCCGCCTCTTCGACCGCGAGCGGGCCCTCTCGCTCCAGTGGGGACCCCGGCCCGACTCCGTCCCGTACTGGGAGAGCACGTTCCCGTTTCGCTCGCTCCTTCACTGGTGGCTGCGCGACCGGCCCCTCCAGATGGTCCATGCCGCGGCGGTGGGAACGCCCGAGGGCGGCATCCTCCTCGCCGGCAGGAGCGGCTCGGGCAAGTCGACGACGAGCCTCGCCTGCCTCCTCGACGGGCTCGACTACGTGGGCGACGACTACGTCCTCGCCGAGATCGAGCCGGCGCCCTACGTCCACGGCCTCTACGCCACGGCGAAGGTGGAGCCCGCGAACCTCTCGCGCCTCCCGGCGCTCGCGCCGTACGTCGAGAACGCGGGGCGACTCGCCCACGAGAAGGCGGTGATCCGCCTCGGGCGCCCCGGCGCTCCGCACGCCTGGCGCCTCAGCCCCGGCTTCCCGGTCCGCGCCGTCGCGGTCCCGCAGGTGACGGGGCGAAGGGACACGCGGGTCGTCCCCGCGTCGCCGGTCACCGCGCTCACGGCGCTCGCCCCCACCACGCTCGCCCATCTCCCGCGGGGCCACGAGCAGGCGCTCGCCAAGATGGGCCGCCTCGTCCGATCGGTGCCGTGCTTCGTGCTCGAGCTCGGCACGGCCATGGGGCAGGTGTCGGCCGCGGTCCGCTCGCTCCTCGATCAGGGAACGTCGCGCAGCCGGTAGACCTCGACGGCGTATTCGTGCTCGGCGAGGTCGAGCCGGCGCGCGATCGGGTAGGCCTCGAAGAGGGACGAGCGGAACGTCATGAAGTGCGGCGCGGAGAAGATCCGCTGCGCCCCGGCCGGAGGCCGGTAGCGGCCGCGCAAGCCGCCCTCCTGGGTGAAGACGCCGAGGTTCACGAGCACGTACCGGTGGTCGCCGGGAAGCGTGACCAGGTGCGTGCCGGCCGTCAGCTCCTTCCTTGGCGAGTTGAACCCCGGGATCATCTCCGTCTCGTCCACGCGGTTCTCCGGCACCACGTCCTCGAGGCCGATGCCAGCCGCGAAGAGGACGTCGATCGGGTACGCGAGGCGGGCGTAGTCGCGCGCGAAGAGCCCGAACGTGATGGCGAAGGTCCCGAGCAGCGCGGCCGTGACCACGCGCCGCGCCGTCCCCGGCGGCACGTGGCGGAGCGCCGCCACCGCGCAGCAGAGGAGAGCCGGGACGTACATCCTCACGTAGCGCCCCGTGAACGCCATGTCGTGGAGCCACGCCGACTGCGCGCCGTAGACGAGGTAGAGGGCGAGGAAGATCGCCGACGCGCGCGCCAGACTCTTCCCGCGCCGGTCGAGCCCCTTCGCGAGCGCCAGGACCAGCCACGTCCCGGCGAGCGCGAGGAGGAGGGCGCCGGCGGCCCCCTCCACCTCCAGCAGGTAGCGCGGCAGGTAGACGAATCCCTCCTCGAAGCTGCCGAGCGTGATCGTCCTCGAGAGGCGACGGGCCGAGCCGAGGTACGACCGATGGCCGATCCGCGCGACCACCTCGAACGCCAGGAGGACGCTGCCGGCCGCGACGCAGAAGAGCGCGGCCCTCCGGATGGACGCGCGTGAGAAGCGGAAGACCGAGCGCGGGTCGGCCGAGAAGAGAAGGTACGCCGCGACCACCACCGGGAACGGGTAGTACGCGGGGTAGACGGCGAGACCGCAGCCGCCGGCCAGGCCGGCGAGCGCGAGGCGCCGGTCGGCGTGGCGGCCAGACGGCTCGACGAGCGCCGCGCCCTGCGCCAGCGCGAGGGAGACGAAGGCGAGGAGGAGCGACGTGTCGTACGGCGAAAGGTGCCGGACGTAGACCTGGCTGCTCGTGAGGAGCGCGAAGAGCACGGTCGCGAGGCCCGCCAGCGCGGGTCCGACGAAGCGCCTCGCGACCGCATGGAACGCGAGCGCGAGGAGGAACGACGTCACCACGTTGACGCTCGCCGGGATGCGCAGCGACCTTGGGCCGAGCGGCGGCCAGCCCCACAGTCGCTCGGCCGCGAGCTGCGCGGCGGCGGGGAGGAGGCGCACGACCGCCTCGCCAGGCCGCGCGCCCCAGCCGGTGAGCGCGTGGCAGAAGCCCGGGACGTCGCCCCGACCCAGCGCGCGGAGCGCTCCGAGCGAATCCTCGTAGAGATGCTCGTCCGGCCACGCCAGCGCGCCCTTGCCGAGGAGCGAGACGTGATAGAGCGCGAGCGCGACGAGCGCCGCCAGCACGGCACGCGGCGGCAGGTGGATGCGGCGCCGCCATTCCCCCATCACTGGGTCGAGCGTACCAGCGGCGGCGGGCTCTTCCGGAGCTACGATCCGGGAGGATGTCCTCCCGATCGACCCCGCCGGCCGCACCCGGAGGCTACCTCCCGACACCGGTGCAGGAGCTCCTCCTGCGTTTCCTCTTCCTCCCCGCCGACGAGGCGCTCCCCGCCTGGGAAGCGTGGCGCTCGAGTGTCGCGCTCGATGACGTCGACGGCGGCTCCCGCCGCCTCCTCCCGCTCGCCTACCGGACGCTCGTGAGGTACGGCCGGGACGCCCCCGAGCTGGCGCTTCTCAAGGGGCTCTACCGGCAGACGTGGTACCGGAACCAGCTCCTGAGGAAGCGCCTGGCTGAGGTCGTGGGCGCGCTCGCGTCGCGCGGCATCGGCGCGCTCGTCCTGAAGGGTGCGGCGTTCGCGGAGCTCTACTACAAGGACCCGGGGCTCCGCCCGATGGACGACGCGGACCTCATGGTGCCCCTTGCCCAGGCGCCCGAAGCCCTACGTCTCCTCGCCGAGCTCGGCTTCGGCCCGCCGGTGAGACACCCGGAGCGGCTCATCTCCGTGCGCCACTCGGTCGGCCTGAGAAGCGCGTCGGGAGACGAGGTGGACCTCCACTGGCACCTCCTCTGGGAGTGTTTCGACGCCGACGACGACCGGCCCTTCTGGGAGGCCTCGAGCGCCTTCGACCTCGCCGGCACGCCGGCACGTGCCCTCGCCCCCGCCGACGCGCTCCTCCACGTGCTCGCCCACGGCGCGATGTGGAACCGGATCCCGCCGATCCGTTGGGTCGCCGACGCGCTCACGCTCCACCGCGCGGTGGGCGAAGCGATCGACTGGGAGCGGCTCGGGGCGCTCGCGGCGCGGTATCGGCTGCTCCTGCCGGTCGGCACGACGCTCGACTACCTGAAGCGCGTCTTCGACCTGCCGGTCCCCGAGAACCTCGTCGCGCGGATCGCCGCCCATCGGCCCCGGCACGCCGAGCGGCTCGACCACTTCGTCAGGCGGCATCCGCAGGAATCGCTCGGCGCGGTCGCGGCGCTCGGCACCAGCTACCTCCGCTGGGCACGCGGCAACCGCGCCCGGTCCGGTCCTGCCGGGCTCCTCGCGTACCTCGCCGGAGCCTGGGACCTCCCCCGACGGCGCGACGTGCCGCACACCGCATGGGATCGCCTCTCGCGCCGGCTACGCGCGCGCTGACACGGGTCTCGGCGAGCCAGCCAGGGCCTCCAGGACTCCGCGGGTTCGCGCTCAGTGAGGCACCAGCCCTCGGGGGGACTGGAGGAGCGCGGAATAGAGGCATCTCGCGATGATGTCGTATCCCGCGGGCGTGCAATGCCCGTCACGCGCGTAGTACAGCGGCGCGCGCTCCGCCGCTCCTTCCAGAGCCGGTAGCGTGTCGATGAACGGCACCTGATGGGCAGCACACCACCGGGAGAGTCTCTGCCTCGGGTCGTCGCGCGCGGAGGGCGGCCAGGGACCCTTCTGCGGAATGTAAACGACCGCGAAGCTCGCGCCGGCGCGTCGAGCGAGCTGGGCCATCTTCGCGTATTCGGCTTCGATGGTCCGCCAATCCTCCTCGTCTCCGTCCGGAGTAGCGGAGGATCCCGTGGTTTCATCCGTGTGGGTCGCCGCCAGATGACGGACGACGAGCGTCCGAAACAACCGCGAATGAAGGTACAGCCAGACCCCCGAGTCGGCGAGCGGCCCCAGGTTCGGCCTGACGAGGAACCCACGATTGACGGTGACGCCGTTCAGCCCCACGTGCGTATCGATCACGTCATTGGGGAGGAACGCGACCAGGATCAGATCCGGTGCATAGGAAAGCCCGTAGTGCTCGAGCATCAGCCGTTCCGGCTCGGGCCAGTATCGCGGGACACCCGCCTTGATGACCTCGATCGCCTGGTGTCCCTGGGGACGCTCGTTGAGCATCTGCTCCAGGCGATACAGGTACGTCTCCTCGTATCTGGCTCCTACTCCATACGTGAAGCTGTCGCCCAGGCCGAGTATGCGGAACGTCCCGGCCGGCTTCTTCAGGGAGTGCTCGACGTCGCGAAATCCGGCGCTGTTGTGTTCGTAGCGGACCTGATACTCGTCGCTGCGACCCTCCACGACGCTGAGCGGTCTGGGCTTCCAGGGCAGGAACGGGTCGGCAACGTTCGAGGAATACTGCTGAGGCAGGGGAGGCGCGAGGCCGAGGAGACGGACGGCCACCTCGAGCAGCGCGAGCGAAGCGAACATGGCAACGAGAAGATAGATCGTCCAGAACCGCAGTCGCCTCACGATCCCCGCTTGCTCACCCCACATCCTACTCTGGGCATCGAGCGGGAGCGACCTGAACGGCTCGACGCGTGCGTCATGGAGCCGGATGCGCCCCACCGGCGCGCTTCAGACAGCACTCGGTCAGACCCTCGGGCCGTGGGTTGGCGCATCGAGGCCCGGTTGCGATCATCCGCGCCCATGACGCTCGACTCCCTCGCGGTCCGCGCCCTCAGCGTCCTCGCCACACCGCGCCTGAAGAGAGACTTCGCGGTCCGCGCCCTCCTCCGCGCCTATCACGTCCTGGCGGTGGGCGCTGGGCAAGCGACTCGCCGAGCTGCGCGACTCGGACGACCCGCTCGCCCGCCGCTGCCCATCGCCCTCTCGGCCGCTCACGTGCTCGCGGCGCGCTGGTCCCGGGTTCCGGAGAGGAAGCGACCGCACTACCTGCCCGAGGAGCGTCTCCAGATCCTCCGGACCCGCGCTTCCTTGATCCTCTCGGCCAAGGAGACGGCCACCCTGTTCGCGATCTCGGAGTCGACGATCCATCGCTGGGAGCCCGACCTGCGCTGCGCCTCTTCGCTTGACCCCGGGACCAACGCGACCGGCCTGAACTACCAGCCGTGCCCGCCCATCCGTCGCTACGCCGACGCCGTCCGCGCGTTCGTGGTCCACCTCTCGGCGGCGCACCGGTGGACCGTCGCTGTTAACCACTCTGAGAGACTCTCCCCCAGAAACGCCCTCTGAGAGCGATTTCGGAGCCGGATTCGATCCCCGCGAAGGCCCGCCCGGCCACTCCCCGGTCAACACCCCGAAGCGTCCCCCCGCGAGGCCACCCGGCCAAACCCTTTTGAACACACGGGATATACGCACGAACGCCCCGCGACGGGCGTCACGGGGCGTCTTCGAACCGCGTCCTCAGAGCGAGTTCGCGGGGGATATCAATGGCTCCGCAGGCAGGACTCGAACCTACAACATTTCGGTTAACAGCCGAATGCTCTACCATTGAGCTACTGCGGAAAAATCAAAGAGCGGGGCCCGTGCCCCGGCTTGGGAGCGCGAATCCTAGAGACCGGCGCCCTTCGCGTCAAGTCGGGGGTCTCTCCACCCTTCCCGATGGATCGTCCGGGCCACACCTACTCGAAGTAGCCGTTGACGTCGAGGATCAGGTGGACCCGCGCGGGTGAGTCGTTCCGAACCGCCAGGTTCGCGAACCCGTCGCTCGAAAGGCGCACGATCGCCGCGGCGGCCCGGGTCTGACCCGACCGGAAGTTGATGGTGCTGGTGGCGGGCAACGCCTCGTCCGCGGGAAAGAGGCGCAGGTTGCCGTCGGACTCGGGTCCGGTGACGGTGACGTTCACCGAGAGCGCCCGCGCCGTGCCCGGGATGCCGCACGGGCCGGGCGCGACCTCGAGCCGACGGACGGAGAGCCCGTCCAGGGCGGGCGCGCCCAGGAACAGATTCCGTGTATCCACCACTCGACACGGCTCGAGCGTGTGAAAGCTCGACGGCCCTCCCACGGCCACGAGCCTGCCCGAGGTCGGCGCGGGACACGCCCCGCCCACGGGCTCCGCCGAGAGCGCAAGCCAGCCGGGCGCGTCCGCCGCGAACTCGACGCGGCCCGTTCCCTGCCCCGCGGTGATCGCCCCGTTGACGATCGACCAGAAGTACTCGCCCCCCTCGTCCCCCCACACCTCGGCCCGGTGCCCGGCGCTCCCGGCGACGACGTAGTCGGGCGCGACCATGGACGCCCCGCCCGGCCGCTCCACGTCGACACGCACGCTTCCCCGCGACTCGCAGCCCCCGTTCGACACGACGACGCCGAAATCCGCCGGACGATCCGGACGCACGACGACCGCCGGTGTCGTCTCGCCGCCCGGCTGCCACAGGTACGTCGCGAAGGTGCCGGGCACCGACAGCGTCACCGCGGCGCCGGGACACGTCGACGCGCGATCCGCCAGGATCGCCACGCCCGTCGACGAGGGCCCGACCACGATCTCGACTTCGCGCTCCGACGTCGCTCCCGTCGCGTCCGAGACGCGAAGCCTGAACGGGAACGTCCCCTCCGCCGCCGGGACGCCCTGCACCACGCCGCCCGACGAGATCGACACGCCGCCGGGCAGCGCCCCGGCGACCACGCCCCAGCTCAGGGGCGCCGTGCCGTTCCTCGCGGCGGCCGTGAAGGAATACGGTTCCGCGCAGCTGGCGGGGCCAGGGCTCGCCTGCGGGTCGATCACGAGCTTCTTCGTAAGGCGCAGAATCGTCACGCCCGGCCCCGTATCGGTCGCGACGATCGGATCGCCACCTCGGGCGATCAGCCGGAGCGCGAACTCGTTGGAGAAGAGGTACGGGGCCCAGCTCACCGCTCCCGTCTCGCCATCCAGGCCGAGGAGCAGGCCGGTACCCAACCCCGCCTCGGGGGACGGCCAGGCCCAGCCCTTCGCCGCGACGAAGACCGTCCCGTCGGCATCCACCGCGAGGTCGCCGGTCTCTTCCTCCCTTCCGCTCGCGAAGACCGGTGTCGCCGCCCAGATCACGTGGCCGTCCGCGGCCGCGTACCGGAGCACGATCAGATGCCGCGACCCGCCCGCGTCCCGGCTCGTCCCCGCCACCACGACGTCGCCCGAGGGATGGAGCGCGAGCGCGCGCGGGACGTCCGCACGATGATCCGGGCCGTCGTAGCGGATCGGTCCCCAGACGAGCGCGCCCGTCGCACCGGCGTACTTCAGCGTGACGAGGTCCTGAAGGGTCACGGCATCCGTCTTCACACCCAGCACGACGACGTCGCCCGCGGAGTCGACGCAAAGGCCCGCCGAGCGCGCGTCGCCGGGTCCCGTTCCGGCGAACGTGACCGGCCCCCAGGCGATCTCTCCCGTTCCGCCCCGGAGCTTGTAAGTCGCGATCGCGCTGTCGCCGCCGCTCGCGCCGGGTACGAGTGAGCCCGTGAGCAGCAGGTCGCCCGCGCCGTCCGACTGGATCGCACGAGGGAAGAGCTCCTCTCCTGGGACGCCCGGCGCAAGGAAGACGGGCCCCCAGACCACGGCTCCGTCGCTCCTTCGGAAGCGGATCACGAAGGTTCGGCCCGGCCCCGACGCCGTGACGGAGCTGCGCCCCGCGATGACCACGTCTCCATCTCCGACGCGGCACAGCGCCCAGATGCCCGTCACCGTGTCTCCCGGCGGCGCCCACAGAACGGGTCCCCAGGCGGTCGCGCCGTCGCTGCCGCGGATTCCCTGCAGGCTGACCCGGTAGATCGAGGGGTCGGACTGCAGCTCCGCTCCGCTCAGCACCACCAGGTCGCCGCCGGTCCCCACGACGCCGCCGGAGGCCCAGTCGGGGTAAGGACCGCCCACCACCACGGGGCCCCAGGTCGTGCGCCCTGAGCTCTCGTCGAGCTGATTGGCGATCGTGTCGAGGATCGGGCGGTATCCATACGACACGACGTCGACCCGCCCGAGGCCGTCGGCCGCGAGCATCACGGCGGCCCCCCTGCGGCCACCCCCGCTCCAGCCGACGGCGGGCCACAGGGCCGCTCCGTCCGCGACTCGAACGGCGGCCACCGTCGCGACGTTCGCACCTGGAAACGAGAGAGACGCCGCGAGAGCGCGCTCCTCGGGGTCGATCGCCAGGACGCCTCTACCCGCGCCCTCGCACGTGACCGTCCTCCACCGGAATCGGCCTGCCGACGCCTCGAGCCCGACCAGCGAGGACTCCGCGTGCCCGCTGTGCGACAACCATCCGGTGAGCAGGACGAGATCCCGGTCCCCTCGGCCGAGGCCGAGGCCGTACACGGCCTCCGAGCCACCGGAGGTACCGCTCCGATAGGTCGTGCGCCACGCGCGCCGCCCGTCTGCGGCGACCTTCACGACGGCCACGCGATCTCCGCCCGGCCCGGGCGCGCTGGCGGCGATGTACGCCGCGCCGCCTCCGTCGACGGCGAGCGATAGAAAGTCGTGCGTGTAGCTCCGGCGGAGCAGCTCGTCGACGGGACCCCACCGGACGGCTCCGCTGGCGCCGTCGTACGCCACGACACGGAGGCCCTCCGCGGCCCCCCCGATTCGCACGACGACGATCGGGTCACGTCCCCGCGCCAGCCTCAGCGCCGCCGGACCCGAAAGGCCCGGAAGCGTCGCCCACCACAGCGACGCGCCGTCCGAGGCGCGGAGGCGCCGCGTGACCGCCCACCCACCCGGGCCGACCGTGCCGCTCAGGAGGACGAGTTCGCCCGCCGCGTCCACCTCGAGGCCGTACACCCCGCTCGCATCCCCGTCGGTCCATGAGAGCGGTCCCCAGACGACGGCGCCCTTCGCGGCGTCGAGCATCGCCGTGACGACCTCTCCACGCCCGTCGCGACGCACGGTTCCGGCCACCGCGAGCTGCCCCCGCGAGTCGAAGGCAAGCCCGCTGAGGGCCGGCCAACCCTGCGCGGGGGGCACCGCGAGCGGCACGGGAGCGGGCCAGAGCGGACGGCCCGTGCGACCGTCGTGGAGCGCCACGGCGGCCTCGCTTCCGCTGCCCCCTCCGGCTACCGCGACCCGCCCGAACGGATCAACCGCCACCGCCGTGGCGGCCAGGCCCGCCGTGACGCGCACCCGGGAAAGTAGAGCGCCCGTCGCGCGATCCACTCTCGTCGCGTGGAGCCCGCCCTCTCCGTCCGTGACGACCATCCACGAGCCGTCCAGAAGGACCCGGCTCGCCACCGTCCGCTGCTCGGCCACACCGTCGGGAACGTCCAGGTCCCGACGCCACCGGAGCGTGGGCTCGCCGTCCGCATGAAGCACCTCAGGCAGCCCGCCCAGTGCGGCAAGGAGGAGGACGAGAGGAAGTCGAGCGGAAGCGTTCATGACGTCGAAGGCTGCATCGACGATTCTCGACCCGGCGCGCCGCCCCCGCAAACCGCGAGAATCCACCCGTGCCCCCCACCGGCCGATTCGCCCCCTCCCCCACCGGCCCGCTCCACCTGGGAAGCCTCGTCGCCGCGGTCGGCTCCTGGCTCTTCGCGCGAAGCGCGGGCGGACGGTGGCTCGTCCGGATGGAGGACCTCGACACGCCGCGCGTCGTGCCCGGTGCCGCGGACGGGATCCTCCGCACCCTGGAGCGCTACGGTCTGACGTGGGACGGCGAGGTCGTGGCGCAGTCGGCGCGGCTCGCGCTCTACGCCGACGCCCTGGCGACGCTCCGGACGCGCGGCCTCGCGTTCGACTGCGCCTGCTCGCGCGCGGAGCTGGCGCGCGCGGCGTCG
>CAYLNK010000123.1:0-16979 GCA_964384675.1 uncultured Holophagales bacterium | reverse complement strand
GCCCGTACGCCGTGGAGGCGGCCATCGCCGCGCTCCACGCGCGCGCCGCCCGGCCCGAGGAGACCGACTGGCCGCAGATCGCGGCGCTCTACGCGTTCCTGCTCCATCGCCATCCGTCTCCCGTGGTGGCGCTCAACCACGCGGTGGCGGTGGGGATGGCCGACGGACCCGCGCGCGGTCTCCTGCTGCTCGATGCCCTGGAGTCGCGCGGTGAGCTGCCCGGCTACCACCTCCTCCCCGCGGCCCGCGCCGACTTCCTGGAGCGCCTCGGACGCCGCGGCGAGGCCGCCCAGGCGTGCCGCGAGGCGCTCCGGCTGGCGCGCCTCGAGCCGGAGAGGCGTTTCCTGCGCCGCCGCCTGGCGGAGCTGGAGGGCTGACGCGCGAGCGCGACCCTAGAATCCGTCATGCAATCGCTGACCGGGGACCTCCGCCACGCCCTGCGCTCGTTCGGACGGAGCCCCGGCTTCACCGCGGCGGCCGTGCTCTCGCTGGCCCTCGGGATCGGCGCGGTGACGGCGCTCTTCGGTGTCACCGAGGCGCTCCTCATCCGCCCGCTGCCGTACGCGAACGCCGATCGGCTCGCGATCCTCTGGAACCGCTCGCCCGGGCTCGGTATCACCGAGGACTGGTTCTCGACGGCCCAGTACGCCGACATCCGGAAGGGGTGTGACGGCTTCGAGTCGCTCGCGATCGCGATCGGCGGGAACGAGAACCTCACGGACGCGGGTCCGGCCGGCGCGCCGGAGCGTGTGGGCGTGGTGAACGTCTCGTCGAGCCTCCTGCCGATGCTCGGCGTGACGCCTCTCGTGGGACGGCTCTTCTCCGCCGAGGAGGACGCGGCGGGGAGCCCGCCGCGCGCCGTTCTGAGCCACGCGCTCTTCACGCGGCGCTACGGCTCCGATCCCCGCGTGGTCGGGCGCTCGATCGTCCTCAACGGCAAGCCCCACGAGGTGATCGGCGTGGCGCCTCGCGCCTTCTCTCTTCCACGTGAGGTCCTGCCTACCCTGAACGGCGCCGAGCGGGCGGACGTCCTGGTGTCGCTGCCCTTGGGCCCGGACGCCGATTCCGCCCGGGGGCACGAGGACTACAACCTCCTCGGCAAGCTGCGCCCCGGAGTCTCCGTCCTCGAGGTGCAGTCCCGGCTCGACGCGCTCACCGCCCGCCTCAGGCGCGACCATCCGGACGTCTACCCGCCGAACGGCGGGCTGACGTTCAGCGTCGTCCCCTTGCGCGACCAGGTCGTGGGCGGCGTGCGGCGGCCGTTGCTGGTCCTCCTCGGCGCGGCGGCCGCGGTCCTCGCCATCTCCTGCGTGAACGTCGCGAACCTGATGCTCTCCCGCGGTGTGGCGCGCCAGGGGGAGCTCGCGGTGCGCGCGGCCCTGGGGGCGAGCGGCCGGCGCCTGGTCGTCCAGCTGCTGACCGAGAGCACCCTCCTTTCGCTCCTCGGGGGCGTTGCGGGGACGGCCGTCGCGGTGCTGGGCCTGCTCTGGCTGCGCGCCGCCGGCGAGCGGAGCGTCCCGCGCCTCGGCGAGATCGGGCTGGACGCCCGTGCGCTCCTCTTCACGCTCGCGGTCTCGATCGCGTGCGGGGTGCTGTTCGGCCTGGTGCCCGCGCGGAGCGCGTTCCGGGTCGACGTCTCGGGCGCGCTCCGCCACGCCGGCCGGGTCACTTCCGGGGGCCACGGCGAGGGCAACCGCCTGCGGCGTCTCCTCGTCGTCTCCGAGCTGGCTCTCGCGGTGGCTCTCCTGGTCGGCGGCGGGCTCCTGGCGCGGAGCGTCGCGCTCCTTTCCGCGGTGCCGCCCGGCTTCGACCCGAGCGGCGTCCTGACGTTCGAGGTGACGACGAGCGGCGACCGCTACGAGCAGCCGGAGGCCGTCCGCGCCGCCTATCGCGAGCTGTGGGAGCGCCTCGGGCGCCTGCCGGGCGTGAGCGCGGCCGGCGGCACCTCGTCGTTGCCGTTCAGCGGCATGGCGTCGTGGGGGCCGGTCACGGTGGAGGGCCGCACGCCGCCGCCCGGGGAGCGCTTCCTGAACGCCGATCAGCGCGTCGTGAGCGGCCGCTATTTCGAGGCGCTCCGGATCCCGCTCCGCGCCGGCCGGCTCTTCGACACGAGCGACACCCCCGAACGTCCGAAGTCGGTGATCGTGGACGAACGGATGGCGGCGCAGCTCTGGCCCGGTCAGGACGCGGTCGGGAAGCGGATCAGCCTCGGCGACCTGGCGGCCACACCGGTCTGGGCCACGGTGGTGGGCGTCGTCGGCCGGGTGAAGCAGGACGGGCTCGACTCCGAGCCGCGCATCGCGCTCTACCTCGCGCAGTCGCAGCACGTGGGACGGGCGATGCAGGTCGTGGTGCGGACCGCCGGGGATCCGCTCTCGCTGGCGGGCGCCGTGGAGAGGGAGGTGCGGGCGCTCGATCCCGCGCTGCCCGTCTACCGCGTCCTCACGATGGAGAGCCGCCTCGCGAGCTCGCTCTCGCGGCAGCGCTTCACGATGCAGCTGCTGGGGCTCTTCTCGGGCGTGGCGCTCGCGCTCGCGGCGATCGGCGTCTACGGCGTGGTGACCGTGCTGGTGAGCCAGGGGACCCGGGAGATCGGCGTTCGCATGGCCCTCGGGGCAACGCCCGGAGCCATCCTCGGTCAGGTCGTGCGGCACGGCCTGGCGCTCACCGCGGCAGGCGTCGGGATCGGCCTCGTTCTCGCGCTCGCGCTCGGCCGGGTGATGCGGAGCCTCCTCTTCGGGGTCGGCTCGGCCGACCCGTGGACGCTCGGACCCGTGGTGCTGCTGATGGGTACCGTGGCCTTCGTCGCGAGCGCCGTACCGGCGTGGCGAGCGGCCCGGATCGATCCGATCGAGTCGCTCCGGGCGGAGTGAGCCGGTTCAGCGCGCGGGGCCGCCGAGGCCGCGCACGAAGGCGTCGAAGCCGGCGACGTACGAGTCGACGTTCGACGCGGGCTCGCCACGCGACACCTTGGGCAGCGAGTCGACGAGCGCCGTGAAGGCCGGTCCGTCGCGGGGCGGGTACTCGTGGATCCGCGCCGCGAACCGCTCCCGGTCGACGAACACGGCCCGGTCGGATCCGCCGCCCGGAATCACCACGCCGGAGCCGGCGAAGAGCCCCTCGTAGATCGTGCGTCCGATGCAGGCGTACGGCTCGGCGCGGACGACGTAGTCGATCGCCGCGTAGAGGGAGTCGATCCGTCCCTCCTCGCCCCACAGGACGACCCGCGGGTCGCCGCCGGCGACGGCGCGGGCCCGTGCCGCGGACTCGGAGCTGCCCCAGCCGACGATCAGGAGCCGGACGTCCCTCCGGACGGAGCGCCGGAAGGCCTCGATGGCGAACTCGATCCCCTTCTCGGGGCGGAGGACGCCGAGCATCGCGTAGACGACGACGTCCCGGGCCCTCGCGCCGATCCTCTCCTCGAGACCGACGTCGGCGCTCGAGGCGACGCCGCGCATGTCGAACGGGTTGTTCAGGACGATCGACCTCCGGAGGCGCGCCCCGGCGAACGGCTCTTGGGTCGCGGCGTCGATGAAGACGACGCCCGCGGCCCGCTCCAGCGATCGGGCGGCCCGGCGCACGGCGCCGTCCGTGGCGATCTCGCGCACGTGGACCAGGAACGGGAAGTCGTCCCGCACGACCGGGTGCAGCGTGAGCGAGTTGAGGTGGATCGCGTCGTACCCGCTCCGGTCGAGCCAGCGGTAGAGGCGGGGGCGCTCGAGCATCCAGGCGGCGTGCCGGAGGACGTCGAGCTCCGAGAGCGACGGCGCCCCGCGGTAGCAGGGCGAGAAGGGCAGCGTGCGCCGGCCGCAGAAGACGACGTCCGGGCCGAACCGGTCCCGCATCTGGGCGTCGGTGAACGTGCCGGCGTGGCGCGAGAGGACGAGGTGCCGCTCGACGCCGTGATACGCCTTCAGGAGGGTCCCGAGGCTGCGGGCCGCGCCGTACATCGACGCGTCGTGCGTCAGGAAGAGGAGCTTCACCGGCTGCCTCGGTCGAGACGAGCGGCCATGCGGCTCGATGGTATCGGGAAACCCGGAGAGGGCGCGGTCCGTAACACCCTTCGTCTCGAAGTGGGAGGACCCGATGACGCGTTCCCGCGCCATGCTCGTTGCCGTCGTTGCCGTCGTCGTTTCCCTGGGCGTCCCGCGGCCCGCCGCCGCCTTCGACGTCCCCGTGCCTCCTCCCGGCGGCGCGCAGCGGTCGACCGTGACGCAGCACCTGGGGCTCGTCACCGTCAGCGTCGACTACTCGAGTCCCCGCGTCACCAGCCCGTCCGGTGAGAACCGGAAGGGGAAGATCTGGGGCGACCTCGTGCCGTGGGGCCTCCACGACCTCGGCTACAACGACTGCAAGCAGTGTCCCTGGCGCGCCGGCGCCAACGAGAGCACGGTCTTCACGACGTCCCACGACGTCAAGGTGCAGGGGAAGCTTCTCCCGGCCGGCTCGTACGGTCTCTTCATGATCGCCGGCCAGGAGAGCTTCACCGTCATCTTCTCCCGCCGGTCCACCGCCTGGGGCGCCTACTGGTACGACCCGAGCGAGGACGTCCTGCGGGTCGAGGCGAAGCCGCAGCCCTGCGAATTCCACGAGACGCTGACCTACGACTTCACCGAGCGGTTCCTGGGCCGCGCGGTGCTGGCCCTGAAGTGGGAGGAGAAGCAGATCCCGATCGAGATCACGGTCGACGAGCCGCTCGCGCTCTACGTGGCGAAGATCAAGGAGCAGCTCAAGGGCGGCGCCGGGTTCCAGTGGGAGGAGGTCCGCAAGGCCGCGCAGTTCTGCCTGGACAACCGGTACGCCTACCCGCAGGGTCTGGAGTGGGCGGAGCGGGCCGCGCACAGCCCCTACGGCGGGCAGGAGAACGCGGCGACGCTGACCACGCTCGCGCTTCTCCAGATGGCGAACGGCAAGCCCGAGGCCACCGCCAGCCTGGAGAAGGCGACGTCGATGGCGACGACCCCGCTGGACGCGTACCGGATCGGCCGCCCGCTCGTGGCGCAGAAGAAGTTCGCCGAGGCGCTCGCGGTGTTCAAGGTCGCCGACAAGAAGTGGCCCGGCCAGTGGCCTCTCGACGTCGGACTCCTCCGCTCCTACGCGGGGCTCGGCGAGAAGGCGAAGGCGCTCGAGGCGGGAAAGAAGGCGCTCGCCAAGGCACCGGACGAGCCGAACCGGAAGAACGTGGAGCGGCTGCTCAAGAAGGTCGAGGCCGGCGAGCCGCTCGAGTAGTCAGCGGCCGATCCCGAGCTTCCCCAGGATCGCGCGCCCCGTCTTCCGCAGGGAGGGCGGGGCGAGGTTCCGGAGCCTCCTGAGTCCCTTGCGGTGCCACTTGCGCGCGTCGATCCCCTGGTTCCAGTAATGGAGCGAGAAGGTGTCCGGCGTGGTGCGGGCCATCTCGGGGCTCTCGGTCCAGTCGAACGGATAGAACGCCTCCACGGGGTAGAGCGTCACGTCGCCGACGTCCTGACGCCCGTACCGGGTCAGCCCCATCTCCCGGAGGACCTCCGTCGACGGGACGGCCAGGTTCACGAAGGTGCCGTCCCGCTCGAACGCCTCGATCGCCTTCTCCCGGGTGCGGCGCAGGTAGGGGTGACCGGGGACGGAGCCCAGGACCGCGTTGTTGACCCACTGGTCCCACTCGTGGCTCGTCTGGAATCCGAGGAAGCAGGCGTGCGAAAGGAGCGGGTCGAGCGGGCGCAGCAGCTCGACGTCGGTGTCCAGGTAGATGCCGCCTTCGGCATGGAGGACCTCCAGGCGGACGATGTTCGCGACCTTCGCCCAGCGTCCCTGCCGGGCGGCTTCCCGGTGGTGCGGCGTGTCGAGCGGGGTGTTCGTCTCGTTCCACTCGCGGATCTCGTACCCGGTCAGGTGGCGCTTCCAGCTGTCGAGGCAGCGCCGCATCAGCGGGGTCATCTTGCGGGTACCGAACCAGCAGTAGTGGATGGTCCTCGGGATCACGTCGCGGATTCTAGCGGCCCGTTAGCGAGGAATCGGAAGCGGATGCGACCGTGATCGGCGTCGAGAGCAAGGCGCGCCGACGCAGCGCTGAAGCTGGCTCTTCGCCGAGGAGGCGCAACACGGCTCTCGACGTCGAGGACCGCGCAGGCGCTTCTGGTTTCCCGCTAACGGGCCACTGGAGGCCGGTTCGCCGTCCGGGGCCTCGCCGTCAGGGAGCGATCCCGAACCGCACGAGGACGGCGCGGCCGGCCCGCCGCCAGGACGCCGGGGCGATCCGCCGGAGCCCTTGGAGACCGCGGCGGTGCCATTTGCGCTGGTCGATGATCTGGTTCCAGTAGTGGAGGGTGTAGGTGTCGGCGGTGATGCGGGCCTGCCCGGGGAGCTGCGTCCAGTCGAAGGGATAGAACGCCTCCACCGGGTAGAGGGTGACGCCGTCCACTTCCTGGAAGCCGTACCGGGACAGGCCCATCTCCCGCAGGACGCTGGACGCCATCCGGGCGAAGTTCGGAAAGGAGCCGTGGCGCTCGAATTCCTGGAGGATCCGCTCCCGGCAAGCGATCAGGAACGGATGTCCGGCTCGGGCGCCCATCACCGCGTTGTTCACCCACTGGTCGAGGTCGTCCGCCTTCTGGAACCCGAGGAAGCAGTCGTGGGCGAGGAGCGGGTCGAGGGGGCGCAGCACCTCGACGTCGGTGTCGAGGTAGATCCCGCCCTCGGCATGCAACGCGTCCAGGCGGGCGATGTTCGCGATCTTGGCCCAGCGGCGCTTCGTGACCGCCTGCCGGAAGTACGGGGCCTCGAGGGGCGTGTTCGTCTCGTTCCACTCGCGGAACCCGTACTCCGGCAGGTGGCGGCGCCAGCTGTCGACGCAGCGCCGCATCAGCGGGGTCATCTTCCCGGGGCCGAACCAGCAGTAGTGAATCGTCCTCGGGATCAAGCCGCCGATTCTACGGTCGGGCGGAGGGCGGCCCGCAGGGCCCGGCGGGCGCGGCAGAGGCGGATCTTCACCGCGTTGGCGGTGATCCCGAGGCGGCGCGCCGCCTCGAGGGCGCTCTGCTCCTTCAGCTCGCACAGCGTGAGGACGGTGCGGTGGGTCTCCGCGAGCCCGTCGATCGCCCGGCGCACGCGCTCGATCCGCTGCAGCCGCTCGAGCCGCTCGAAGGCCGACGGGCCGGCGTCGAGCAGCGTCTCCAGCGTCTCGGGCGGGTGCTCCGGGCGCCTCCGGCGCGCCCGGAGCCGCATCAGGCACGTGTTCAGCACGACCCGGTGGAGCCACGTGGAGACGTGGGCTTCGCCGCGGAACCCGTCGAGCTTCCGGTGGACGGCGAGAAACGCGTCCTGGAGGGCGTCGGCGGCCTCGTCGTCGTTCCTGAGCACCCTCCGCGCGAGCCGGAGCAGGGAGGGGCCGTGATGGGCCAGCAGCCGCTCGTACGATTCGACGCGTCGGTCCGCGGAGGGGCATCGGAACGCGCCCTCGGATCTCGGTTCGATCTCCATCCGGATCTCCTTGCGGTCACGGGACCGTCTCTTCGGGGTCGCGAGCGGAGAACACCGGTCCCGTCACGGGAGTTCCCATTAATCTCCGCGGGATGGACGACGAGGGGCTGGCCGCCCGGCGCGCGCGGTTCGAGGCCGAGGCGCTGCCGCTGATGGAGCCGCTCCACAACCTGGCCCTGCGCCTCACGTCTGGACGGGAGGACGCGGCCGATCTCCTGCAGGACACATACGTCCGCGCCTACCGCGCCTTCGACACCTACCGCCCGGGAACCGATTTCCGCGCCTGGGTGTTCACGGTGATGTACTCGGTCTTCTCGAACCGGCTGCGTGGCCGGCGGCGACGGCCCGAGACGGTGCCGATCGAGGGTGTGGAGGGCGTGCTGGAGGCACGGGGGGCCGCGGCGGGAGGGGATCACGAGATGGCGATGCTCCGGGAGCGCGACCCCTGGGCCGGCGGTCCCGAGGCGGCCGAAGCGCTGAGGGCGCTGCCCGACGACTATCGGGCGGCGGTCGTCCTGGTGGACCTGGAGGACCTGACCTACGAGGAGGCGGCCCAGGCGCTCGACTGTCCCGTGGGGACCGTCCGCTCGAGGCTCTTCCGGGCGCGCCGGCTCCTGCTCCCTCGGCTCGAGGGCCTGGCCACGCGCCTGGGCTATCGTCGGAAGGACGGGGAATGACGGGCAGGACCGACCATCCGGACGACGCGCTCCAGGAGCTCGTGTCGGGGCGGCTCACCGGGGCGGAGCGCGTGGAGGTGGACGCCCACCTCGCGCGCTGCGCCGAGTGCCGGGACCTCCTCGTGAACCTGGAGGGGGCGAAGGCCGCTCTCCGGGCCGCGCCGGCCGAGCCGGTACCCGAAGCGATTCGCGCACGCATTCTCGCGGCGCTCGACGCCGAGGACCGGATGGGCGTGCCGCGTTCCGAGCCCGCGGGACGCCGGCAACGATGGGGCCTCCGCTTCTTCGCGCTCCTCGTGCCCGGCGCCGGCGTCGTCGGGCTCGCGCTGGCCCTCGCGCTCGGCTGGCGCCCCCTGCAGGCTCCGCCCCTCGTGAAGGAGACCGCCGTGGAGCTCCGGAAGTACCAGCGGGGGGAGTCGCCGCTGAGCCTGGCGACCCAGGAGGCGAGCGAGGTCGACGCGTTCTTCGCGCGTGCCGGCCTTCCGTTCACGCCCCGCGTCTCGCCGACGCGCGGCGCGAGCTGCCGCCTGAAGGGGGCGTGCGTGCGCGGGGCGGGGGAACGTCCCCGGGCCCTCGTCGCCTACGAGGACGAGCGGGGGCGCTCCCTCCTCTGCTCCACCTTCACGGGCGACGTGAGGGCCCTGGCGCGCGGCTCCCGCACCTTCGAGCGTGGAGGCAGGACCTACTACGTCCACGAGGTGGACGGTGTCACGCTCGTCTGCTGGCAGGAGGGAGCCATGACGAACCTCCTCGCCTCCGACATGCCTCGCGACGCCCTCCTCGCCGTGGCCGAGGCGGAAGGCAAGGCCTGAGAATCGCGGACGGGCCTCAGGGCGCGGCGGGGAGCGTGTACTCGAAGTCGTAGGCGTGCTTTCCGCCGGAGACGTCGATGCTCATCCGGCCGGCGAGCCCGGCGAGCTGGTCGGTGCCCGAGTCCGGGACGACGGTTATGGAGAGCTGCGCCGCGCCGCGCGTCATCGTCGCGGAGTGCTGGAGGACGAACGAGCCGCTCCGGCCGTGCAGCGCCCCGGTGACACGCTCGATCGCGACGTAGCCGGCGGAGCCCTTCACCGAGGTCCCGGCGCTCAGCATGGCTCCGCGGCTCGTCGCCTCGAGGTCGCCGTGGAAGCGCTTGTCGATCGACAGGTGTGCGAGGGGAGAGCCCTCGGCCGGGTCGGGCGGGTCCTGCGGTGTGAGCGTCACGTCGAAGGCTCCCCGGGCGCGGTTCGTCATCGAGGTTCCCTTCTGGAGAGGCTCCTTCGGCGCCGTCAGGCGGGGCACGTCTGCGGCGAGGAGCAGGATCGGGAGGAGGCGGATAGGGTGCCGCATGCAGCCTCAAGGTAGCGCACGCGAACCGGCCCGTATTGTAGAAACGCGACCGATGGACGCAGATCCTGGAAAGCCCCGTGGCGTTCTTCGACCCCCTCCGGCGGATGGGGTCTTCTCGCATCATCGCCTCCCGCCGCCGCCGGACCTCGCGCCGTTCGTGGAGCACCTCTGGAGCGTCTCGTGGGACGTTCCGGAGCCCGTCGTGCGCGAGGTGCTGCCTCACCCGTCCGTCCACGTCGTTCTGGAGCGGGACCGGTCCGCGGTGGCCGGGGTTCCGGGGGGGCGCTTCGTACGGCGGCTCGAGGGGAGCGGCGTCGTTTTCGGGATCAAGCTCCGCCCGGGCGGCTTTCGACCGTTCGTGACGTTTCCGGTGTCCCGCCTCACCGGTCGCACCGTGCCGATCGAGGAGGTTCTCGGCGTCTGGGGCGCGACCTTCGAGGAGCGCGTGCTGTCGCGGCACGGTGTGCCGTCGATGGCCGAGGCGGCGGCCGGGCTCCTTCGGGAACGCCTGCCGCCCCGCGATCCTGTCGCCGAGGAGGTCGCCGCGATCGTCGCGCGCATCCTCCTGGACCGCGACGTCCGACGGGTCGAGGACGTCGCGCGGGAATCGGGGAGATCCCCCCGCGCCCTGCAGCGTCTCTTCGGCGAATACGTCGGCGTGAGCCCCAAGTGGGTGATCCGCCGGTACCGGCTTCACGAGGCGCTGGAGCGGGTGGACGCGGGAGACGTTGTCGACTGGCCGGGCCTCGCGCTCGACCTCGGCTACTTCGACCAGGCGCACTTCATCCGGGACTTCCGCTCGCTGGTGGGGCGCACGCCGGCGGCGTACGCCCGCCGCTGAGGGACGTCAGACCAGCTGCGGGAAGCCGATCTCCAGCGCGCTCCGGTCCCCGGACAGGATCGTCTCGGCGTACGAGGCCGCCCGCGGCAGGTACGCGTGGACGAAGAACTGCGCGGTGGAGAGCTTGTCGACGTAGAAGCGGGCCGAGGCGTCGTTCTCTGCCCTCGCCCGGTGCGAGGCCAGGTCGCCCGGGCCGAGCTTCTCGAGCGCGACCAGCGCCTGCTCGAGGAGGAGCGCGGCGCACGCCACGTCGCCGAAGAGGCGGAGGTACGGCGTCGCCACCAGGAAGGCGTAGTGCGGGTCGCCCCCTCCGAGGGCCTTGCCGATGGCCTTCGTCGAGAGGACCAGCTGGTCCCGGGCGCCGGCGAGCTTCTTCACCCACGGGCCGATCACGGCGTGGTCGAGGTGGGTGTCGACGAACGTACCCAGCCCCGCGGCGTACTCCTTGAACAGCGCGCCGCCGTCCAGGGTGAGCTTCCGTCCCACCAGGTCGAGCGCCTGGATGCCGTTCGTCCCCTCGTAGATCGACGTGATCTTCACGTCGCGGCAGAGCTGCTCCACCGGGTACTCCTGGCAGTAGCCGTAGCCGCCGTGGGTCTGCATGGCGTCCTCGGTGACCCGGAACGCCATGTCGGTGCCGTACGCCTTGGCGACCGGCGTGAGGAGCTGGACGAGGCCGTCCGACCGCCGGCGCGTCGCCTCGTCGGGGTGGGAGTGGGCGAGGTCCATGTGGCGCGCGGTCGAGTAGATCAGGGCCCGGATCCCCTCCACCTGCGCCTTCATGCCGAGCAGCATGCGGCGCACGTCGGGGTGGCTGATGATGGTCTGGGCCTTGGCGCCCGGCTCGCGCGGGGCGCCCTTCAGGCTGATCCCCTGAACCCGCTCCTGCGTGTACGCGAGGGCCTGCATGTACGCCGCGCCCGCGAGGCCCAGCCCCTGCAGGCCGACCTCCAGCCGCGCCTCGTTCATCATCTGGAACATGTAGACGATGCCGTTGTTCTCCTGTCCGATGAGCCAGCCGCGGCACTTCCCGTTCTCGCCGAAGTTGAGCGTGCAGGTGGGGCTCGACTTGATCCCCATCTTGTGCTCGATGCTGCCGCACGCCACGTCGTTGAAGTCGCCCAGGGTGCCGTCGGAGTTGGGCACGTACTTGGGCACCAGGAAGAGGGAGATCCCCTTGATGCCGGCCGGCGCGCCCTCGATGCGGGCGAGCACCGGATGGACGATCTGCCTGGTGAAGTCGTGGTCGCCCGAGGAGATGAAGATCTTGGTCCCTTCCAGGAGGAAGCCGTCGCCGTCCCGCCGCGCCTTCGTCTTCACGGCCGCGAGGTCCGAGCCGGCCTGCGGCTCGGTGAGGCACATCGTGCCGCTCCACTCGCCTCCGTACATCTTCTCGAGGTACAGCTTCTTCATCCACTCCGCCCCGTGGCTCTCGACGATGTGCGCCGCGCCGCGGGTGAGCATCGGCGTCAGGGTGTACGCCATGCACCCGGAGACGAACATCTCGCCGCACGCGATCGAGAGGAGGTTCGGGAGGCCCATCCCGCCCCACTCGGTGCTGTTGGCCATCCCGACGAAGCCGTTCTCGACGAACGTCCTGTGGAACGCCTTCTGGCACTCCGGGACGGTCACCTTGCCGGCCTCGAACTTCGCGCCGATCCGGTCGGACTCGGCGTTGATCGGCCAGAGCTGCTCCTTGGCGAGGTCGAAGGCGGCGCCCAGGATGCTCTGGTAGCTCTCGACGTCCTGGTCGGCGTAGCGGCCCAGGCCGCACAGCTCGCCGATCCGGAGGTGCTCGAAAAGGACGAACTCCACGTCGCGACGGTCGAAACGGAACTCGGCCATGACTCCTCCTCGTGGCGCGGGCAGAGGCCCGCCGGGGTCGACCGTGCCACCGGACGGGGGGAAAGACAACCGTGCAGGTGCATCGGTGGGGGGCTCGGGTCCGGTCGCCGCGCCCGCGGGGCAGAGGCGGATGGGCGGCCGGTCAGCCCCTGCGGCCCGAGCTCTTCACCAGGCTCTCCACGACCTCCGGGGCGATCACCTTCCCCCGCTTCGCCGCCTGGCCGACGACGGCCCAGGCCTTGTCGTACTGCCGGGTCTCGCGCTCGTAGAGTCCGACCAGGGGGTTGTACGGCTCGCACGAGCAGCCGTCGGCGTTCGATCCGTACTCGATCGATTTCTCGAAGTCCGCGACGGCGGCCTCGATCTTCCTCTCCTGCAGCTCGGCGAGCCCCCGATCGCAGTGGACATCCGCCAGCCTCGACCTGCCGAGGGAGGTCAGGGCCATCTCGCGCTTGAAGGCGTCGATGGCCTTGTCGGTCTCACCGCTCCGCAGGTGGACGAGGCCGAGGCGGTCCCAGGCGAGGTCGTGCCTGGGGTCCTTCTCGACGGCCTTCGTGAAATCGGCGGCGGCCCGGGCCAGCCATGGCCCGGCTTCGCCGGGCCCTTCCAGCGTCGCCCGATCGAAGCAGGTCCACCCCCGGCCGTAGTAGACCTCGGCGTTGCCCGGGTCTAGGGCGACGGCCTGGTCGTGGTCGCTGATGGCGAGGCCGAAGACGCGGGCGTAGTCCTCGGCGGAGATCCGCTTGAAGAAGCGGCTGTAGCGGGCCTTCTCGGAATGGGCGCGAGCCCGTTGCGAGTACCCCTCCGCGCGCGCGGCGTCGTCGCGGGCGGACTCGATGGTCCGGGTGGCGCTCCGGATCTCGCGATCGCGGGCCGACAGGAACAGCTTGGGGCCGATGTCGCCGCATCCCACGAGCGCGAGGGTCGCGCACGCGCCCAGGGACGCCGCCGCTCTCGCGAATGTGCCCATCTCCCGACTCCCTGCCCGGATTCTCCCTCCCGGGGCGTCACCCGGATAAGGAGAGCTCGTGGAAGTAGTCGACGAAAGACTTCACCGCCCCCGCGTAGCCCGAGACCTTCGGGTTCGTCGACTCGATCACGTAATACTCGTCCGGCGCGTGGGCGCCGCCGCCGTGCCCCAGGCCGAAGTGCCCGGCCGGCAGCTCGAGCGGCTTTCCGGTGAAGACGTAGCCCGGGAACGAGCCGGCGTTCCGGGGCCAGAGGATCGGGTCGAGCCCGGCCCGCCGGTAGAGCGCCGTCTGGGCGCGGATCAGGGCGGCGTCGGCGCTCGTGGTGGTGGGGTCGTAGCCGCCGCTGGGGTTGACCTCGATGTCCCCGAATCCGCGCCTTTCGAGGTGGGCCCGCAGGGCCCCGACCGCGCCGTCGAACGTCATGTCGGGCACGAGCCGCAGGTCGAGCTTGGCGACGGCCCTGTGGGGGAGGACCGTCTTTCCTCCCGGTCCGGTGTAGCCGGCGACGAGCCCCTCGATGTTGACGGTGGGCGAGAAGCACAGTCGCTCGAGCGACTCCCGCCACGAGGCGTCGTGAGACCACCTCTTCACCGAGAAGAGCCGCTTGGCCGTCGCCTCGTCGAGGCGCGCGGCCGCGGCGTCGAGCATCGCCTTCTGCGCCGCCGAGGCCGGGCGCGCGGCGTCGGCGAACCCGTCGATCGCGGGGTCGCCGTCCGCGTTCACCAGGGTGGCGAGGGCCTGGACCAGGTGGAACGACGGGCTGTCGAGCCGCGCGCGGTTCCCCGAGTGGACGTCCTTCCCCGGCCCGCGGCCCCACTTCTGGCCGCTCGCGACGAGCTCGAGCTCGACGACGCCTTTGGCGCCGAGCGACACGGTGACGGAGCCGTCCGGGTCCTGCGAGGCGGCCGGCATGAAGACGCCGGTGCAACGGGCGAGCGCGGCGCTCACCTCCGGCCGTCTCACGACCTGGTGGAAATGGGGCGATCCGATCTCCTCCTCGCCCTCGGCGACGAGGACCAGGTTGACGGGGAGCTTCCGCCCCGCGCCGCGGATGGCGTGGAGCGCCGCCAGGCAGGCGGACTGCGGCCCCTTCTGGTTCACGGCGCCGCGGCCCATGACGACCTTTCCGAGGCCCGGCTTGTCGACGAGCGCCGCGTCCCACGGGGGCGACGACCACTCCGCCGGGTCGACCTGCTTCACGTCGTACATGAAGTAGAGACCCACCGTGCGCTTCGCGCCGGCGTCGAGCGTCGCGAACACGCCGGGCTGTCCGTCGGTCGGGACGCGCGTGACGCTCTGGAACCCGGCGTCGCGGGCGAGCCTCATCATCAGCTCGCAACCCTCGTTCACCCCGCGTCCCTCCGCAGCGATCGAGGGCTGCCTGATCCACTCCTGGAGCCGCTGGACCGCCTCCGGGTGACGCTTCTCGACCTCCCTGTGGAGGGCGGCGAGCGCGTCGTCCGCGCGGGAGGTTCGCGGAAGGGCGAGGCTGGCGGCGGACGCCACGGCGCCGCCCAGGAGATCGCGTCGGGAGAGTGCCGGCATCCCCCGAGTGTAAGGTCCTGGCGGTCCCGGCGGGCGGGTAGTGCAGGTGCAGGGGTGCGCCCGCCCCCCCGGCTACCTCATATTCGGTCGACGGGTCCGGATCCGGCGTCCCTTCCGGACCGCGTCGAAGCATCCGAACGCGTCACGAAGTGGAGGAGCCCATGGCATCCCGCAGCTGTCTCCCGACGGTCCTCGCAGCGCTGCTGCTGTCGTCCGCCACCGCCCCCGGCCAGCAGACGGCCGCCGGTCCGACGCCGGTCATCAAGAAGGCGGAGATCAAGCCGACGGCGCTGACTTCGGGCCTCGACATGTACGTCAACTACTGCGCGGCCTGTCACGGGCTGGACGGAAAGGGCAAGGGCCCGGCGGCGCCGGCGCTCAAGTCGCCGGTCCCCGACCTGACCCTCCTCGCCAAGCAGAACGGGGGGAAGTTCCCGACCGATCGCGCCAACGCCGTGCTCCGGTTCGGCACCGAGATCTCCGCGCACGGCTCGGCCGAGATGCCGACGTGGGGACCCCTGCTCCGCTCCCTGAACAAGTCCCAGCAGCCCGAGGTGCAGCTCCGGATCAACAACCTGATCCGGCACCTGGAGTCGCTCCAGGTCCAGTAGGGACCCGGCCCGTCAGGCGCCCTTCCGCTCCAGGACCAGGATCCTCGACCGGAAGGTGCAGCGCGAGAGGAGGATCGACTTGCCGTCGGGCGTGAGGCGGGGGGCCTCGAGGTAGAGGTCGAGCGTCGGCTCGGAGGTCACCTCGCGCGGCTCGCCCCCCTCCACCGGAACCGAGAGGATGTTCTGGTGGCCCGGCTGGAAGTAGAGCGTCCGGCTGTCCTTCGAGAAGAACGGATGCCCGTCCCGGCCCGGCGTGGCGCCCCGCTTCTCGACCGGCCCGCCGTCGAGCGGCTTGATGAACACGTCGAACGCGCCGTCGCGGTTGCCGGCGAACGCCAGCCACTTGCCGTCCGGCGAGATCGTCGGGTGCATCGTGTCGTACGGCTCCTGCAGCAGCGGCCTCGTGGGGCCGCCGTCGATCGACGCGACGTGGAACTCCGTGCGCGGCGTGCCGAGGGACTGGAAGAGGATCCGCTTCGAGTCGGGGAACCAGACCGCCACGCTCTTCTCGGCGCCCGTCGCCACCAGGCGCGGCTCGCCCCCCTCGGCCGGCACGACGAGCAGGCTCCCGCGGCCGTCGCCGAGGTCCCGCTCGAACGCGATCCAACTGCCGTCGGGAGAGATCAGCGGGTTCGACTCGTTGATGTCGGGCAGCTCGGAGAGCGGGGCGAGCGTGCCCATGGAGAGGTTCGCGCGGAAGACGCGCTGCGGCCCGGGCCAGCGGCCGACCGAGACGAACACGAGCGTCTCGCCCGACGGAGAGAGGGACGGGTCCATGTCGTACGCGGCACCGGGGAGGAGCTGCCGCAGGCCGCGGGCGCGGCCGTCCGGGCCGATCGGCGCGGTGACGATCTGCGCCACGATGTCGATCGAGGAGAACGCGATCCTCCGGCCGGTCGGGTCCGCGGAGGCGTCCGTGTCCCAGCCCCGGCCCACCGTGACCCGATCCCGCGGCTCGACGAGCCGTCCCGTCGTCGTGTCGAACGTCTGCTCCCAGAGGTTCTGGTCCGGGCGCGACCAGAGGACCCTCACCTGGCCGCTCCCGGGCGAGGCGACGAACGTCGGCCGTGCGCCGTCGTCCAGGCGCGTCACCTTTCCGCCCGTGGTCCGGGCCGCGAAGACACCCTGATAGGCGACGCCGAAGACGATCCACTGCCCGTCCGGAGAGATCGAGATCCGGCGATACTCGCCGCGGTGGTCGGCCTGCGAGATCACGGGCGCCGGCTCGCCGCCCAGCAGCGGGACCCGGAGGATCCGGTTCCGCCGCTCCTCGCCGCCCACGAAGTAGAGGAACTTGCCGTCGGGGGAGAAGGCGGGGAAGTTCGCGTCCTTGGTGATCAGCCGCGCCTCGCCGCCCAGGGACGGCGCGACCCAGAGGTCGCCGCCGGTCGGCTCCTGATCGGGATTGACGCGCGTGAGACCGCGGGTCGAGGAACGGGTCGAGACGAAGGCCACCAGCTGCCCGTCCGGGGAGAACGCCGGCTGGACGTCGTCCCCCGGGCTGTTGGTGATGTTCACCTCGCGCCCGCGGGAGGCGCGCCGCACGTAGATCTCGAAGTTCCCGGTCTTGTCGGAGCTGTACGCCACGGTGTCGCCGTCGGGCGAGAGGCTCGGAGAGCCGGCCACGCCCGGATCGGACGTGAGGGGAGTCAGCACCATCTCGCCGCGGGACGAGTCGGCCACGGCGGCCCTTCCGGCGAGACGT
>CAYLNK010000122.1:0-17108 GCA_964384675.1 uncultured Holophagales bacterium | reverse complement strand
ACGGCGGCGGCGTTCGGGCTGGACCGGCTCGAGGCGCTGCGCGCCGTCACGCTCACGCCCGCGCGGATCGCCGGGGCGGAGGCGCGGATCGGCTCGCTCGAGGCGGGCAAGGAGGCGGACGTCGTCGTCTGGAGCGGCGATCCCCTGGACGGCACGTCGCGCGTCACCGCGCTCTACCACGCCGGGAGGGCGCTCGACCTGGCCGACCGCCACAGCCGCCTCTGGGAGCGGTACAAGGCCCGCCCGACGCCCGCGCCCCGGAGGTAGTCCGACGGTTTCGTTCACCTTGACAAAACAATTTGTCGGTACCAGATTGTCCGCATGGCACGAGCGGCGGCGCGGCGGGTCCCTCCGGCGATGCGGACCGTGCGGATCGTGGAGGGGGACGCCTCCGCGGCCCTCCTCCTCGACCCGACGCGACGGGACCTGCTGACGCGCCTCGGCGAGCCGGGCTCCGCGTCCTCTCTGGCGCGGCGGATCGGCCTGCCGCGGCAGAAGGTGAACTACCACCTCCGCGAGCTGGAGAAGGCCGGCTTCGTCGAGCTGGTCGAGGAGCGCCGGAAGGGGAACTGCGTCGAGCGCCTGGTGCGGGCCACGGCCCGCGCCTACCTCGTTTCGCCGGCCGCGATCGGCGTCGCGGGGCTGCCGCCCGAGGAGGTCCGCGACCGCTTCAGCGCCACGTACCTGATCGCCACGGCGGCCCGCGCGATCGGCGAGCTGTCGGCGCTGCGCGCCCGGGCCGAGGCGACGGGCAAGCGCCTGGCGACGCTGACGCTCGAGACGCGTGTCCGGTTCCGGAGCGCGCAGGAGCGGACGGCGTACGCGGAGGAGCTGGCGAACGCGCTGGCCGCGCTCGCCGCGCGCTACGACGACCCGACGGCGCCGCACGGCCGGACGTTCGAGGTCGTCGTGGCGGCGTGGCCCGCGACGAGCGCGGCGTCCGGGCCGGAGAAGGAGCCGTGATGAGCGAGGGGACCCGGAGGATAGAGCTGGACGTCGAGATCCCGGCTCCCGCCGGCCAGGTGTGGAACGCGTTGACCGACGCCTCGGAGCTGACCCGGTGGTTCCCGCCCGACGCGCGGGTGACCCCCGGGCCGGGCGGCGCCATCTTCATCTCCTGGGGGGGCGCCTGGAGCTCGGAGCTGAAGATCGACGCCTGGGAGGAAGGCCGGCGCCTGCGCCTCGTCGAGGAGCGCCCGGCCTACGGAGCCGACGGGCAGCCGACGGACCGCCCTCCGGTCCTCCTGTGGCTGGAGTACGAGCTGTCGACGGCCGGCGGAGGGGCCTCCACGCGCCTGCGCCTCGTCCACAGCGGCTTCGGGCACGGCGGCGACTGGGACGACGAGGTGGAGGCGACCCGCGCCGGCTGGGTCTTCGAGCTCCGGAGCCTCCGCCACTACCTGACCCGCCATCGCGGGACCTCCCGCCAGCTGGCCTGGGCGATGCGGACGACCGACGTCCCGCCGGACGAGGCGTGGACGAGGCTCGCCGGAGGTCTCCTGACGACCTCCCTCGCCGCGGCCCGGCCCGGCGACCGATACGAGACCCGAATGGTCTTCGGAGACGCCCTCGCCGGCGAGATGCTGGCCAATCGGCCCGGCGAGCTCTACGCCACCGTGGAGCCGCTCCACGACGGGCTCTTCCGGATGGGCGCCGAGCGGCTGGGGGGCCGGACGCTCGTCCAGGCCGGGTTCTCGCTCTGGGGTCTTCCGAGCGAGCGGGGAGAGCGCCTGCGCCGGGAGACGCAGGGCGTCGTCGACGCTCTGTTCGCCGGCTGATCCGTATCATCCGGCGGTGTCCCGCGCCGCCGCGATCCTCGTCCTTCTCGTGAGCCTCGCGGCCGGGCGGGCGCCCGCGAGCCCGACGGCGACCGGGTCGGCGCCGGCGTTCCCTCCGGCGCTCGCGAGCTACACCGGCGAGGAGGGCCTCGGGCTCGTCGACGTTCTCGTGTCGCGTGCGAGGGCCGAGCCGCTCAACGCGATCGCCACGGGGATCTTCTTCCTGGCCCTGCTCCACACCTTCCTGGCGCCGAGGTTCCTGGCGCTCTCGCACCGGCTGCAGGCGCGGAAGGGGGAGGAGCTCAGCTTCCGGGCCGAGATCCTCCACTTCTTCGGGGAGGTGGAGGCCGTCTTCGGCATCTGGGCGCTTCCGCTCGCCGGCGTGATCACGTTCACCAAGGGCTGGAAGACCACGGAGGCGTTCCTCGCCCACGGCGTGAACTTCACCGAGGCCGTGTTCGTCGTGGTGATCATGGCGATCGCCTCCACGCGGCCGGTGCTGCGGTTCGCGGAGTCCGCGGTCGGTCTCCTGGCGGCGCTCGGAAAGCGCAGCCCCCTCGCCTGGTGGCTCTCGATCCTCACCGCCGGCCCGCTCCTGGGCTCGTTCATCACCGAGCCGGCGGCGATGATCATCTGCGCGCTCCTCCTCGGCCGTCAGCTGTACGACCTCGACCCGAGCCCGCGCCTGCGCTACGCCACGCTCGGCCTCCTCTTCGTGAACGTCTCCGTCGGCGGGACGCTCACGCATTTCGCCGCGCCGCCGGTGCTCATGGTCGCCGGCCGCTGGGGCTGGGACAGCCGGTTCATGCTGACCCACTTCGGGTGGAAGGCGATGGTCGGGATCGTCCTGTCCAACGCGCTGTACGCCGCCTTCTTCTGGAAGGAGCTCCGCGAGCTGAATCGGAAGTCCCGCGAGCGCGTGGAGCCGGACACCACCGGTCCGCTGACCCGGATCCCGATCTGGGTGACGGGCACGCACCTGGCGTTCCTCGGCTTCACCGTCTTCAGCGGACACACGCCGGCGATCTTCGTCGGCGCGTTCCTCTTCTTCCTGGCGTTCGCCCAGGCGACGGCTCCGTACCAGAGCCCCATCGACCTGAAGCCGCCGCTCCTCGTCGGCTTCTTCCTGGCGGGCCTGGTCGTCCACGGGACCCTCCAGCAATGGTGGATCGCGCCGGTCCTGGGCCGGCTCTCGGCGTTTCCCCTGATGCTCGGGGCCACCGTCCTGACCGCGTTCAACGACAACGCCGCGATCACCTACCTCGCCTCGCTCGTGCCCGGCTTCTCCGACGCGATGAAGCACGCCGTGGTGATGGGCGCGGTGACGGGGGGTGGGCTGACCGTGATCGCGAACGCCCCGAACCCGGCGGGACAGGCGGTCCTCTCCCGCTACTTCCCGGACGGGATCTCGCCGGCCGGCCTCTTCCTGGGCGCCGCCCTCCCGACCCTGATCGTCGGGACCGCCCTCTTCATGCTTCCTTGAGGAGCTCCGCGATATCCTCGGAATACCGGAACCCATGATGAAGAAGAAGGAGTCCCGAATGCGATCCAGAGCGTTTTCTGGCCTGCTCGTCCCGGCCCTCGTCGCCGCCCTCGTCCCCTTCGCGGCCTTCGCCCAGAGCCCGGGAGGGTCGGTCGGCGGCACGGTGGTCGACTCGAACGGGGGCCCGATCCCGGGCGCCAGCGTCACGGCCAGGAACCAGGGCACCTCGGCGACCCGCCAGACGGTCTCGGGCGCGGGCGGCCAGTTCTCGTTCCCGAGCCTGCCGGTCGGCAAGTACCAGTTCACCGCCGAGCTCTCGGGCTTCACCCCCGCGAAGCTCAACGACGTCACCGTCACGATCGGCGGCGACCTCACCCTGAAGCTCAACCTGAGCCTCGCGGGCGTGGCGGAGGCCCTGACCGTGACCTCCCAGGCTCCGATCGTCGAGACGACCCGCACTCAGTCGAGCTCGGTGGTCGACGAGGCGTCGGTGACCAACCTGCCGACGAACGGGCGCAACTTCATCGACTTCGTCCTGACCACGCCGGGCGTGGTGAAGGACGTCCGCGCCGGCGACATCAGCTTCGCCGGCCAGCGCGGCACCCTGAACAGCCTCGTCGTGGATGGGGCCGACAACAACAACACGTTCTTCGGCCAGGCCCTCGGGCGCACCGGGTCGGGGCGGGCGCCGTACCAGTTCAGCCAGGACGCCGTGCAGGAGTTCCAGGTGAACCGGAACGCCTACTCGGCCGAGTACGGCCGCGCCGGCGGCGCCGTCATCAACGTCGTGACCAAGTCCGGCACGAACGATTTCCACGGCGCCGCGTTCTTCTTCAAGCGCGACAAGTCGATCCGCGCCAACGACTACATCGACGAGATCAACAACCGCGACAAGGCGCCCTACAAGTTCGACCAGTTCGGGGCCAGCGTGGGCGGCCCCATCGTGAAGGACCGGGTCTTCTTCTTCGCGAACTACGACGGGCAGCGGAACACCATCCCGAACACGATCGTCCTCGGCGTCCCGCAGGGCGGCTACCCGACCGACGCCGCCAGCCAGGCCGGTCTCGCCAAGGTGCAGGCGCTCGCCAGCAGCTGGGAGCGCGCGCAGAACCAGGACGTCTTCCTGGCCAAGGTCGACGCCGAGCTGGGCGGCGGCAGCCGGCTCTCGCTCCGCTACAACCGGCAGGACTTCACCGGCCAGAACTTCGAGAACGGCGGCATCACCAACGCGTTCGAGCACACCGGCGACTCGCTCGTGAAGACCGACACGGTCACGGCCTCCCTCTCGACCAGCGTCACCTCACGGTTCTTCAACGAGCTCCGGGGCCAGTACGCCAAGGACAGCGAGCCGGGCCTGGCGAACAGCAACAGCCCGGAGGCCTCGATCCGCCAGGGCGGCACGACGATCCTCACCTCGGGGCGGAACAACTTCAGCCCCCGCGAGACGACGATCGACAGGTACCAGATCGCCGACACCGCGACGCTCCTCTTCGACAAGCACACGCTGAAGCTCGGCTTCGACCTCAACCGTGACCTGATCCTCAACTTCTTCCCCGGCTTCTTCGGCGGCTCGTACACGTTCAACACGCTGGCCGCCTTCAACGCGGGCAAGCCGGATACCTACCAGCAGAACTTCGCGGGCGTCGGCACCTCGGGCGCCACGACGAACCCGGACCTCACCGAGATCGCCGCGTTCGTCCAGGACGAGTTCCGCCCCGCCTCGAACCTCACCCTCAACGTCGGGGTCCGCTACGACCGGCAGGGGATCCACCAGCCGACCGTCCAGAACCCCGACCCGCAGCTCCTCGCCGCGGGCATCGACACCAGCGTGATCAAGGAGGACGGCAACAACATCGCGGCCCGCCTCGGGATCGCCTGGACGCCGAAGAACAACGACAAGATGGTGGTGCGCGCCGGCTACGGCATGTTCTACGGCCGCACACCCGCCATCATGATCGGCACCGCGCACTCCAACAACGGCATCAACGTCCTGAGCTACACGCTCAGCGGCTCGGCCATCCCGGCCTCGCTCGTCTACCCGGGCACGCTCGCCACCGCCCCCACCACCGGGGCGACGAAGCCGTCGATCTTCTTCTTCGACAAGGACTATCAGAGCCCGATCGTCCATCAGGCCTCGGCCGGGATCGAGCAGGGCCTGACCGACGACTTCGCGGTCGCGCTCAGCTACCTGTACGTGCGCGGCCAGCACCTCTCGCGCTCGATCGACGTGAACGTCGGCGCGTACTCCGCCGCCACGATCCAGGACGACCAGGGCAACACCCTCCCGTACCGCCTCTACAGCAGCACCCGGCCGTTCGCCAACTTCGCGCGCGTCATCGACTTCCAGTCGACGGGCGACTCCAACTACAACGGCCTCACGATCGAGCTGATCAAGCGGTACTCGCACCACTGGCAGGGCCGGCTCTCGTACACGTACAGCAAGGTCCTCGACACCAAGCCCGACTCCACGGCCGTCGTCCCCGGCAACGCGGGCGACGACATCAAGTACGCGCAGGACCCGCTCTTCCTGGACGACGACTACGGCCCGGGCGAGAACGACGCCACGCACCGCTTCGTCGTTTCCGGCGTCTGGAACCTCGACTACTGGAAGGGCGACGACTTCCTCTCGAAGTGGGTCCTCGGCGGCTGGTCCATCAGCGGCATCTTCTCGTACACGACCGGCCAGCCGTTCACGGCCAACATCGGCACGTTCGACCTGAACAACGACGGCAACCGGAACAACGACCGCGCGCCGGGGCTGGGCCGCGGCACGTTCCGCCTCCCCTCCCAGATCACGCTCGACCCGCGCCTCACCAAGGAGTTCGACTTCGGCGCCGTCCGCTTCCAGCTGATCGCCGAGGCGTTCAACCTCCTGAACCGCTCCAACGTGAGCAACGTCCGCACCCAGCTCTACAGCGTGGTCGGCGGAAGGCTGGTCACCCAGACTTCCACGTTCGGGACCCCGTCGGCGTCCTCCGGCCCGCGGACGATCCAGCTGGCCGCCAAGCTCATCTTCTGATCCGTCGCGGGGGGGGCCCGCGCGCGCGGGTCCCCCACGCATTCCGGACCTCGGGTGTACGCTTTCCCGGTGAGCCGCGTCGCTCCCGCACCCTCCTCTCCGGATCGCCCGGGCGTCACGCTCGAGGAGTGGTACGCCCTGCCCGAGGACGAGCCGGGTGAGCTCGTCGAAGGGCAGCTCGTGGAGGAGGAGATGCCCGACTACGTCCACGGGCTGATCGTCCTGTGGCTCGGACATCTGCTGCGCGCCTGGCTCGGGCCGATGGGTGGCTTCGTGGGTGGCTCCGATGCCAAGTTCGCGGTCCGCGAGGGACGCGGCCGGAAGCCCGACCTCTCTCTCTTCCTGCCGGGCGGCCATGTCCCGCCGAGGCGCGGCCTCGTGCGCGTTCCGCCCGACCTCGCGATCGAGATCGTCTCGGCGAGCCCTCGCGACGGGCGCCGGGATCGCGTGGAGAAGGTAGCCGACTACGCGGCGTTCGGCGTGAAGTGGTACTGGATCGTGGACCCGGAGCTGCGGACCCTGGAGATCCTGGAGCTGGGCGGCGATGGCCTCTACCGGCACGCGCTCGGCCGGAGCGAGGGCCGGATCGAGAGCGTTCCGGGCTGCCCGGGCCTCACCATCGACCTCGACGCCCTGTGGGCCGAGGTCGATCGCCTGGGACCGGAGGAGTCGCCCTAGACCCGCCCGAGCGCGGCCAGTCCCTTCGCCACGATCCGGTCGTGGTCGAAGGCGAGCGGCCGCGGCAGCGCGTCGACGGGGAACCAGCGGGCATCGCCCGCGTCGTCCCCTCCCGCGATCGGGGCGGACGCCCGGTCGTCCGGCAGCCGGAGCGCGAAGGCGCTGGAGCGGCTCCAGGCGGTCTCGGTGTCGCGCGGGTCGCGGCCGTCCCCCTCGAAATCGCCCACGTGGACCAGCCCGGCCGCGAGGTCGCGCACGTCGAGGCCCGTCTCCTCCAGGAGCTCCCGCGCCGCGGCGTCGCGCGCGCTCTCCGGACCCCGGGTCCACGGCGTCCCGCGCGGGGCGTCGGTCGTCTGGAAGCCGCCCGGCAGCGCCCACTTGCCGGCTTCGGTCGGCGCCTCGTCGTCGCGCTGGATCAGGAGCAGCTCGGCGACGCCGGTCGCCGGGTTCCGTCGCGTCACCACGACGTCCACCGTGGGGTTCGCGCCCAGGTGCCAGTACGGGTCGTCGGCGGAGTGCCAGCGCCCCTTCCGGGAGAGCGCCTCCAGCACCTCGTCGGCGGTGGTGAAAGCCCGCGCCGGGGACAGACGCGCGTGCTCGGTGCTGGCCCCTTCCGGGCCATCCATCAGGAGGTGCGGCAGCCGGAGGTTCACCGCGGTCTGGATCTCGTCGCCCACGATGGTCCCGCCGCCCACGAAGAGGCAAAGCCCGCCGGCCTCCTTCATCAGCCGGTAGAGCCCCGCGGCCTTGCCGTGCAGCTTCTCGCCGACGACGTGGGCGTGGGTGATCGCCCCGGCGGCGATCGACTCCGGCGGTGTCGCCCAGACGAGGACGCCCAGCACCGGGATGCCGCGGCGCGCCGCGGCACGCTGGACGAGGTCTTCCACGCCGAAGTGAGTCCCGCCGGTGACGAAGGCCGTGCGTGCCGGGTCGAGGGCGTCGGTGAGGCGAAGGAGCTCGCGGGTGACGGTCTCGCGCCACGGCGGAGTGACGATCTCCCAGCTCTTCCTCCAGGCGCCGGCGACGGAGATCGCCGTGCGCTCCGCGAGGAGGGCGCTGGCCGCCGCGCCGTCGAGGAGCGGGATGCCGAGCGCGTCGAGACGGTCGCGAAGAGCCTGGTCGCGGGCCTCCTTCGCCTCCCGCTTTCGAGCCTCGATCCCGTCGGTGTAGTGGCGCGGCGGCGAGGGATCGGGGACCTCGGGGTCGCGCGGGAGCGAGGTCGCGATCGCGCGCTGCCGCTCGACGTGACGGCCCTCGGCCGCGCGGATCCGCGCCAGGTCGGCGTCGTCCACGCCCGAGAGGCGCGCGACCTGCGCCTCGAGGTCCGGGCCGTTCCGGTAGATGCCGTAGCCGTCGGTGCCGAGGACCACGTCGACGCCGGCGTCCAGGTACCGGCGGATCGGCGCGCCGAGCGACGTCTGGAGGTTGTTCAGCGCGAAGTTGGAGTTGAGGTTGAACTCCACGATCGCCCCGGCGCGGCGCAGCGCGTCGAGCGTGCGATCGTCGACTCCGTAGAGGCCGTGGCCGATCCGGAGCGACACGTCGTGCCCGGCCACGCTCTCGAGGGCGACGCGCACGTTCTCCGGGTGCGCCGGGTTCTCGCCGGCGTGCACGCGCAGCACGAAGCCGGGGCGCTCGCGGTGCGCCCACTCCGCCAGGCGCGACAGGATCGGAGCGAACGCGCGGGTCGAGTTCGTCTCGTGTCCCATGAAGTCGACGCCGGCCAGGTAGCGGCTCTTCGCCAGCTGCTTCACCCGCTCCACGAGGTCGAGGTCCCACTCCGGGTCGTCGTGGCGGTTGAACGCCGCCAGGAATCGGATGGTGACGCCCGTCTTCTCCTCGATCGCCGGCAGCTCGCGGTGGATCGTACGGAGGCGCTCCGTGTCGAGGACGTCGAAGAGCGACAGCTCGACGTACGTCACCCCCATCGCCGCGTAGTCCGACGCGACCCTGCCGAGGAGCGGCACGAACGCGGCTCTCCCCTTGGTGAGCGGCGTGCGCAGCCGGTAGATCGTCTCCATCTCGAGGAAGGTGATCTGCTTCTCGAGCGGGACGGCGAGGCCGGCCGCGAGACGGGCGCGAAGCGGCGCGGCGAGGGACGCCAGGGAGACGTCACCCGTCCGGTCGACGCGGATCCCGGCCCGCGCGAGGAGCTCGGCCGGGTAGGAGACGTCGTGGGCGAGGCCGACGGCGATCAGGTCGTCCGGCGACACGCAGCCGGCGAAGTGGGTGTGGAGGTCGGTGGTGAGCCCGGACGGCACGAGCTCCGGCCGTGCGACGGGATGAGGCACGCCGTTGTCCGCCAGGAAGCGCGTCTCGAACGGCGAGAGGCGGTACGGCGCGACGACGTCGACGGGGTCGCCGAGCGTCAGGCCGAGGAGCCGGAACGGCCGCTCGTCGCCCAGGTGAAGCGTGGCGGCGCGCGCGGTCTCCGGCAGGTCGAGCGGTCCTTCGCGGGCGAAACGGAGCGTCTCGCCGGTGTCGTCGAGGGTGATCACGAGGTGTCGCCGGAGCGCCCGGTCGAGCACGGACCGGAGGTCCGCGCCGCCGTGCACCAGGTCGAGCCGCACCCCGCCGTCGTCGCGTCGCGCCACCGTGAGGTGGTGGCTTCCGGCGTGGTCGATCCGCGCGCGCAGCATCCGTGGCGGAGGATAGTCCGGCAAACGCGGGGGTGGCGCTCGTGGACCGGGGTGTGGGCTGTCTTCCATGTCGTCATCCCCCGTCCCCCGTCGCGAGGCCAATTACGACGACCTCGTGGCGCTCCCGGAGCACCAGATCGGGGAGATCATCGACGGGGAGCGCCGCTCATGCTGGCGACGACAAGGTCCGCGCCGTGCCGTTCGACGCCGTCGAGATCGAGCTCGACGGGTGGTGGATCCCGCCGGCCGCTCCCGCCGCGGAAGGCGTCGGTCCCGCGTAGCCGCGGCGCTCACGCGCCGGGACGCGCGGACGCCGCCTCCCAGTCGAGCCCGAAGCGCGCCAGGTACTTCCTCAGGCGGTCGGCGTCGTTGACGCTCGCCTTCCGCGCGCGCGACGCGGCGAAGAGCGCGCGCCCGGCCTCGGACAGCGAACGTGACGTCCGGCAGACGCGCAGGACGTCGGCGAGCTGCACGGCATCGAAGCGATCGAGACGCGCGGCAGCCTCTGCGCCGAGGACCTGAGCCAGCAGAGGCGCATCGCCTCCGACGGCGGCGGGACGGTGCCAGGCCGCGCGCAGCCGCTCGATCTCGTCCTCCACTCCGTCGGTCGTGATCCTACCGCCCGGCGCGAGCGTGGCCATACGCGTCACGGCCGCGTTCAGATCCCGGAAGTTCGCGGACCACGGCGCCTCGGGCGAGCGGGCGAACGCCAGGAACCGCTCGCGCGCCGCGGGGACCAGGCGCACCCGCGCGCCGTTCCGTTCCGCGAACGCCTCGAGCTCGTGCTCGAGGTTCGGCTCGAGGTCTTCCGGCCGCTCCCGGAGCGGCGGCAGGTGGAACGTCCAGAGGTCGATGCGGGCGAGGAGGTCCTCGCGGAAGCGCCCCTTCCGCACGTCGTCGGAGAGGTCGCGATTGGTTCCCGCGACGAGCTGGAAGTCGCTCGTCGCCTCCCGGTCGCTCCCGAGCGGGAGGAACCGCTTCTCCTCCACGGCGCGGAGCAGCATCGCCTGCTCGTCGGGCCCGAGCTCGCCGATCTCGTCCAGGAAGAGGAGGCCACCGTGCGCGGCGCGCAGGAGGCCGGTACGCTTCTCCGCCGCGCCGGTGAACGCCCCCTTCTCGTGCCCGAAGAGCGTCGACATCGCGCCGTCGCCGCGCAGCGTCGCGCAGTTCACGTCCACGAACGGTCCGTCCAGCTTCCGCCGGGCCTTCTTCAGCTCGTGGATCCGTCGGGCCAGGCGCGACTTGCCGGCGCCGGTCGGGCCCAGGAGCAGGATCGGCGCGGTCGAGGACGTCGCCACCGTCTCGAGCCTCGCGATCAGCTCGTTGAAGGCGCGGTTCCGCGTCTCGATCCCCGACTTCAGCGCCGAGAGGTCCGAACGCTGCCGGAGCTGGAAGCGGGCGGCGATCCGGTCGTACCGGGAGAGGTCGAGGTCGATGACCTGGTAGCTCCCCGGTCCGCCGTCGCTCTTCCTCGCCGGCGGCGTGGTCTGGAGGAGCTTCCCCGGCAGCTCCCGTGTCTCGGCGAGGAGGAAGAGGCAGATCTGGGCGACGTGCGAGCCGGTCGTGATGTGGACGAGGAGGTCCGCGCGCTCCGGATCGAAAGCCAGCGTCCGCGTGAAGTCGAGGAGCGCGCCGTACACCTCCTCGAAGTCCCACGGGTCGGCCATCGGGACGACGTGGCGCCGAATCGTGGTCTCGGGCGAGACGCTCGCGATGTCGGCCTCCACCGCGTCCGCGAGCGCCTCGAACCTCGGCGAGGTGAGGAGCATCTCGAAGCGGTCGATCAGGAGGTCCTCGTGCTGGAACAGCGCGACGGTGGGGCGCCACAGCTCCCAGCGGCCCGGGCCCCTCCCCCGATCGAGGGTGGTGCCGAGGAGGCCCAGGGCGACGGTGGGTCGGCGGCGCGCCATTGGGATCGGAGTTTATCCGACCGGCTAAGTCGCGGAACAAGGCGGCGCTCCAGGGCTGGCACGGGGATCGCAACGTACCGGATCGAGAAGCGAGGAGAACGACGATGGCCAGCACGCTCTTCAGGACGACCCCGGGCAAGCTCGCGCCGGCCGCCACGGGCCGGAACTCGGAAGGGGCCCCGGCGTACGTGCGGAGCCCGAAGCAGGCGCTCGCGCAGTACGTGGCGACCGGATGCCTCAACGCCACCTTCTACGCGTCGGCCGAGGACCAGCTCGAGACGCTCCTCCGGCTCGCGTCGAGCGTCGACGGGACGTTCCTCGCGAAGGCGGCGCTCTACTCGCGGGAGAAGGCGTTCCTGAAAGACGCCCCGGCGCTCCTCTGCGCGGTCCTCTCGGTCACCGAGCCGGTGCTCCTGCCCGACGTCTTCCGGAGAGTGATCGACGACGGAAAGATGCTCCGGACGTTCGTGCAGATCATGCGGTCCGGGGCGGTCGGCCGGAAGTCGCTCGGCTCGCTGCCGAAGAAGCTCGTCGCCGAGTGGCTCGAGACGAGGAGCGACCGGACGGTGTTTCACGCGTCGGTGGGAACCACGCCGTCTCTGGCGGACGTGGTGAAGATGGCGCACCCGCGGCCGAAGGACGCGACGCGGCGGGCGCTCTACGGCTACCTGATCGGAAAGGACGTGAACGCGGCCGAGCTGCCGCGGGAGGTGATGGAGTTCGAGGCGTGGAAGGCGGAGCAGGCGGCGAGCGTCCCGGACGTGCCGTTCCAGATGCTGACGGGGCTCGAGCTGGCTCCGCGGGTCTGGAAGGAGATCGCCCGGAACGCCTCGTGGCAGACGACGCGGATGAACCTGAACACCTTCGCGCGGCACGGCGTCTTCGAGGACGCCGCGCTGACGGGGGCCATCGTCGCTCGGCTCCGGAACCGGGAGGCGATCGAGCGGGCGCGGGTCTTCCCGTACCAGCTCCTCGCGGCCGCGCGTGCGGCGTCGCCCGGTGTGCCGGCGATCGTCACGAAGGCCCTCGAGCAGGCGATGGAGATCGCGATCGCGAACGTGCCGGCGCTCGAGGGGAAGGTCTACGTCTGTCCCGACGTCTCCGGCTCGATGCGGTGCGCCGTGACGGGATACCGGAAGGGCTCGACCTCGACCATGCGGTGCGTCGACGTCGCGGCGCTGATGGCCGCGTCGATCGTGAGGAAGAGCCGGGGAGCGGAGGTCCTACCGTTCGAGCAGCAGGTCGTGCCGATGAGGCTCGACCCGGAGGAAGGTGTGATGAAGAACGCGCAGAAGCTGGCGGCGGTGGGCGGAGGTGGCACGAGCTGCTCGGCTCCGCTCGCGCTCCTGAACCAGAGGAAGGCGCGGGGCGAGATGGTGATCTTCGTGTCGGACAACGAGTCGTGGGTCGACGCCCGGAGGCCGGGCGCCACGGCGATGATGGCGGAGTGGAGCGCGTTTGCGGCGAGGAACCCGAGGGCGAGGCTCGTCTGCATCGACCTGGTGCCGTCGACGACGACCCAGGCCGCCGAACGGGAGGACGTGCTGAACGTGGGTGGCTTCTCCGACGCGGTGTTCGGCCTGGTGGCCGACTTCGCGGCGGGACGGATGGCGCCCGGCCACTGGGTGTCGAGGATCGAGGAGGTGACGATCTGATCCGGGGGAACCCGGGCGCCGGGCTCCCCCGGGCCCCCTCCGCGCGCTGAGTGACGATCACGGACCGGGGTGAATGCCGTCGGGACTACATCTGCAACATGTAAGGTCTCGACAACCGCTCGTCGCCCCGGTCCCTTTCTTTGAAACGAAACGAGAAGCGGCGAATGCCGGAGGGACTACATTGCCTCCGGAGGTCCCCGGGTGAGAGTCCCGGGCCGCGAAAGCGGTAGCTCAGGATGGAGCGCCGGAAAGACGTCTCTTCACCACCTCGTCGCCGCCGATCTCGAGAGTCAACCACGTCAGCGGTGCGAATGCAGCCGTGACTACATGTTCCGGGTTCGAGACCCGGCGACTCCACGGTCCGGGGTCGTAGCTCAACTGGGTAGAGCAGTCCGTCCCGGCAACCCTCGTCGCAC
Source organism: uncultured Holophagales bacterium (assembly GCA_964384675.1). Taxonomy (GTDB): domain Bacteria; phylum Acidobacteriota; class Thermoanaerobaculia; order UBA5066; family UBA5066; genus CAYLNK01. The sequence continues at coordinate 3,530 of CAYLNK010000122.1, read as the reverse complement.
CATTCAGGAGACCCCATGACCGAACGCAACTACGAGGTCCTCACCGTCGACGGCGGCGTGCCCGTCAAGACCTGGACGCGCGGCGTCCCGTTCGAGAAGGACGCGGCGCAGCAGCTCCGGAACCTCGCCCGGCTCCCGTTCATCCACAAGTGGGTGGCGGCGATGCCCGACGTCCACCTCGGCAAGGGGGCGACGATCGGGAGCGTCGTCCCGACGTACCGGGCGATCATCCCGGCCGCGGTCGGGGTCGACATCGGCTGCGGGATGATGGCCGTCAAGACGGACCTCGTCGCGGCGGACCTGCCGGAGAACCTGCACGAGATGCGCGCGGCGATCGAGGCCGCGGTGCCGCACGGACGCACCGAGGACGGACGTCGCAGCGATCGGGGCGCGTGGCGGAACGTGCCGCCGCACGTCGAGCAGGCGTGGGCGGAGCTGGCGCCTCGCCTCGCCGCGCTCACCGAGAGGCACCCGGCGATCGCCCGGGCGAACCACGTCACCCACCTCGGCACGCTCGGGACCGGGAACCACTTCATCGAGGTGTGCCTCGACGAGGCCCAGGGCGTCTGGGTCGTCCTCCACAGCGGCTCGCGCGGCGTCGGGAACAAGATCGGCACCTACTTCATCGAGCTCGCCAAGGAGGACATGAGGATCCACCACATCGAGCTGCCGGACCGCGACCTCGCCTACCTCTCGGAGGGGACTCAGCACTTCGACGACTACGTGGCCGGTGTCTCGTGGGCCCAGAGCTACGCGCGCCGCAACCGGCAGCTGATGATGGCGAACCTCCTCGCGGCCCTGGCGAAGGTCCCCGGGCTCCCGCCGTTCCGCGCCGACCTCCTCGTCGTGAACTGCCACCACAACTACGTGGAGAAGGAGCACCACTACGGCAAGGACGTCTATCTGACCCGCAAGGGCGCCGTGCGCGCCGGGCGCGGCGACCTGGGGATCATCCCGGGCAGCATGGGCGCGCGGACGTACATCGTGCGCGGCCTCGGCAACCCGGAGAGCTTCGAGTCGTGCAGCCACGGCGCGGGCCGCACGATGTCGCGCACCGAGGCGAAGCGCCGCTTCACCGTGGAGGACCACGAGAAGGCGACCGCCGGCGTCGAGTGCCGGAAGGACAAGGGCGTGATCGACGAGACGCCGGCGGCGTACAAGTCGATCGACGCCGTGATGGAGGCGCAGAAGGACCTGGTGGAGATCGTCCACACGTTGAAGCAGGTCGTCTGCGTGAAGGGGTAGATCGTGATCACCATCGACGGATCGCTGGGAGAGGGCGGGGGACAGATCCTCCGGACTTCGCTCGCCCTCTCCCTCGTCACCGGCCAGCCGTTCCGCATCGAGCGGATCCGCGCCGGCCGGAAGAAGCCGGGGCTCCTGCGCCAGCACCTGACGGCGGTGGAGGCGGCGTGCGCCGTGGGTCGCGCCGAGGCCGATGGCGCGACGCCCGGCTCGACCGCCCTGACGTTCCAGCCGGGGAAGCCCACGGCCGGGGAGCACACGTTCTCGGTCGGCACGGCCGGCTCGACGACGCTCGTCTTCCAGACGGTCCTCCCGGCGCTGCTGATGACGGGCGGGACGTCGACGCTGCGTCTGGCGGGCGGGACGCACAACCCGTCCGCGCCGCCGTTCGACTTCCTGGACCGCGTCTTCTTCCCGATGCTGCGCCGGCTCGGCGCCTCGGCGGAGGCGACGCTCGAGCGGCCGGGCTTCTACCCGGCGGGCGGCGGGTCGTTCACCGTCACCGTGATCGCGCCGTCCCGCTGGGAGCGGCTCGACCTCGTCACCCGCGGGGAGATCACGTCGCGCCACGCGCGGGCGATCGTCACCGGCCTGCCGCGCCACGTGGCCGACCGGGAGCTCGCGGTCGTCGCCGAGAAGCTCGGCTGGGGTCGCGAGTCGCTGGAGGCGGTGGCGCTCGAGGGCGGGCACGGGATCGGCAACGTCGTGACGCTCGAGGTGTCCTCGGCGACGGCCACGGAGGTCGTCACCGGCTTCGGAGAGAAGGGCGTCAGCGCCGAGGCGGTGGCCGGGCACGCCGTCGACGCGATGCGCGCCTACCTGGCCGCGGACGTTCCAGTCGGCGAGCACCTCGCCGACCAGCTGCTGCTGCCGCTCGCCGTGGGCGCGGGCGGACGTTTCCGCACGGCTCCGCTTTCCCGCCACGCGACGACGAACGTCGACGTGATCCGGCGCTTCCTCGACGTGCCGATCGCGGTCGCACCGGACGGCGGATCGGTGATCGTCACCGTCGGCGCCGGCTGACCGGCGCGCTGCAACCGGCGGGGGGCCACCCCTCGTCTCATTCCCTGAAGGGAGGGACGAACATGCACGACGCAGAGGTCCTGGCGGCGATCGCGGTGGCGCTGATCCTCGGGCTCCGGTGGGCGCACGTCGCCGTCGAGCATCTCCGTGAGCAGAAGGTGGTGAAGGTCCGGGAGATGATCCATCGCGAGACGATGACGGCTCTCGAGAAGGGGCTTCCCGTCCCGGAGCCGGCGGGCGAGCTGGCGCGGTGGCTGCCCGAGCCCCCTCGCGAGGCCGGCCCCGACTGGGGCGCGCGGGGCGCGCTCGGAGCGGGAATCGTGCTCTTCATGGGCGGCGTCGGCTTCCAGGTGGCGTTCCGCGAGATACCGGCGGCGGCCGCGGGGCTCCTCTCGCCGTACGCGACCGAGCTGGCCGCGCTCCGGCCCCTCGGCACGATTCCGATCCTCGTCGGCGTCGGGCTGGTCTTCTTCGCGATGCTGGTGAACCCTCCGACGGTGGACGACGACGGGGATGCCGCCGGGTCGAATGCTTGAGGCGACGACGGTCGTCGATCCCGAGCTCGGGGCGGCCCTCCTCCTGGCGCTCGGGGGTGCCCCGGGTCAGCCGCCCGCCGGCGCGCCGGCCGCAAGCGAGGAGTCGCTCTTCGACTCGCTGGTCGCCCGGCACCGCGAGGACGTCTTCCGGATCGCGCTCTCGGTCCTCGGTCCCGGCTTCGCGCCGGACGCCGAGGATGTGACCCAGGACGTGCTCGTGAAGCTGTACCGGGCCCTGCCCGCGTTCCGCGGGGAGAGCCGCCTCTCGACGTGGCTCTATCGCGTCGCGTTCCGAGCCGCCGTCGACCGCAAGCGCCTGGCCCGGTACCGGAAGACCCACGTGGGCGACGACGTGCTGGCCGACGTTCCCGCGCCCGAGGGCGTAGACCCGCTGGCGACGGCCATGGCCCGTCAGCGGCGGCGGCGCCTGCTCCGCAGGGTCGATCGCCTTCCCGACGCCCAGCGCGCCGCGGTCCTGCTCCACTACTGGATGGGCCTCGACGTCGGGGAGGTGGCCCGAACGCTCGCTCTCCCGGAGGGCACCGTCAAGTCCCACCTGCACCGCGCGCGTGAACGCCTGCGCGCCGACCTCGAGGAGAGCCGATGAACGACGACCCGCTCGATCCGCTCGCCCCGCTGCGGACGCTCCCGGTGCCGCGCCTCTCCACCGGCTTCGAGCGGAGGCTGCGCCGCCGGCTCGCCGCCGGGCGGGCGCGTCCGTCGCGC
>CAYLNK010000121.1:0-17198 GCA_964384675.1 uncultured Holophagales bacterium | reverse complement strand
GTACCCGCCGCGGCCGCTCGCCGCGGCCGTGGCCCTCCCGGACGGCGTCGTCGCGTTCTCGCTGGAGGACGGCGACGGGCGCGGCGCTCTCTCCGCGCTCCTCGCTCACGTGACCGTCGTGTCACATGACGTCAAGCGCCTCCACCAGGCGGCCGCGCTCCTCGCCGTCGCCCCGCCGGCTCGGGCCGAGGACGTGATGCTCGAGGCGTACATGGTGTCGCCCGGGCTCCACGCCCACGACCTGGCGGGAGACGCGCGGGCGTTCCTGGACCGTCCGGCCGACACGATCCCGACCGTGAAGGAGGTCGCCGGAGCCGGCGGCTTCGACTCCGCCGAGGCGCTCTCCGGGGAAGCCGGGCTTCGCTACGCCGCGCCGCGGGCGGCCGTCCCCCTCGAGCTGCGCGACGCGCTGGCCCCCCGCCTCGCGGGCGCCGCGGGCGAGCCGCTCCGGCGCGTGCTCCACGAGATCGAGCTGCCCCTCGTCCCCGTGCTGGCCCGGATGGAGGCCGCCGGAATCGCGGTCGACCGGCGCTTCCTGGCCGAGATGTCGCACGACTTCTCGCGCCGCCTGATGCGCCTCGAAGCCGAGATCCACGGGGCCGCGGGCGAGAGCTTCAACGTCGGCTCACCGGCCCAGCTCGGACGGATCCTGTTCGAGAAGCTCGGCTATCCGGTCCTCCGGAAGACCTCGAAGACGAAGTCGTACGCGACCGACTCCGACGTCCTCGAGGAGCTGGCCGGGCGCGCGGCGGGACCCCTGCCCGGCCTCGTCCTCGAATGGCGCGAGCTGTCGAAGCTGAAGGGGACGTACGCCGACGCCCTGCCGCTTCACGTGGCGGCCGACGGGCGGATCCACACGCGGTTCGACCAGGCGGTGGCGGCCACCGGCCGGCTCTCCTCGAACGACCCGAACCTCCAGAACATCCCGATCCGCTCCGAGGCGGGCCGCACGATCCGGCGGGCCTTCGTGGCGCCGCCGGGGCGGATCCTGGTGGCCGCCGACTACTCCCAGATCGAGCTGCGGATCCTGGCGCACCTCTCCGGCGACGAGGCGCTGATCGAGGTGTTCCGGAACGGGGAGGACATCCATCGCGCCACGGCCGCGCGGATCTTCGGCATCGACCCGGCGCTCGTCAGCCCCGACCAGCGGCGCGGGGCCAAGACGATCAACTTCGGGATCCTCTACGGCATGGGGCCGTACGCGCTGGCGGGCCAGCTCGGAGTCCCGCAGGCCGAGGCGAAGACGTTCATCAAGGCGTACTTCGACCGCTTCCCGAAGATCCGCGCCTGCCTCGACGCGATCCTGGTGAAGGCCCGCGAGCGGGGGGCCACCGAGACGATCTTCGGACGGCTCCGGCCGATCCCGGGCCTCGGCGACCGCAACCATGCGGTGCGGACCAACGCCGAGCGGATGGCGATGAACGCGCCTTTCCAGGGATCGGCCGCCGACCTGATCAAGAAGGCGATGATCGCCCTCGACGCCGAGCTGTCCGCGCGGATCCCCACCGCCCGGCTCCTCCTGCAGGTCCATGACGAGCTGGTGCTCGAATGCGACGCCGACGACGCGGAGCGGACCACGTCCCTGGCGAAGGAGACGATGGAAGGGGCCGCATCGCTCGCGGTGCCGCTCACGGTCGACGTCGGGATCGGGCCGAACTGGGGAGAGGCGAAGGGATAGAATCCGCGCCGGATGAGACCCGCCGCACTCGCCGTCCTGCTCGTCGCGGGCCTCTCCCTCCCGGCCTCCGGTCAGAGCAGCCGCACGGACGCCATCGAGGCCCTGCCGGACCCGGCCGCGCTCGCCCCGGCCGAGGTGGCCTACGTCCATCCGCTCTTCCGTCCGGTCGACAGCTCGGCCGTCCTCTCGGTCGCGAGGCCGCCCCTGGCGGAGCTCGAGAGCCTCTGCCTCCTCGCCGTCGCGGTCCACGTCGACGCCACCGGACGGGTTCTCGAGGCCGTCGCGGTCGAGCCCCCCCTGCGCGCCCTCGCGGCACCCGTCCCGACGCTGGCCCAGAAGTGGAAGTACGCCCCCGCCACCAAGGGCGGCTCCCCGGTCGCGACCTGGGCCACGCTCGGGCTCGAGCTCCTCGTCGACCTGGAGAAGGGGGCCTGGACCGACCTGACCTTGAGTCCGGTCAAGCGGGACGACCCGCTCACGGTGCCTCTCCCGGAGACCCCCGGCGACGGGTGGCTGGCCCGCTACCCGAGGGAGATCGAGCCGAAGGAGCCCGGGGCGATCTCCGTCGAGGACACCGACGTGCCGCCGAACCCGGCGAAGACCGGCTGGGACTTCGACGGCTCCCGGCAGAAGTCCCACGTCAGCGCTCTCGTCGAGGTGTCCGCGGCCGGGGCCGTCTCCCGGCTGGTGCCGGTCGGAAGCGAGAACGAGCCGCTGGTCCTGGCCTGGGTCCGCAGGTCCCTGCCGGGCTGGAAGCTGACGCCGGCCCGGGCCGGTGGCAAGGCGGTCGCGTCGTGGCTCACCCTCGAGGGCACCGTCGACTACACGATCAACAGCGCCAAGCTCAAGAACCGCCGCTCCATCAAGAAGAACCTGCGCGGCGCGTCGGGCCTTTGACACCCGAGAGGACCCCGCGCGAGCGGCTCGCCGTGGCGCTCGACCTCGACGGCCGCGCCGAGGCGGTCGCGCTGGCGCGGAGGCTGGCCCCGGCCGCCGGGGTGATGAAGCTGGGCCTCCAGTCGTTCGTCTCGCACGGGCCCGGGGTGGTCCGCGAGATCGTCGCGAGCGGCGTCGACGTCTTCCTCGACCTGAAGCTCCACGACATCCCGAACACCGTGGCCGGCGCGGCCGCCGCCGCGGCGCGCACCGGGGCGTTCCTGATCAACGTCCACGCCTCGGGCGGGCGGGAGATGATGCGTGCGGGAGCCGACGCCGCGCGGGATGCCGCCGCGGCCGCCGGTCTGAGACGCCCCCTGGTGATCGCCGTGACCGTTCTGACGTCGCTCGACGCTGCCGCGCTCGGCGAGGTCGGTTTGGACGGTACCCCGGCCGAGGCCGCGGTCCGGCTCGCCGCCCTGACCCGGGAGGCCGGGCTCGACGGGGTCGTCTGCTCCCCGAACGAGATCGCCGCGATCCGCTCGGCGTGCGGTCCCGGCTTCCTGCTGGTGGTGCCTGGAGTGCGCCCCGCGGGAAGCGACGCGGGCGATCAGAGGCGGGTGGCGACGCCCGCCGCGGCGATCTCGGCCGGCGCCGACATCCTGGTGGTGGGCCGGCCGATCACCGGAGCCTCCGACCCGTTCGCCGCCGCGCGAGCCGTCGTCGACGAGATCGCCGGGGCCCGAGACCTCAAACGAGGCGGTGCAGGTGCTCCGCCACCTCGGGAGGGATCCGCGTGAAGATCACGCTGAAGCCGGGACGGTCGGGAAGAGGCGACTCCACGACCTTCGCGTAGAGGTCGCCGTGCACGTCGGCCGCCTCGAGCCCTTCGAGCCGGATCTTCACGTTCCCGAGGAGCGGGACCGCCTGCGCCGCGCGCACCTCGGCCCCGCGCGGCGAGAGGCTCACGAACGTGCCGGGGAAGGTGTCGTCGCCGACGGTCTTCTCCGACAGGATCGAGTAGCGGATCGGGACCGGCGTCTCCAGCGGGACGAGGTCCGGCTCCGTCCCGGCGAGGTCGAGCTCGTAGCGCCCGTGGACGCCGCGGAGGTCGTGAAGGGTGACCGGATCGCTGAACCCCTTGGCGTTCACGGAGAAGCTCTTCCCCGTCACGACCCCTTCGCCCGCGAACCGCAGGCTGCTCTCGGAGATCAGGATCTGCCCCCCGACGGTGCACCCCTCGATCCGGCCGGTCAGGTTCACGTGACTGCCGACGACCCCGTACTTGGCGCGCGTCTGCGAGCCGATGTTCCCGACGACCACCTCTCCGGTGTTGATCCCGATCCCCATCTCGATCTCGGGCAGACCTTCGTTGCGGTTCCAGGCGTTGACGACCTCCATGGCCCGCTGCATCTCGAGCGCGCACGCCAGGGCGCGCAGCGCGTCGTCGTCGCCCGGGAAGGGGGCCCCGAAGATCACCAGGATGGCGTCGCCGATGAACTCGTCGATCGTGCCCCGGTACTTGGTGATGATGTCGGCCATGGTGCCGAGGTAGTTGTTGAGCACGCGCACGACCTGCTCCGGCGAGAGGCGCTCGGCCGCCGCCGTGAAGCCCCGCAGGTCGGACATCAGGATCGTCACGACGCGGCTCTCGCCCCCGAGGCGCAGGCCCTCGGAGGACTCCAGGAGGCTGCCCACGACCTCGTCGGAGAGGTAGCGGCCGAACGTCTTCCGGATGAACCGGTTCCTGATCTCCAGCTCCTCGGCCAGCCTCTGCACGCGCTCCTTGGCGCGCTTCAGCGACAGCTGGGTCTGGATGCGGGCCAGGACGACCGGGAAGTCGAGCGGCTTGGTGACGTAGTCGTTCGCGCCGAGCCGGAGCGCTTCGACGATGTCCTCGCTGTCGTCCTTGGCGGTGGCCATGATGACCGGCAGGTCGGCGACCGCGTGCTGGGTGCGCATGATCTTGAGCACGTCGAAGCCGCTGATCCCGGGCATCATCACGTCGAGAAGGACGGCGTCGAACCGCTCGGAGCCGATCTTCAGGAGGGCCTGCTCCCCGTCCTCCGCCACGTCCACCGAGTAGCCCCGCGTCCTCAGCCTCCGGCACAGCATGTCGCGGTTCAGCTCGTTGTCGTCGACCACCAGGAGCCGGTCGCGGGCCGACACCTCGACCTGCTGGCTCTCCGGCTCGGTCGGCGGAGCGGACTTCGGCGAGAGGGCCCTCCACTTCACGCCGGTCTGCTCACCGGGCGGCTTCGGCGGCCCCTCCGGCTGCGGGGCCTCGCCCTCGGGCCGCTCGGGACGCGGGGTCTCCTTGCTGACCGGCTTCTGTCCGGACGGCGTGAAGAGGTTGTCGACCATCCCGATGAGCCGGCGCGCCGCGGACTGGATCCGCTGGAGGTCCGGGATGTACTGGGGGTGCCCGTCCCCCTCGGCCTCCTCCTGCAGGAGCTCGCTGTAGCCGAGGATCTGGTTGATCGGCGTCCGCAGCTCGTGCCGGACCTTGGCCTGCTCCTCCCGGCCCAGCGTGGCCGAGTCGGCCCGCTTCCTCTCCTCCGGCTCGTCCGCCATCAGCGCCCCCCGGGCTCGAACCGCCGCGTCCGCGCGTCGAAGACCCAGCTCCGCCCCTCGCGGGCGAGCTGGAAGTTGCGGAGACCCTTGCCGTGCCGCCGGAACGCGTCGCGGATCGCGGCGTCGGTCAGCGTGGGTCCGAGGTGCCCGGCCAGGACCACCGCGTCCGGGTGCCGGCGGGCGACGTCGGCCGCGTGCTCCTGGGAGCCGTGCCCGAAGGCATGGTCCGCACGGTCCGGGAAGTGCGCGTCGTAGAGGAGGAGGTCGGCGCCCGCCGTGGCGTCCGCCTCGGCGGCGGCCGTCTGCCCGGTCGGCTCGTGGTCCGAGAGGTACGCGACCGTGGGACCGCCGGAGGCCTCCAGCCGGTAGCCGACGGTGGAGAGGTGGCGCTTCTCGTCGCCGCCTCCGCTGTAGTGGTACAGCGGGAACGTCCGGACCTCCCAGCGCCCGGCGGTGGTCACGTCTCCGCTCCGCCGCTCGACGAAGGAGAGCCGCTTGACGGTGCCCATCGCGAGGCGCTCGAGGGCGACGTAGGCCGGAGGCTCGAAGCCGCCCCTCACGGCGCCCAGCGCCTCGGCCGTCCCGTGCACCGTCACCTCGAGGCCGTTCTCCCTCTCCCAGAGCCAGTCGACGTCCTTCAGCCCCTCCCAGTGGTCGAGGTGGGCGTGCGTGATCAGGAGGTGGACCGTGCGGACCGGCCGGAAGCGCGGCTCCCGGCGCATCGCCGCGCCCAGCGCCGCCAGGCCGCGCCCCGCGTCCAGGGCGAAGAGGAGGTCCCCGTCGTGCAGCGAGTAGGACGACGTGCGGTTGCCGATCCGCGAGCGGTCGGGAACGAGGTTCCTCGAGCCGCGGCAGCCCCAGACGTCGAAGACGAGCTTCGCCGTCACGCGGACGCCCCGGTCCTCTTCGCGCTCAGCCTCTCGAGCTGGACCTCGTCGAGCGCCTTCCAGAGCCGGGGGTCCGCCGCCAGGAGAGGCGCGAGGTCCGCGGGCCGGAGGCAGAACAGCTCGACGTCGGTGACGGTGGTCGCCTTGGCGCCCTGGGCGCCGATCCGGAAGAAGGACGGAGGGTAGAGGATGGCGCGCTCGACGTCCTCCCCCCCTTCGTTCACCGAGATCCGGATCAGCCCCTGGGCGATCAGGAAGAGCGACTCGACGTTGTCCCCGTCGCTCGAGACCTCCTCGCCAGCCGCCAGGTCGAGGGGAACGAGGCGGTGCGCGATCTCGTCCCTCACCGCCTGGGAGAGCCCGCCGAAGAGCGAGGAGCGCACCAGCACGTCGTTCAGCACGCGCTCCTTGTACAGCTTCTGGAGCGACTCCTTGAGCTTCGGGCTCTTGCGCACGAGCGGGTCCACCGCTCGCCGCTCGATCTCCAGGACCACCGAGGGCGCCTTCGTCCGGACGGTGGCGCTACGGGGCATCGAGGAGAGGAACGACATCTCGCCGGCCACGTCTCCGGCCTTCAACGTCGAGAGGAGGACCTCCTTGCCCGCCTCCCCCTTTCCGGTCACGGTCAGCTCGCCGGAGACGACGAAGAGCAGCGACGAGCCCGGCGATCCTTCCTGGAACAGCGTCTCGCCCGGCGGGTACGGCTTGAGGTGGATCTTCTCGATCAGCTCGCCGATGAGGTGCGGGGGCACGTCCCGGAAGAGCGGGATCTGGGCCACGACCGGCTGGATCTGCTCGCGCTTCTGCTGGGCCTCGGCCTCTTCCTGTGCGGTCCGGCCCGAGCGGCCGGTCGGCGCCGGCGCCGTGAGCGTGCGCGAGTCCTGGGCCAGCTGGAGGCGCTCGAGCTCGCGACGGGACGCGGCGGAGCCGGGCTCGAGCCCCTTCGGGTCGAGGTCGCCGACCTTCTTGAAGACGGCGATCGCCGCCATGTACTGGCCCTTCTTGACGAGCACGGGCCCCAGCTCGTTGAGGAGCCGGACCGCGGTCTTCCCGGAGCCCGTCTCGGCGAGCGCGTCGGCGAGCTCCACCGCGATGGAGACGTTCGTCGGGCTCGTCTTCAGGCGCTTCTGAAGCTCCTCGACGCGGCGCTTGGCCTCGGAGCCTCCGAGGAGGCGATCGAACAGACCCACGTGCCTTCGGTCCTCCGCGGCCCCGGGCCGCTCAGCCCTTCTTCAGGTACTGGTCGAGCTTGCCGAGGAGCCGGGGCAGCTCCACGGGCTTGGTGTCGTAGTCGTCGCAGCCGGCCTGCAGCGCCTTCTCCCGGTCCCCGACCATTGCGTGGGCGGAGAGGCCGATGATCGGGATCACCTTCGTCCCGGGGCTCGCCTTCAGCTGGCGCGTCGCCTCGTAGCCGTCGAGCACCGGCATCGACAGGTCCATCAGGATCAGGTCGGGCATCTGCGCGGTCGCCCGCTGGATGGCGTCCTGCCCGTTGACGGCGAGATCGACCTGATATCCCTTCCGCTCCAGGCGCCGGGACAGCATGTCGCGGTTCATCTCGTCGTCGTCAACCACGAGGATTCTCGGCATTCCGCTACTCCCTAACTCTGTGGACCGCCCGACGCGGGGCTCGCTCTTCGGGGCGCCCATTCTAGTGGCCGCTTCCGCCGCTGGACAGGGGAACTCACCGGCGGATCACTCCGGACGGCGGGGGCGGCGGGGTGGCCACCACCCGGTTGCGGCCCTCCGCCTTGGCGCGATAGAGGTTCCGGTCGGCGGCGGCGAGGAGGGTCTCGTCGTCCGCGGCGTCCGTCGGGTAGGCGGCGACCCCGCCGCTGATGGTGAGCCGACCCAGCGGCTGACCCGGACCGCCTTCGAAGGGGCTCGTCTCGACCGAGACGCGGAACGTCTCGGCGAACCGCCAGGCCTCCTCGCGCGTGGCGCCGTACAGCAGCGCGACGAACTCCTCGCCGCCGTATCGGGCCACGATGTCGCCGCGGCGTCCCGTGGCGCGGAGCAGCTCGCTGACCTTCACCAGCGCCGCGTTGCCCTCCTGGTGCCCGTTCCGGTCGTTGTAGTGCTTGAAGTGGTCGATGTCGAAGATCACCAGCGAGACGAGGTCCCCGGTCACCTGCGCGCGCTCCAGCTCGAGCCTCAGCCGCTCCCGGAAGAAGCCGAAGTTGTAGAGCTGCGTCAGCGGGTCGGTGATGGCGCGTTTATGCGTCCGGGTCACGTCGCGGGTCAGGGTGCGGACCCGCTCCACCTGCTGCCAGAAGAGCTCCTCGAGGAGATCGGGGCGGCGGCGCAGGAACTCCTTGAACGCCGGCTCGGCGACCCGCACGAACTTGACGTCCGTCTGCGCCCGGACGGTGGCCGAGCGCGCGCTCCCGTCGAGCAGGGCCAGCTCCCCCACCAGCGCGCGCGGCTCCAGGGTCCGCAGCACCACGACCTCGCTCTCCGCTCCCGGCGTCTCGTGCACGACCTCCAGGATCCCCTCGAGCAGCACGATCGCCTCGTGCCCCGCATCCCCCTCGTGCCACAGGTGCCCGCCGGCCGCGAGGCGATCCTCGACGCCCAGGGGGATCAGCTCCTCGTGGGACTGGGAGATGCCGGCCATGTTGAGCGTACGACTCTACTCCACCGAGATCTTCTGGTAGCGGGACGGCTTGCCGGATCCGCTCGTGGCGCGCTCGGCGATCGCGATCTCCTCGTCCAGGAAGTCACGCAGGGCCTTCATGAGCTCGATCCCCGAGAACGCCGCCCGGGAGATCGACCCGCGGTGCACGACCGCGAGGCGCAGGGTGAACTTCCCCACCAGGTCCGCGACGGGCTTGAGGAGACATCCCTCGCCCGCGCACGCGAGACCGGGGATCGGCCCCCCGGTGCCCGTCGCCTGCGCCGAAGCGGGCTCCGGTCCCGGCCCGAAGTCCGAGTCGATCGGGTCGCCGGACGCGTTCCTCTTCCTCCGTTCCTTCCTCGGGCGCTCCTTCATGACGGCCTCGTCTTCGGCGGCAGGAACCGCACGGTCAGCTTGCCGTCCTCGACCCTGGCGCCGTCGGGGACGTGGTTGGCGAGCGTGCGCGGGATCGGCACGTGATGGCGCACGTTCCCGATCCTCACGATCAGGTCACCGGTGGCCACCGCCAGGTCCACCTCGTCCTTCTCCACGAACGGCAGCTCCAGGGAGAGGACGTAGCCGCCGCCCCCCTTCCGATAACGGTACGGCGCCACCGCGCGGTACGAGGCGGACGGGTCCCGGCCTTCGTAGAGATCGGTGCCGAGCGTCCGGAGCGCCTCCCGGCCCACGACCTGGTCGTCGCGCAGCGGCAGCGTCCAGATGGGGACGGGGTCGAAGTACCGGTGCGCCTCGGCGAGGAACTCCGTCTGGGTCCGCTGCCACTTCGCGAAGAACGGGTCGTGCACGGCGGCCGGCAGCAGCCGGTTCACGATCACGGCGTCGACGGTGAAGCCGTAGAGACCGAAGTACATGAACGCCCGCTGGGTCTCCCGAAGGACGATCTTCTCGGCGTTCGTGACGAGCCGGACCGTCGTCTTCCTGGGGTCCTTCAGGAGCGCGTCGACCCCGTCCAGCTTCTTCGCGAGAGACTCGATGTTGTCGAAGTAGCGATCGGACGGAAGGGGGACGTCCACGACCTTCCGGGCGAGGGGCCGGGCCACCTTGAGCAGCGACCGCTCGAGCCGGAACAGCTTCTTCATGTACCAGTCGAGGGTCGGCGGGAGCGACACGAACCGGAGCGACTCCCCGGTGGGGGCGCAGTCCAGGATGAGCACGTCGTAGGCGTTCTCCCGGGCGTACTGGTTGACGTAGAGGAGGGCCGAGACCTCGTCCATCCCCGGGAAGATCGCCAGCTCCTCGGCCAGGACCTCCTCCACGCCCGTCACGGCGAGGAGGGTCGTCACGTAGCCCGAGATCTCGTTCCAGTGCCGCCCGATCTCCTCGGTGACGTCGACCTCCTGGATCCAGAGATTCTCGGCCACCGCGACCGGCACGCCGCGGCTCCGGTCCGTCAGCGCGACGTCCAGGTCGAACGAATCGGCCAGCGAGTGGGCCGCGTCGACCGACATCACCAGCGTCTTCAGGCCCCGCGCCGCGAGGGTCAGGCCCGTCGCCGCCGAGATCGTCGTCTTGCCGACCCCACCCTTGCCCGTGTGAAGCACGATCCTCATCCGGTCCTCGACGCCGGCATGTTAGGCCCTCTCCGGGGCCACACCGGGCCGACCGGAGCGTGCTGGCCGAGCCACGCCGCACCCACGGCGAGGAACGCTCCGGCATACCCGTCGACCGCGTAGTGCCACCCGGACAGCAGCGAACCGATGAACGTCAGCATCGCCATCAGCCCGAACCCGAGGGCGAGGAGGCGCGAGCGTCCGCGCGACCAGAGGGCCAGCAGGACCTGGACCCCGACGTGCAGGCTCGGCATCGCCGCGACTCCGTACGCCGGATTGAGCTCCGGCGAGTAGCCCCGCCGCTTCGTGGCACGCACCGCCCCGTACTGGTGGATCAGGGCGTCCTGCGTGACCTTCTGGAGGGGCATCTCCCGGTGCGCGTCGACGTAGTCCTCCGGGAGCGTGTAGCACGGCCCGAGGGTCGGTACCGCCAGGTAGATCCAGGCCGACCCGATCCAGAGGGCGCTGAACGCCATCATGAACCGCCGGCGCTCGATCACGCAGAGCGACGAGAGGTACCACAGCAGGCCGAAGGCCAGCGTGTCGAAGTACCGCGCGTACTGCCAGTCGAAGAAGCGGAGGGCGGACGGGGTCTTGAAGAGCCCCAGGACCAGCCGGTTCGGGTTCACCCCGAGGAAGAGGGCGTTGTCGGCGGCGTAGAACCAGTCGTCGAAGAGCCGGGGGTTCAGGATCGGCACGAAGATCTTCAGCCAGGCGTAGGCGTGAGCGAGGAGCGCGAGGCCGAGGACGAGCCGCGCCAGGTCGGCGAGCCGCCGGGCGTCGAGCCAGCGGCGGGCGTAGAGGAGCGCGCCGGAGGCCCCGCCCGCGACGCCGGCGAGCACGGTCCGGACGAGACCGCCGCCGAGGAGACCGAGAAGGACCATCGGGATGGCCGCGATCCACGTGCCGAGCGACCGGCCCAGCGGGAACTGCAGCTCGGCCGCGAAGCGGACCAGGAGAAGAAGGGTCCCCTCGGTCGCCAGGATGAGGAGCTCGTGGGGCCGGAGGGGTGCGAGCGCGTCCCGGAGCGCCCGGAACCTCAGAGGCCCCTCCAGCGGTCCCGTTCGCGGCGCTCGCGGCGGGTGAGCCGCGCCGACTCCTGCCGCGGGGCGAGGAGCCGCTCGAGACGCCTGGCCTCCAGCGCTTCGGGGGAGGGCGGAGGAGTCGTCTCCTCGACCAGCGTCCGGGCCGTGGCCTTCGGGACGTGGCGCTCCGCGAGGCCCTTCACCACGAACGTGCGCCGTCCGCCCTCGAACGTGATCGCGAGCGCGTCCCCCACCTTCACGAGCTTGTGCGGCGCGGCGGCCCGTCCGTTCAGGTCGACCTTCCCTCCCTTGCACGCGACGGCGGCCCGGGAACGGGTGGGGAAGAGGCAGGCGACGTCGAGGAAAACGTCCAGCCGGACGTCCTCGAGGGTGGTGGGGGCGCGCGGAGGGGTGGGCATCTCCGGTGGGGCGTGGCGCCCCGGCCGCTCAGAAGATCGGCTTCTCGCTGGTCCGGTCGAAGCTGTAGACGTACTTGTACCCGAAGACATCGACCGTCTGGGTGTACTTCGCCGAGACGATGATGTTCTGGCCGCGCGACGTGATACTGATCTCGTTCCTCTGGATCGGCACGCCGAGCTCCTGCGCCTTGTTGAAGATGGCGTCCTGCAGCTTCTCCGGCGACCGGAGCCCGCCGAAGTTCGCCTGCTCCTGCATCGTGTCCCAGAACTCGTTGCCCTTGACGTGGAGCGGCACGATCTTCGCGCCCGCGATCACGACGACGATCAGCACGACGATCGAGATGACGGCCTTCATGGCCCCTTCACCCCGCTGCTGGCGTACGGTCATATCCCCCTCCTTGTGACACCCTCAACGGACCAGCCGGAACGTCCGTTCCCACCGCGTCCTCTTGAAAAAGTGTAGCGCGGTATCGAGCGCGCGGCGCAGTCCCGCGCCTCGGCCGCGAAACACGGCGTCGCCCTCGGTGTTCCGGGACCAGAAGACGAGCACGGCGCGCCCTCTCAGGTGGCTCATCGGGACCGGCCCCCAGAAGCGCGAGTCGTGCGAATCGTCCCGGTTGTCCCCCATCGCGAACGCCCCGTCCGCAGGGACCTCCGTCCGCCCCTGGTCGCGCCTTCGCACCGCCGTCGGGGCCCCGGGCTCGTCGGAGACGACGTCCGGGTCCCGGAAGACCGCGTACGGCTCCTCGAGCGGCGCTCCGTTCACGGAGACGCGCTTCCTGACGATCGAGACGGTCTCGCCCGGCAGCCCGATCGCCCGCTTGATGAAGTCCCGCGACGGGTCCGGCGGGAAACGGAAGACGAACACGTCTCCCCGGGCCAGGTCCCGGTGCGGCAGGAGCGCGGCCCACGGTCCGCGGTGCGGGCCGTAGACGAACTTGTTCACGACGATGTGGTCGCCGGGGAGGAGGTTCGGCTCCATCGACGGGCTGGGGATCTCGTACAGCTGGAACACGAACGTCCGGAAGAAGAGCGAGAGGAGGACCGCGACCAGGATCGCCTCGGCGTACTCGCGCCAGGCGGGGGTCCTCGGTACCGGGCCGACCGGGGCCTCGCCTGGCGTCAATCGACCTTCAGCACGGCCAGGAACGCCTCCTGCGGGAGCTCGACGCGGCCGACCTTCTTCATCCGCCGCTTCCCTTCCTTCTGCTTCTCGAGCAGCTTCTTCTTCCGTGTGATGTCGCCGCCGTAGCACTTGGCGAGGACGTTCTTGCGGAGCGCCTTGACCGTGGAGCGCGCCAGGATCTTCGAGCCGATCGCCGCCTGGATGATCACCTCGAACATCTGCTGCGGGATCATCTCCTTCATCTTGTCGACGAGGGAGCGCCCCTTGGTCTGCGCCTTGGAGCGGTGGACGATGAACGCCAGCGCGTCGACGGCCTCGCCGTTGATGAGGACGTCGAGCTTGACGAGGTCTCCCGCGCGGTAGTCGGTGAGCTGGTAGTCGAACGAGGCGTAGCCCTTGGAGATCGATTTCAGCTTGTCGTAGAAGTCGAGCACCACCTCGTTGAGCGGGAACTCGTACTTCAGGACGGCCCGCTGCGTCCCGGCGTACTCGAGCGACACCTGCGTGCCGCGGCGCTCCTCGGCGAGCGCCAGGAGGCCGCCCAGGAACTCGTCCTTGGTGATGATCGTCGCCAGGATGTACGGCTCCCGGATCTCGTCGATGTACTGCGGGTCGGGGAGCTTCACCGGGTTGGAGATCTCGAGCCACTCGCCGCGCGTCGTCTTCACCTCGTAGGGAACGGACGGCGCGGTCGTGACGAGCGACAGGTTGAACTCGCGCTCCAGGCGCTCCTGGATGATCTCCATGTGGAGGAGGCCGAGGTAGCCGCAGCGGAAGCCGAAGCCGAGGGCCGTGGACGATTCCGGCTCGAACGTGAACGAGGCGTCGTTGAGGCGCAGCTTCTCCATGGCGTCGCGCAGGTTCTCGTACGCGTCCGACTCCGTCGGAAAGAGCGACGCGAAGACCATCGGCTTGACGTCCTGGAAGCCCGGCAGAGCCTCGGCGCACGGCCGCTCCGCCCCGGTCATCGTGTCTCCGATCTTCGTGGCGTGGAGCTCCTTGATCCCGGCGATGACGTAGCCGACCTCGCCCACCGACAGCTCGCCGACCACCTGCGGCTTCGGGTTGAAGATGCCGACCTCCTGCACCTCGGCGACCAGGCCCGAGCCCATCAGCCGGACCCTCGTCCCGGCCTTCACGGTGCCGTCCTTCACGCGGACCAGGCAGGTGACGCCCCGGTAGATGTCGAACCACGAGTCGAAGAGGAGCGCCCTGAGCGGGCCGTCCGGGCTCCCGGTGGGGGCCGGCACCTCGTGGACGATCTGCTCCAGCAGGTCGCGCACGCCCGTGCCGACCTTCCCCGACGTCAGAGCGGCGTGCTTCGCCGGGATCCCGATCACCTCCTCGATCTGCTCGCGCGCCATCTCGGGGACGGCGGAGGGCAGGTCGATCTTGTTGATGCACGGGACGATCGTCAGGTCGTTGTGGATCGCGAGGTAGGCGTTGGCGAGGGTCTGCGCCTCCACGCCCTGCGTCGCGTCGACGACCAGCACCGCGCCTTCGCAGGCGGCCAGCGAGCGGGACACCTCGTACGTGAAGTCGACGTGGCCCGGCGTGTCGATGAGGTTCAGGACGTAGTCCGTCCCGTCCTCCGAGCGGTACTTCAGCGTGACCGAGCGGGCCTTGATGGTGATGCCGCGCTCCTTCTCGATCGGGTTGTCGTCGAGCACCTGCTGGGTCATCTCGCGCGCCGTCAGCGCGCCGGTGATCTCGAGGATCCGGTCGGAGAGCGTGGTCTTCCCGTGGTCGATGTGCGCGACGATCGAGAAGTTCCGGATGTGCGTCGGGTCGGTCATGTTCGGTCTCGGCCGGGCGGCCGAACCCTGCATCCTAGCCGAGGAGCGCCGTCATGGCGAGTGAACGGACCTCGCCGGCTCGTCCTTCGCTTCGCGCAGGATCCTCGCCACGTCTTCGACGGTGATCGCGAGACCGGGGCCCACCGACTCCCTCTCCGTCCACGTGGTCAACCCGATCACGCGGCCGGCCTCGTCGACGAGCGGTCCGCCGTCTTTCTCCGGGTCCAGCGCAGCGTCGTGCATCAGGAACGTCCGCGTCTCGATCTGACCCGCGGACCGGAGGAAATCCCCGTCGCGCAGCCCGATCAGGGCCCCCCGCGTGGCCGTCGAACCACGACCCTCCCGCACCGCCGCTCCGAGGGCGTAGACGGCGTCGCCGGCTCGGAGCTCGGCCGTCGATCCCAGGAGGACCGTCGGAAGCGGCTCGTCGATCGGGACCGCCAGCACGGCCAGATCCAGGCCCCTGTCGAGGCGCAGAACCCGCGCCGACAGACGCCGGCCATCGAAGAGCCGGGCGACGATCCACTCGGCCTCGGCGACGAGACGTGCGCGGGTGACGAGAGTGCCGTTCTCCGAGCAGACCATCCCGGACCCGACGACGGAGCGCCCGGCCGTGCCCGCGAGGATCGCGACCGTGGCCCGGAGCGGACCCTGGAGCGCGCCGGTGAGCACCGGCTCGCCGGGTACGGTGGCCGGAGCTGCCGCCGTCGGCGCCTCGGCCCCGGATGGCTCGTCGGTGCGCCTGCTTCGCTCCGCGCCCGGCCCTGCTCTCACGCCGCTCGCGTGCCCTCCCTCGACCGCCCGGCCTTCGGGGCGCGGCGCCCCTGCCGGGACCGGCCGCGGGTCCCCGACGCTCCGCGACCGGATGATCGAAAGGCCGAGCACGAGGGCCGCCGGGACGAGGACGATCGCCCCGCCGCGCGCCAGACGCCCGAGGCCGGATGAGGTACCCGCCTTGGGGGTCCACCGGTCCTGGGATCCCATCAGCGAACGGTCTCCAGCGGCCAGCGCGAGCGCGCCGGTGCGTCGACTCCCTCGCCGGTCTCCCCCCGCCGGAACCGGAGCAGGCCGGCGAACGCGATCATCGCCGCGTTGTCCGACGTGAGCGCCCGGTGCGGCAGCACGACGTCGATCCCTCGCCGCGTCCCCCACGCCGCCAGGCGCTCCCGCAGGAGGGAGTTCGCCGCGACGCCCCCCGACACCGAGAGGACGCGAAACCGCCGGCGCTCCAGGGCCCGGGAGAGCCGATCCTCGAGCTGGGCCACGACGGCCTCCTGGAAGTCGTGCATCAGGTCCGCGAGGTCCGCCTCTCCGCCGCCGTGCCGCTCGCAACCTGCGAGCCGCTCGCATCCTGCGAGCCGCTCGCGCACCGCGGTCTTCAGGCCGGAGAAGCTGAAGTCGAGCGTGTCGTCCTTGAAGCGGGCGATCGAGAAGGGCGCCTTCGCCTTGCCGCTCCGCGCCAGCCGGTCGACCACCGGTCCGCCCGGGTAGCCGAGTCCGGCCATCTTCGCGACCTTGTCGTACGCCTCGCCGGCGGCGTCGTCCCGCGTCCTGGCCAGGAGCTCGATGCCGCGCGTCGAGACCGCGTAGAGGTGGGTGTGGCCGCCGGAGACGACCAGGGCGCTGAAGGCCTCCGGCACCGCCTCCGCCGGGCCACCCTCGACGGAGAGGAACGGCGAGACGGCGTGCCCCTCCACGTGGTGGACGGGCACGAACGGGACGTCGAGCCCGTAGGCGAGGCCCTTCGCCTCGGAGAGACCCACCAGGAGCGCGCCGACGAGGCCCGGGCCGGCCGTGGCCGCGACGAGCGTGACGTCGCTCAGGCCCTTGCCCGCCTTCTCGAACGCCGCGTCGAGGAGCGTCGGGAGGTTCGTCAGGTGCGCGCGCGCCGCGATCTCCGGCACGACGCCCCCGTAGGCGCGGTGCGCGTCGAACTGGGAGCCGACGACGGACGACAGGATGCGGCCCTCGCCGTCCAGGAGCGCGACCGAGGTCTCGTCGCAGGACGACTCGATGCCGAGGACCAGCGTCATCGCGGGCCGGCCCGAAGCGCCGCGAGCCCGGCCGCGTGCGGCGCGGTGGAGACCCCGCGCTCGGTCACGATCGCGTCGACGAGGGCCGCGGGGGTGACGTCGAACGCCGGATAGAGCGCCTTCGCCCCGGCCGGCGCGACGCGGAACGAGACGCCGCCCGGGCCGACCAGGTCGAGCACCTCGCCCGCCTCGCGCCGTTCGATCGGGATCGACGCGCCGTCGGGGCAGGCGGCGTCGAGCGTCGTCGTCGGCGCGGCGACCACGAACGGCACGCCATGAGCCCGGCACGCCAGCGCCAGGCCGTACGTCCCGACCTTGTTGGCGACGTCGCCGTTGGCCGCGATCCGGTCGGCCCCCACCACCACCGCCGCCACGCGCCCCGTGGCGATCGTGGACGCCGCGGCGACGTCGGGCAGCAGGGTCACGTCGAGCCCGTCCCGGAGGAGCTCCCACGCCGTCAGACGAGCCCCCTGCCAGAACGGGCGCGTCTCGTCGGCCAGCACGGCGACCGGGCGGCCCGCGGCGAGCGCGCGGATCACGCCGAGGGCCGTTCCGATCCCGGCGGTCGCGAGCGCGCCGGCGTTGCAGTGCGTCAG
>CAYLNK010000120.1:0-17282 GCA_964384675.1 uncultured Holophagales bacterium | reverse complement strand
TGGCCGCGGTCGCGGCCGGCGCGGCGCGCGCCGAGGCCGCCGTGGCGTCGATCCGGACGGTCGCGGCCCAGCAGGCGGAAGGCGTCTCGGCGACCGGGGCCTCGGTGTCGGAGATGAAGGAAGGGCTGGACGCTCTGGCCGAGGAGGGACGCCGGAACGCCCGCGAGGCCGCCCGGATCGACGAGCTGGTGGGGCGCCTGAACGACCTCGCGGGCTTCGTCGAGCGCACGGTCGACGAGGAGAAGGGCGCGGCCTCCCAGATCGCGGTGGCGGCCGACCGGTCGCTGGTCCTGATGCACGACATCCAGTCGGCGATCCGCCGCCAGACGACCGAGAGCGAGAAGCTCGTCGCGCTCCTCTCCGACGTCGACTCGGGCAGCCGGGACACCCTGGCGTCCGCCTCCCTGGTCGAGGACGCCGCGGCCGCGCTCGAGACGCTCGCGGGGACGCTCGAGGACGAGGTGGGCCGCTTCCGGGGCGCGGATCGGTAGCGGTCGCGCGCCTTATAATTGAAAATCGAGACCTGACCCCACGCTCCGGTACCAGTCCTCGGCGAGGAGGGCGGCGACGACGACGTCGTGACGCTGGCCGTGCGCGAAGACGCGGCTCCGGAGGACCCCTTCCTCGGTGAAGCCGAGCCGGCGCAGGACCGAGCGGGCCGCGGTGTTCCCGGCGCCGACGAACGCCTCCACCCGATGGAGGCCGCGGTGGCGGAAGAGGTACGAGACCAGGACGCGGTGAGCGTCGGTGCCGAAGCCCTTGCCGCGCTCGTGCGGGTCGAGGATCGTCGCGGAGATCCTCGCGACGCGGGAGTGGAGGTCGAGGTCGTCGACGCCGGCGACCCCGATCCGGCGCCCCTGGCGGTCCTCGACGACGAGACGCGTCCGCGCCTCGGAGAGGAGCCCGTCGTACTCGTGCTGGCCACGGAGCGACTCCGCGGCCCCGAGGAGGAACGGCTCGAACTCGCCGAAGGCCGAGGGCTTCCCGCACTCCGCCACCAGCCAGTCGAGGTCGTCCTCGCGAACGGGCCGCAGGCGGACGAGGGCGCCGTTCAGCATGGCGTCATTCTCCCAGCCGCTTCTCGAAGACGATCGTCTCGCGGGTGGGCCGCCCCGCGACCGGGAAGGGCGTGAGGTCGACGACCGAGAAGCCGAGCATCCAGAGGAGATGGGTCGCGGCGGGGACGGCGGCGAACGCCCTCGCCCGGAGGGCCGGGATCCGCCGCTCGCGGCAGCGCTCGAGCGCGCGAGAGAGTAGCTCCCGCCCGATTCCCCGCCCGCGCGCCGAAGGATCGACCGCCAGCCAGACGAGCCGCGCGCTGCCGGGAGCCTGCGGATCGCCGGTGATGAGGAGCACCCCGGCCAGGCGGCGCTCCAGGTCCGCCCCCTCGAAGACGTCCCGGGCCGGATCGTACCCGCGCCGCACCTCCTCGACCGACCTCACGGACGCCTCGGCGACGTCGGGGCCGAGCTCGTCGCGTACGACCTGGAAGACGAGGGCCGCGGCCGTGTCGAGGTCGGACAGGTCGCGCGACCGGAAGACGGGTTCGCGCCGCTGCGCCATCTACATCCGCTCGGGCACCGGCACGCCGAGGACGCCGAGGAGGTCCTCGAGGTGGAGGAGGACGAGCTGCAGGGCGGCCCGCCTCGCGCGCCGGCTCTCCTCGTCGGGCGCCTGGACGATCGGGTGGGTGTGGTAGAGGTGATGGAAGGCCGTGGCGACGGCGAGCGCGTGGCGGACGAGGAGGGAGATCTCGAGGGAGTCGGCCACCTTCTGGAACGTCTCGAGCGTGCGGCCGCACGTCCGCACGACGTCCCACAGGCCGTCGTCGAGCTGTGCCGCCGGAAGCCCGGTGACGGCGGCCTCCTCGGCCTCGTCGAGGCGGCCCGGCAGATCCTGAGCCTCGAGCTTGCGGAAGATGTTGGCGGCGCGGACCGCCGCGTACTGGAGGTACGGACCGGTGTCGCCCTCGAACGCCAGCGCCTCGTCGACGTCGAACGCGATCACCTTGTTCCGCGAGTAGCGCGTCATGTAGACGCGCAGCGCTCCGACCGCGATCGACTCGGCGCGTCCGGCCTCGGGCCGCTTCTGCTCGCGGAGGAAGATCTGCTCGTGGGCCTTCTCGACCAGCTGGTCGAGGAGGTCGTCGGCCTTCACGCCGAGGCCCTTCCGGCCCGACATCTCCACGAACGGACGGGCGCGGTCCTCGTCCGAGAGCTCGACGCCGAGCGCCTCGGCGCTCGCCGGGGTGAGCGCGACCATCTCGTAGGCGAAGTGGACGGAGCGCTCCGCGCCCTCGGGGAACCCGGCGCGGCGCACCGCCTCGCGGACGACCTTCTGCGGGTACGACTGCCTGACGTCGATCACGTTGATGATCGCCTCGCCGGCTCCGAAGGCGCCCCGCCGCGACGGGTCGGCACCCTCCGGATCGCGGCGGGTGCGGTAGAGCGGCGACACCCGGTCGGACGCGTGGAACTCCGGATGGCCGTCGACGTCCAGGTACGGGACCGTCTCGTACTCGAAGTCGATGCCCAGGTGGCCGAGCTTCCAGAGCTGGTAGGCGACGTCCTTGCCGGTATAGGTCACGGTACCGTTCGAGCGGACGAGCACCTTGTCGGCGTCCTCCATCCCCTCGAACTCGGAGGCTCCCTCGAGCTTCATCACCCAGCAGCCGGCGTTCTTCCCCTCGGTCTCGAGCTGGGTCGCGCCCGCGGCCTGCAGGAGCGCGAGCGCCTTCTTCCAGAAGTGAAGCGCCAGGATGTCGCTCTCCCGCGGCAGGAGGTCGTAGTCCACGCCGATCCGGTCCATGGTGCGCAGGTGGCAGCGGACGACCGCCTCGGCGAGGCGGCCCGCCAGGGCCGCGGTCGCGGCCTCCTCCGGGTCGGTCGCGTCTCCGGTCGCGTCGGCCTCGATCGCGTGGAGCGTGGCGCGACGCCTCTCCTCGAGCGACTTGTCCGCGGCGTAGCTGCGTCCGACGAGCGCGTAGAGGTCCCAGGTGAGGTCCCCGAGGCGGCGCGGCTCGACGCCCTCGGCGTCGCCCGGGAACGCGTCCAGGATCTCGCGGATCTCGACCCCGAGCTCCCGGGCCCGCTTCGGCTCGGCCAGCTCGTCCGGATGCTCGAGCCCGACGACCACGTCGGCCACCTGCACGCCGGTGTCGTCCAGGTAGTTCTGCACCTCGACCCGCCGCCCGAGGCGCCGGAAGCTGCGCACGAGGACGTCCCCGAGGACGGCGTTCCGGAGGTGTCCGATGTGCGCGGCCTTGTTCGGGTTGATGTTGGTGTGCTCGACGATCGTCTTCGGGCCCTCGGTCGGGACGATCGGCCCGGCGTCTCTCACGGCGGCGTCCCGGCGGGCGGACCCGAGCATCGCCGCGAGGGCGCGGGGACGGTCGACGTGGAGGTTGATGTAGCCGCCGCCCTCGACGCTCCGGCGCTGGATCAGGTCGGGGAGCTCGAGAGCCGGCATCAGCTCCTCGGCGATCTTCCGCGGCGCCCGGCGGAGCACCTTCGCGAGCTCGAAGGCGATCGGAGTGGCGAGGTCGCCCAGCTCCACCTTCGGGGGCGTCTCGAGGACGACCCGAGGGGGCTCGACCCCGAACAGCTTCCGGCACCCCTCGGCCAGTGACCGCTCCACCGCCTCCTTGAGACCTTCGATCACCGTCACCCCTCCAGCCGGTCCGTCGCCCGCGAGGGCGGATTCTCGCACGCCGTAAGATGGTCCCGTGCCGAACGCCGTGACGCTCTCCACGACCGTGAGGGTGGCCCCCGAACGCGCGTTCGACGCGTTCGTCGACATCTCCGACGTGCTGAGCTGGCTGGCCGACGGGGCCGTCATCGGACGCCACGCCGAAGGCAACTGGGGGCTCGGCTGGTACGCCGATCCGGACTCCGACGCCGGCTATCACTCGTTCGGCACGATCGAGGTCTTCGATCCGGGCCGGAAGCTCGTGGTCGGGAACCTGGTCTTCTCGACGCCGGAGGGGCTCGAGTGGGGTCCCATGCGTCTGACGGTCGACCTGACGCCGAGCGGCGGCGCAACGCTCGTCACCGTCCGGCAGGAAGGCCTGGGCGACGGGCCGGAGTGGGACGGCTACACGACCGGGCTCCGGGAAAGCTGGGAGCGGAGCCTCGAGAGCCTGCGCGGCTGGCTCGAGGACGGGCGGAAGCTCCCGGGACGCTGAAGACTAACGTCCGTTCGCCACCGGCGGGCGGACGCGCCAGTCGATCGTCAGCGCGAGCGTCAGCCCGATGGCTGCGGCGGCGAGCAGACCCAGGACGAGGAGGGCGCGGCTCGGAGGTCGGGGCGCGGCCCTTCTGGCTCCCCGTCGGGGGGTAGGCCGCGACGGCGCGTTCCGCGGCTCGACGGAAGGCGCGCTGGCCGGCTCGGCAGGGAGAACCGGAGCCTCCCACGCCGGCATCGCGGCCGTCGGCGCTTCGCCCTCCCCTTCGTTCTCCAGCGGCGCCGGCTCCCCCGCGGAGGGAGCCGCGGCCAGCACCACCGCCGAGATGTTGTCGCGGGAGCCCGACTCGAAGGCGCGGCGATAGATCTCCTCGACGAGCGCCTGCGCGCCCGCCGTCGCCTCGACGGCGGCGAGGAGATCGGCGGGCTGGAGGACGTCCGTCACGCCGTCGCTCGTCAGGAGGACGCGGTCCCCGGGCAGGAGCTCGAGGTCGGCCCGCACGTCGGGCTCGACCTCGGGCTGCTGGCCGAGGCTGCGCGTCAACGCGTGGGCGAACGGGGAATGCGACGGGTCCTCGAGGAGCGGCGCGTCCTTTCCGAGGAGCCGCTCCTGCTCGGCCAGGACGGTGTGGTCGACGGAGATCTGCGTCACCCGGCGGGCGCGGATCAGGAAGATCCGGCTGTCGCCGACGTTCGCCACGACGAGCCGCCGCTCCCCGACGAGGAGGACCGCCGCGAGCGTCGTCCCCATCCCGTGGTGGTCGGGACGGTCCGTCGTGGCATCGAGGATCCGGGCGTTCGTTCGGACGACCCAGTCGCGGGCGGCGCGCTCGAGCGCCGCCGGGTCGTCCGCGTCGAGACGACCGGGCTGGGCCAGCCACTCCTTGAGGCTCTCGATGGCCATCGCCGAAGCGACCTCGCCGGCGTTGTGTCCCCCCATCCCATCGCACACGGAGGCGGCGGCACGGATCGGCCCGCCCGGTCCGGGGAGCGCCACGTGGATGCAGTCCTCGTTGGCGGGCCGGCGGCCGGTGCGTGAGACGCCGGCCACGCTCAAGGACGGCGGCCGCGACTCGAAGTCGCCGCCGGCCCCAGGTGCCGGTGCGGAGGGGGGCGGGCTGCCCGTTGCGGCGGCTCCCGTCATCGGAGTTGATCTATAGTACGCTCGTTTTCCGGGTCCAGAATCGAACGGAGGGAATCGGGTTCATGCCCTCAGCTGCCGCAACGATCGACGTCGAAGCGCTGCTCGCCCCCATACCGGGCGACAACCCGGCAGGCGAGAGCCTGCAGTACGCAGGGCTGTACGACGAGATCCGTGAGGCCCGCCGGGCCGACGACGATCTCAACCAAGGGGACTGGAAGCGCGAGAACAAGGTGGCCGACTGGCCTCAGGTGATCGAGCTCGCGGTCGACGCCCTGACGACCAAGACCAAGGACATCCAGGTCGTGGCGTGGCTGACCGAGGCGCTCCTGATGGAGAAGGGCCTCCCGGGCCTGCGCGACGCCCTCAAGGTGATGAACGGCCTGCAGAAGGCGTTCTGGGACCAGCTCTTTCCGGAAGCCGAGGACGGAGACCTCGAGGCGCGCGCCAACTCGCTCGCCTGGATGGAGCGCCAGGCGGCGATCGCGCTCGCGACCGTACCGCTCACCAAGGCGTCGGGCCAGAACTACAACTACCGCGAGTACGAGGAGTCCCGGGCCTACGACGTCCCGGAGACCGAGGGCGACCCCGACCGTTTGGCCCTGCTCCGGCAGAAGGCCGAGTCCGAGGGAAAGACGAGCGGCGAGGCCTTTCGGAAGGCGAAGGCGGCCACGCGACGCCCGTTCTACGAGGACCTGCTCGTGCAGATCGGCGAGGTCCGCGCCGAGCTGAAGACCCTCAACTCGGTGATCGACGAGAAGTACGGGCGGCAGGCCCCGGCGCTTCTCGCGCTCGGCAAGGGAGTGGACGGCATCCACGGCTTCGCCGAACGGACGGTGAAGGAGAAGCGGATCAGCGAGCCGGACCAGGCGGCTCCCGGCGAGGCCCCGGCCGACGCCCCGGCTGCGGCGTCGGGTCAGGCGGCCGGCTACGGGCCGGTCATCGCGGTCGGCGCGATTCGCTCGCGGCAGGACGCGCTCCGGACGCTCGGGCAGGTGGCCGATTTCTTCCGGCAGACCGAGCCGCACAGCCCCGTCTCGTACCTCGTGCAGCGCGCGATCACGTGGGGACAGATGCCCTTCGAGAGCTGGCTCGCGGAGGTCGTCAAGGACAGCGGGACGCTCGAGAGCATCCGCGAGACCCTCGGAATCCGGCCGGAATGACTTTCGACTAGGGAAGGGAGAGCACCATGGCGAAGAAAGAAAGCGTTCAGCAGAAACTGAAGCGGATCCGGCCGCCGCGGGTCCAGATCACGTACGACGTGGAGATCGGCGGGGCCATCGAGCTCAAGGAGCTGCCGTTCGTGGTCGGCGTCCTCGGGGACTTCTCCGGGCAGCCCGACCAGCCGCTGGCGCGGATGAAGGACCGGAAGTTCGTCGAGATCGACCGCGACAACTTCGACCAGGTCCTCTCGGGCATGGCGCCGCGGGTCGCCCTGCGTGTGGACAACAAGCTGGTCGACGACGGCAGCAAGATGAACGTCGAGCTGCGCTTCAAGAGCCTGCAGGACTTCGAGCCGGACCAGCTGGTCCAGCAGGTCGAGCCGCTCCGGAAGATGGTCGAAGCGCGGCGCAAGCTCTCCGACCTCATGTCCAAGATGGACGGCAACGACAAGCTCGAGCAGCTGCTGACCGACGTCATGGGCAACGCCGGATCGCAGCAGCAGCTCAGCAAGGCGCTCGGCATCAGCCCGGAGCCCGGCCCCGGCGACAGGAAAGAGGAGAGCCATGAGTAGCAACCCCGAGAAGGCCAAGAGCCAGGTCGTCGTCCAGGAATCCGAGGCGGGCGAGGTCAACCTCCTCAACAAGATCCTCGAGGAGGGGCGGCTCGCCCAGAACGACGCGCAGCTGGACAGCGCCAAGAACATGATCGCGGAGTTCGTGTCGCAGGTGATGAGCGGCACGATGACGATGTCGCGCGACCTCGAGCAGTCGATCAACGCGCGCATCGCCCAGATCGACAAGCTGATCTCGGCCCAGCTGAACGAGATCATGCACGCCGAGGCGTTCCAGAAGCTGGAGGGCTCCTGGCGCGGCCTCCACCACCTGGTCTTCGAGAGCGAGACCTCGACGATGCTGAAGATCCGGGTCTTCAACGCGTCGAAGAAGGATCTCCTGAAAGACCTGGAGCGCGCCGTGGAGTTCGACCAGTCGGCGCTCTTCAAGAAGGTCTACGAGGAAGAGTTCGGCATGTTCGGCGGCCACCCGTTCGGCTCGCTGATCGGCGACTACGAGTTCAGCAACCACCCGCAGGACATGTCGCTCCTGGAGAAGATCTCCACCGTGGCCGCGGCCGCCAACGCGCCGTTCACGTCGGCCGCCTCGCCGCAGCTCTTCGGCTGGGACACCTGGAACGACATGATCGAGGTCCGCGACCTGGCCAAGATCTTCGACCGGACGGAGTACGCCAAGTGGCGCTCCTTCCGCGAGTCCGAGGACTCCCGCTACGTCGGGCTCACCTGTCCCCGCACCCTGATGCGCCTCCCGTACGGCTCGGAGACCGTCCCGACCGAGACGTTCAACTTCGAGGAGGACGTCGACGGCCGCGACCACAAGAAGTACCTCTGGGGGAACGCGGCGTACTCGTTCGGCACGCGCCTCACCGAGGCGTTCGCGCTGTACGGCTGGTGCGTGGCGATCCGCGGCGTCGAGGGCGGCGGTCTGGTGCAGGGGCTGCCGACCCACACCTTCCAGACGGACGAGGGCGACGTGGCGATGAAGTGCCCCACCGAGATCGCCATCACCGACCGCCGCGAGAAGGAGCTCTCCGACCTGGGCTTCATCCCGCTCGTCCACTGCAAGAACACCGACTACGCGGCCTTCTTCGGCGCCCAGTCGTGCCAGAAGGCCAAGAAGTACGACACCGACGCCGCCAACGCCAACGCGCGCCTGTCCACGATGCTGCCGCACATCTTCGCGGTCTCGCGGTTCGCGCACTACCTGAAGGCGATGATGCGCGACAAGGTGGGGAGCTTCATGTCGCGGCAGGACTGCGAGGGCTTCCTCAACCGCTGGATCCAGAACTACGTCACGCCGGACGACACCGCCTCGCCCGCGACCAAGGCCCAGTACCCGCTGCGGGAGGCCAAGATCGAGGTCGCGGAGGTGCCCGGGAAGCCGGGGGTCTACCGGGCCGTGGCGTTCCTGCGTCCTCACTTCCAGCTCGACGAGCTCTCGGTCTCGCTCCGCCTGGTGGCCGAGCTTCCGAAGTCGGCTCGGGGATAAAGGCGACCTGCTACGGGGAGGTCCGGAGCCCCGGCGCCGGCCCTCTCCTTCCTCCGCAGCCAGGACCTGCCTGCGGACGTCCTTCGACGTTTCGAACCGGGCCCCGGTCTCCGGGGCTCGCTTCCTGAATGAGGGTCGATGTCGCGATTCGACAACGAGGTCCGGGTCACCCCCTCCGTGCTCGATCGCCTGATCGACTACGAGCCGGAGATGTCGCGGGAGGCCGCCGCGTCGCGGTCGAAGAGCCTGAGGCTGATCAAGCAGAGCCTGAAGCGGGACCTGGAGTGGCTGCTCAACACCCGGTCCCGCGCCGTCCCGATCCCCGAAGACCTCAAGGAGGTCAACGCGTCGCTGGCGGCCTTCGGGCTGCCCGACTTCACGACCGCCAACGCCCGCAGCGGCCACGACCAGCAGAGGATGCGCCGCGCGCTGGAGACCGCGATCGCCGTTTTCGAGCCGCGCCTCGAGGGCGTGGTCATCACCGTCGCCGACGGGTCGGAGCGGTCGCTTAGGTTCCGGATCGACGGCCGCCTCAAGGTCGACCCCGCCCCCGAGCCGATCACCTTCGACACAACGCTCGACGTCGGCTCCGGGGCCTTCGCGGTGAAGGGGGAGTAGGTGCGCGACGAGCTGCTGGCGTACTACGAGCGCGAGCTCTCCTTCCTCCGCCAGATGGGCGCCGAGTTCGCCGAGAAGTACCCGAAGATCGCGAGCCGGCTGCAGCTCGAGGCGGACCGCTCCGAGGACCCCCACGTCGAGCGGATGATCGAGGCCTTCGCGTTCCTGGCGGGGCGCGTCCGGCTGAAGATCGACGACGAGTTCCCGGAGATCACCGAGTCCCTCCTCAACGTCCTCTACCCGAACCTCCTCGCCCCCGTGCCGCCGATGTCGATCGTGCAGTTCGTCGTCGACCCGGATCAGGTGAACCTGCAGACGGGCCACGTCGTTCCGCGCGGCTCGATGCTCTATTCGCGCTCGGTCGAGGGGACCGCGTGCCGGTTCCGGACCGCGTATCCGGTGACGATCTGGCCGGTGGAGCTGGCCGGGGCGGGGTTCCAGATGTCGGCGCCGTCCGACAGCCCGCTCGCCACCGCCGGCGCGCGCACCGTCCTGAAGCTCGAGCTGAAGACGATGGGCGGGATCCCGTTCCACGAGATCCGCGGGAAGACCGACGACGGCGAGAAGCCGATCGACCGGCTCCGCTTCTACCTCATGAACGAGGGCAAGGTCGTCTACGGCCTCTACGAGCTGCTCCTCAACAACGTGATCGGCGTCGAGGTCCGGCCCGGCGGGGGGCGCCGCGGCGGCCCGCCGCCGTTCCTGCTCCCCCCCGACGTCCTCCGCCCGGTCGGCTTCGAGCGCGACGAGGCCCTCCTGCCGTACTCCGACCGCTCCTTCCAGGGCTACCGCCTGCTGCAGGAGTTCTTCACGTTCCCGGAGAAGTTCCTCTTCGTGGACCTGTGCGGCCTCGAGCGCCTGGCCCGCCCGGGCTACGAGGAGTCGGTCGAGATCTGGATCCACTTCGACAAGGAGTTCCCCCTGGAGCGGCAGGTGACCGCGCCGACGTTCCGGCTCAACTGCAGCCCGATCGTCAACCTCTTCCGGCAGGTCGCCGAGCCGATCAGGCTCACCCACCTCCAGAACGAGTACCGCGTCGTCGCCGACGTGCGACGTCAGAGCGCGACCGAGATCTACTCGATCGAGTCGGTCGTGAGCGTCTCGCCGAACCTGGAGGTGACGACCGCCTACCAGCCGTTCTACTCGTTCAAGCACAGCGTCGATCGCGAGAAGCAGCAGACGTTCTGGTACGCGAGCCGCCGTCCGTCGCAGCGGAAGGACGACGAGGGGACCGAGCTGTACGTGACGCTCGTCGACCTCGGCTTCAACGCGTCCGTGCCCGACGTCGAGACGCTCACGGTGGAAGCCGTCTGTACGAACCGCGACCTGCCGGCGCGCCTGCCGTTCGGGAACCCCGAGGGGGACTTCCAGCTGGAGGGCGCCGGCGTCTTCACCAGCATCCGCTGCCTGCGGAAGCCGACCGGCAGCCTCCGCGCCCCGCTCCGGCGCGGGACGCAGTGGCGTCTCATCTCCCACCTGTCCCTCAATTACCTGTCGCTGGTGGAGGGCTCCGACGGGCCGGAGGCCCTGCAGGAGGTCCTCAAGCTGTACGACTTCGCCGACTCCTCGGTGACCCGCCAGCTGATCGCGGGGATCGCCCGCGTCTCGGCGCGGCGCGTCCTCCGGCCGGTGGGGAGCGTCCCCGTCACCTACGTGCGCGGCCTCGAGGTATCGGTGGAGTTCGACGAGGCGCGCTACATCGGGAGCGGCGTCTTCCTCTTCGCGTCGGTGCTGGAGCGGTTCCTGGGCCTCTACGCCTCGATCAACTCGTTCAGCCAGCTCGTCGCCTCGGTGAGGCAGCGCGAGGGCGTCCTGAAGCGGTGGCTGCCCCGCTCGGGCGAGCAGATCGTGCTGTGAAGGGCCTCCGGGAGACCGCGGGACCGCAATGAGAGAGCTCCTCTTCAGGGAGCCGTACCGCTTCGGGTTCTTCCAGGCGGTGCGACTCCTCGAGCGGATCTACCCGAACCGCGAGCCGGTCGGCGAGGCGGCCATCCCGGCCAAGGAGGTCGTCCGCTTCCGCAACCGGGTCTCCCTGGAGTTCCCGGCGAGCCAGGTCCACGACCTGATCCGGCGCGAGAGCGAGGATGGAGCCTCGCCGCCGCCGGAGATGATCGTCAATTTCCTCGGGATGATCGGGCCCCAGGGCGTGCTGCCGGCGTCGTACACCGAGCTGATCCTCGAGAGGGTCCGCTACAAGGACACGGTCCTCCGCGATTTCCTGGACATGTTCACCCACCGGATGGTCTCCCACTTCTACGGGGCGTGGGAGAAGTACCGGTTCCCGATCGCCTACGAACGCGGTCACGAGGACCGCTTCACCGAGTACCTCTTCGACCTGATCGGGCTCGGGACGAAGGGGCTGCGGGGCCGGATGGCCGTCCCCGATCAGGCGCTCCTCCTCTACGCGGGGATGATCGCGCAGAAGCCGCACTCGGCCGACTCGATCGGGTCGATCCTGACCGACTACTTCGGGGTGCCCGTCCGCGTCGAGTCGTTCCAGGGCCAGTGGCTCGAGCTCGAGAAGGTGAACCTCACCCGGATCGGCGCGGCCAACAGCCAGCTCGGGAAGAACATGATCGCCGGGGACCGGGTCTGGATCCGCCAGTCGAAGTTCCGGCTTCGTTTCGGCCCCCTGCGCCTGAAGCAGTTCATGGGGTTCCTGCCGCGCTCGCCAGGAGCCAAGGCCGCCGCGCAGCTCGCCCGCTTCCTGGTCGGCCTCGAGCTCGACTTCGACATGCAGCTCGTGCTCGCCGCCCCGGACGTCCCGGGAGTTCAGCTCGGCGGGAAGGCCGCCATCCCGCCGATGCTCGGCTGGACCTCGTGGCTCACGTCGGCGCCGTACCCGAAGGACGCCGACAACGTGGTCATCGAGGTCGACGTATGACCAGGCCCTACCATCGCTTGCGACCGATCACAGAAAACCAGGGGACCGGGCCCTATGTTGTCGGGGCCCTGCTCTCCACGAAAGCAGGGGAGGATTCATGAGCGTCAATCTGAAGTCTCTGTTCGGGCGGCTGAACGACACGTGTCAAGGGGCGCTCCAGGGCGCCACCGGGCTCTGCGTTTCGCGCACGAACTACGACATCGAGCTCGAGCACTTCCTGATGAAGCTGGTCGAGACACCCGACACCGACGTGGCGAAGATCCTCCGCCACTTCGAGATCGACGCCTCGCGCGTCCTGAAGGACGTCACCCGCGCGCTCGACCGGCTCAAGACCGGGAACACGCGCGCCCCCGGCCTCTCCCCCCGCATTCCGAAGCTGTTCGAGGAGGCGTGGCTCCTCGGCTCGGTCGACTACGGCGCCTCGAAGGTGCGGTCGGGCCACCTGATCTGCGTGCTGGTCTCGAACGAGGAGCTTTCGCGGATCGCCCGCGAGATCGCCAAGGACCTGGGCGCGATCAACGGCGAGACCCTGCGCAAGAAGTTCCCGGAGATCTGCGCCGGCTCGGCGGAGGACAAGGCCGCCGCGAAGCTGTCGGAGGCCGCCGGCGGTGGGGCCGGCGGGGCCGGCGACGCCATGCCCGCCAAGGGGACGAAGGCTCTCGACCAGTACACCGTCGACCTGACGGCCAAGGCCAAGAGCGGCAAGATCGATCCGGTGCTGGGCCGCGACTTCGAGATCCGGCAGGTGATCGACATCCTGACCCGGCGCCGCCAGAACAACCCGATCCTCACCGGCGAGGCGGGCGTCGGGAAGACGTCCGTCGTCGAGGGCTTCGCGATCCGGATCGCCAAGGGCGACGTGCCCGAGCCGCTGAGGAACGTGGCCGTCCGCACGCTCGACCTCGGTCTGCTGCAGGCCGGCGCCGGCGTGAAGGGCGAGTTCGAGAACCGGCTCAAGTCGGTCATCGACGAGGTGAAGGCCTCCCCGCAGCCGATCATCATCTTCATCGACGAGGCGCACACCATGATCGGCGCCGGAGGCGCGGCGGGTCAGAACGACGCCGCCAACCTCCTCAAGCCCGCCCTCGCCCGCGGCGAGCTGCGCACGATCGCGGCCACGACGTGGGCCGAGTACAAGAAGTACTTCGAGAAGGACGCCGCGCTGGCCCGCCGCTTCCAGGTCGTCAAGGTGGAGGAGCCGAGCGAGCACAGCGCCATCGGGATGATGCGCGGTCTCGTGGCGTCCCTCGAGGGGCACCACAAGGTGCGCATCCTGGACGAGGCCGTCGAGGACTCGGTCAAGCTGTCGCTCCGCTACATCACGGGCCGCCAGCTGCCGGACAAGTCGGTCAGCGTGCTCGACACCGCCTGCGCGCGCGTGGCGATCGGGCAGGCGGCGACGCCGGCCGCCGTCGAGGACACCATCCGCCAGATCGACCGCCTCGGGGTCGAGATCGGCGTCCTGGAGCGCGAGGCGATGGTCGGGGCCGACCACGCCAAGCGCCTCGAGGACCTGAAGGCCGAGAAGGTCGTCGCCGAGAAGAACCTCGAGACCCTGAACGCCAAGTGGAAGAGCGAGGGCGAGCTGATCGCGAAGATCCGCGAGGTGCGCGGGCAGCTCGAGGAGCTGGCTGGCAAGGGCGATCCGGCCAAGGTCGACTCCCTCCGGGCCGACCTCGCCAAGCTGAACGAGGAGCTGAAGGGCGTGCAGGGCGAGGAGCCGCTGATGCAGGCGGTCGTCACCTCGCAGACGATCGCGGACGTCATCTCCGGGTGGACCGGCATCCCGGTCGGCAAGATGCTCGCGGACGAGATCAACACCGTCCTTTCGCTCCGGGAGAAGCTCGGGGAGCGGGTCGTCGGCCAGGACCACGGGCTCGAGGCGGTGGCGCAGCGTATCCGCACGTCGCGCGCCGGCCTCACCGACCCGAAGAAGCCGGTCGGCGTGTTCCTCCTCGTCGGGCCGTCGGGCGTGGGCAAGACCGAGACCGCGCTCACCCTCGCCGACACGCTGTACGGCGGGGAGCGGAACCTGGTCACGATCAACATGAGCGAATACCAGGAGGCGCACACCGTCTCGTCGCTCAAGGGCTCTCCTCCGGGGTACGTCGGCTACGGGGAGGGCGGCGTCCTCACCGAGGCGGTCCGCCGCAAGCCGTACTCGGTGGTGCTCCTCGACGAGGTCGAGAAGGCGCACCCCGACGTCATGGAGATCTTCTACCAGGTGTTCGACAAGGGGATGCTCGAGGACGGCGAGGGGCGCGAGATCGACTTCAAGAACTGCGTCATCCTCCTCACCTCGAACGTCGGGCTCGACATCATCACCAAGCTCTGCGCCGACCCCGAGACCGCGCCGGCGCCCGAAGGGCTCGCCGCGGCGATCCGGCCCGAGCTGATCAAGGTGTTCAAGCCCGCGCTCCTCGGCCGCATGACGGTCGTCCCGTACTACCCGCTCTCCGAGCCGGTGATGAGGCAGATCATCAAGCTGCAGCTGGCCCGGATCGCCGCCCGGATCAAGGAGAACCACTCGGCGGCCTTCGAGTACGACGAGAGCGTCGTGAACGAGATCTTCGCCCGGTGCAAGGAGGTCGAGAGCGGCGCCCGCAACGTCGACCACATCCTGACCGGGACGCTGCTGCCGGAGATGTCCGGCGAGTTCCTGACGCGCATGGCCGCGGGCCAGCTCGTCACCCGCGCCCGGGTCTCCGTCGGGGAGAAGGGCGCCTTCGTCTACGAAATCTCCTGATCCGGAGGGGACCGGCCGGGCACCCGGCCGGTCCCTCTCCCCGAGGTAGCAATGGGCGAATACAAAGAGCAGAAACGACAGCTCACGGTCACCACGCCGCTGGGGGACGACGTCCTCCTGCTGCAGGGGTTCAGCGGCCGGGAGGCGATCTCCCAGCTCTTCAGCTTCCAGATCGACCTCCTCGCGACGCTCGAGGACAAGCCCAAGGTGAAGTTCGACGGCATGCTGGGCCAGCCGATCACGATCCACATCGAGCTGCCCGGAGACAAGAAGCGTCACATCAACGGGCTCTGCATCCAGATGGCCGACACGCGGGAGGACCAGACCTTCCACGAGTACCGGGTGCAGATCGTCCCGAAGGTCTGGCTGCTCACCCGCAAGGCCCAGAGCCGGATCTTCCAGCAGAAGTCCGTACCCGACATCCTGAAGGAGGTCTTCAAGGGCTTCGACGTCCAGCTCCACCTGCAGGGGACGTTCGAGCAGCGGGACTACTGCGTCCAGTACCGGGAGACCGACTTCAACTTCGCGTGCCGCCTGATGGAGGAGGAGGGGATCTTCTACTTCTTCAAGCACTCGGACGGCTCGCACCAGATGGTGATCGCGAACAACTCGGGCAGCCACCAGCCGGTGCCCGACGGGCCGACGAGCCTCATCTACGAGGAGCTCAAGGGCGGCACGCGCGACGAGGACCGGATCTACGCCTGGGAGAAGATCCAGGAGGTCCGCTCCGGCAAGGTCACCCTCTGGGACCACTGCTTCGAGAAGCCGCCGGACAACCTGGAGTCGCAGCAGAAGATCCTCGACTCCGTCCAGGTCGGCACGGTCACCCACAAGCTGGGGCTCTCGATCAACAAGGACCTCGAGCTGTACGACTTCCCGGGCGAGTTCGCGCAGCGCTTCGACGGCGTGACGCCGGGCGGCGGCGATCGCGCCTCGGACATCTCGAAGATCCGGCCGGACGGGATGCGGACCGCGGAGCTGCGGATCGAGGAGGAGGCCGTCCCGGGCCTCCAGATCCTCGGAGCCAGCCACTTCCGCCACATCTCGTCGGGCTTCAAGTTCACGCTGGAGCGGCACACCAACGCGAACGGGGACTACGTGATCACGTCGGTGCAGCACTCGGGCCGGGAGTCCGACTTCCGCACCGGCGGCACCGGAGCCGTCTACCAGAACACCTTCACCTGCATTCCGTTCGCGCTGCCGTTCCGCGCGCGACGCGTCTCGCCGAAGCCCGTCATCCAGGGCAGCCAGACCGCGGTGGTCGTGGGCCCGGCCGGCGAGGAGATCTTCACCGACAAGTACGGGCGGGTGAAGGTCCAGTTCTTCTGGGACCGGCAGGGGAAGAAGAACGAGAGCAGCTGCTGCTGGATCCGCGTCGGGCAGCTGATGGCGGGCCGCCGCTGGGGCTCGTCGTTCTGGCCGCGCATCGGGCAGGAAGTCATCGTGGACTTCCTCGAGGGCGACCCGGACCAGCCGATCATCATCGGCAGCGTCTACAACGCGGACCAGATGCCGCCGTACCTGGGCCAGGGGCCCGACCCGAAGCACAAGAACGACAACAAGGTCAGCGGCATCAAGACCAACTCCACCAAGGGGGGAGTCGGCTACAACGAGCTCCGCTTCGACGACACCAAGGACAAGGAGCAGATCTTCGTCCACGCGCAGCGGAACCTGGACACACGCGTGGAGAACGACGAGATGCACACCGTCGGCCACGACCGCTTCATCACGGTCGGAGGCGAGAAGGACGGGAAGTGCGTCGGGGACGAGAAGCGGCTGATCTACCAGGACCGGCACATCCACGTGAGGCGCAACCACATCGAGAAGATCGACAAGAGCATGCAGCTCACCGTCGGCAGCCTCGACCTCTCCGTGGGGGGCGGCGAGAAGCACTCGGTGGGCAAGGACCTCGAGCTGAAGGTGGGCGGCGCCTTCAAGACGCAGGTGGCCGGCAAGTACTCGCTGAAGGCCGGGAGCGTTCACAGCACCGCCGGCAGCTACGGGATCGGCGCGGACCAGGAGGTCCACATCAAGGCCGGGATGAAGCTGATCCTCGAGGCCGGCGCGCAGGTGACCCTGAAGGGGCCCGGGGGCTTCGTCGACATCGGGCCCGCCGGCGTGACCATCCAGGGCACGATGGTGCTGATCAACAGCGGTGGGGCGGCCGGGAGCGGCTCGGGCGCGAGCCCGGACGCGCCGGCGGACGCTGCCGCCGCCAATCCGGACAAGCCGGCCGTGGCGGACGACGCCAAGACCGGCCAGAAGTCGAGCTAGGGAGACCAGCGCGTGCCTCCCGCCGCACGGATCGCGGACCCCGTCATCCACCCGCTCCCGCCCGTCCTGACGGGCGGGCCGCCGGCGGTGACCGTCCTCATCGGCGGGATGCCGGCGTGGAAGGGGATCCCGCCCTTCATGGGGCCCGCCCTGATGTCCGCGCAGGCGACGTCCGAGGCGGCGATCCAGGTCGCGGAGACCGCGGCGGTGGTG
>CAYLNK010000119.1:0-17305 GCA_964384675.1 uncultured Holophagales bacterium | reverse complement strand
CTCCACCGCCGGGCGGAGGTCGAGGACGCGGAGGCCCGGCTCCCGGCCGCGGATCCACGCCGCCAGCTCGAGCGGGGTGACCCGCTCCTCCTGGCGAGCGGTCGACTCGCGGCTCCCGGCGAGCGGAGCGAGGAGGCCCGCCAGGGCGGCGGCGACGGCCAGCGCACGAGACACGCTTCGCGTCCTCACCCGGGCCGCTCGACCCGGTCGAGGAGGTGGAAGGCCACGAGCGCCAGCACCACGACACCGGCGACGACCACCCCGTGCGGGAGCCCCAGGAGCTGCGGGATCGTGAGCGCGCCGCGGGGTGTGCTCTCGTACAGCGCGCGGAACGGCTGGAGCCCGAGCCCGGTGACGAGGACGCCGCCCAGCATCCCGAGCATCACGCAGAGCCCGTCGCCGCGGCCGGTCGCGGCCGCCACGCACGACGTCCCGGGGCAGAGCCCCGCCACGACGAGACCGGCGCCGAAGAGGAGACCGCCCACGAGCTGGGGCACCAGGTACGTCTCCGGCACGAAGACCCGCGCCAGGTCGAGCATCCCGAGGTGAGCGAGCCAGTACACGCCGAGCATCGCGGTGACGATCGCGCTGAACATCACCCGGAAGACCGAGAGGTTCGTCAGGTAGAACTGTCCGGCCAGGCGCCGCGCGCTGCCCAGGCCAGCCCGCTCCAGCGCCCAGCCGAAGGCGATCCCGATCAGCACGGCGGCCCAGAGCGTCCCGTGCGGGCCCATCGTCCCGAGGTCCACGAACGGCGCGAGCTGCGCGAGCCGCGGGAGCGGCCCGCTCATCGCCACGCCCTCCTCGCGAGCGGCGCGACGAGGTAGGCGCCGGCGAACGACGTGATCATGAAGAGCCAGCTCCCGACGCCCAGCAGGGCCCCGCCGGTGAGCGCCAGACCGCTCGTGCAGCCGCGCGCCAGGACCGCGGCCACGCCCATGACCGCCCCGCCGAGGAACGCGCAGGCGAGGCGCGGCAGGCGGCCCATCCGGGGGCCCCGCTCCACGGTCAGCCGCAGGCGCCCGGCCACGAGCGCCGAGAGGAAGCCGCCGATCGCGACGCCCCCGAGCTCGAAGAGGAGCCACTCCCGCCAGGGGCCGTCGCCGGTCAGGTAGCGGGCGAAGAACGGGTTCGAGGCCGCTTCTCCCGGCGCCGTCGCCGCCACCAGCCCCGCCGCTCCGCTCGCGAACGCGCCGGAGGCGCCGAGCCCGCGGCCCATCACGAGGAACGCGGCGAGGAGGACGAGCCCGAGCCCGGTGCCGGCCAGGTACGGGTCGGCGTACGGACGGGCCACGGCCGGATCGGTCGCCCGCTCCGTCACGTCTTCCCGCGCCACGACCGCGCTCACCGCGTCCCCGCCGCCGACGGGTTCTCGACCGGGGTGTCGGCGTGGCGCGACCAGTCCTGGAACGAGCCGTCGTACAGGAGCACGGGGTGACCGAGGGTCCGCGCCGCGAAGAGCATCGCGGTCGTCTGCATCCCGATGTGGCAGTAGCCGATCACCGTGTCGCCGGGCTTCACGCCGGCCCTCGTGAAGAGGGCGTCCAGCTCTTCCTTCGACTTCAGCATCAGCCGGTCGTCGGTGATCGACGTGAACGGGATCGAGAGCGCACCTTTGATGTGCCCGGTCTTGTGGTTCACCCCGTTCGAGCCGCCGGTGTCCGTCCCGTCGTAGAACGCCTCCGCCCGCCCGTCCACGACGGCCACGCCCTTCTGCCCGAGCTTCGCCTTCACGACCGCGGCGTCCACGACGAGCGGCCGGAGCTTCAGGCGCGAGAGCTTCCCGGTCCGCGCCGGCGGCGCCTCGGCGGTGACCGCGCCGCCGCTTCGCACCCAGGCGTCGAGGCCGCCGTCCAGGAGGAAGGTCCGGCCGCCGAGGCCCGCATAGTCGAGCGTGAAGACGATCCGGGTGGTGGGCGACACCCAGTCCTTGCCGTAATAGACGACCACCTTGGAGCCGTCGGAGATCCCGAGCGCCTCGAGCTTGCGGCGGAGGTCCTCGGGAGGCGGCATCTCGAGGACGAGACCGCAATCGCTCTGGTCCGAGACGGAGACGTCCTGGAGCGTCGTGTGGCGAGCGCCCGCGATGTGCTTCGCCGCGTAGCCGTCCTTGTCCCCGACGTGGAGGAGGACGAGGTCCGGGTCAGCCAGATGCTGGGAGAGCCACTCGGCGGTGACGACCAGGGAATCGCGGGGCGAGCCGGCGGCGGCGACGGGTCCGGCGACCAGGGCGGCACCGAGGGTCAGCCCGGGCCAGAAGCGGCGAAGGCCGGGCGCGCGCGGGGAAGCGGTTCTCATCATCGGGATCTCCTCGGACCCGAAGATGGGACGGCGGGCCGGGAACGTCCGCCTCTTTGCGGCGAACGGGACCGGAGGCCCGGCGAGCCGGACGGACCGCGCTCAGCCGCGCTTCGGCTGGGCCAGGAGCGCCTCGAACTCCTGACGGCGGGTCCGGCTCAAACGGAGGCGGCTCCCGTCGGCGAGGAGCAGCGAGCAATCGCCCCGGAAGAGCGGGTGGATCTCCCGCACCCGCTCGACGTTCACGATCGCCGAGCGGTGCACCCGGAAGAAGCGCCGGGGGTCGAGCTGCCGCTCCAGCTCGTCCATCGTCTCGCGCAGGAGGTGCTCCGTCGCGCCGGCGTGGAGGGTGACGTAGTCGTCGGCCGCCTCCACCCAGTCGATCGAGTCGGCGTCCACCACCACGGTCCTGTCCCGGAGCGGGATCAGGAAGCGGGCGCGGGTCGACGCCGACCGCGCCCGCTCCGAAAGGAGCTCGGCCACCCGGGCGTCCAGCTCGCCGCGCCGCCGCGCCCGGACGCTCTCCTTCGCCTTGGCGAGCGCCCGGGCGAACCGGCGGTCGTCGAACGGCTTCAGGAGGTAGTCGAGGGCGTGCACCTCGAAGGCCCGCAGCGCGTACCTGTCGAACGCGGTGACGAAGACGATGGCGGGCACCGCGTCGGCGCCGACCTGGTCGAGGAGCGCGAAGCCGTCCAGCTCCGGCATCTGGATGTCGAGGAACATCAGGTCCGGGCGGGTCCGGGCGATCAGCGCCGCGGCCTCGGTCCCGGTCGCCTCGCCGACGACCCGCACCTCCTCGTCCCGAAGGAGGAGCGCGCGGATCGAGTCGCGGGCCAGCGGCTCGTCGTCGACCAGGATCGCCCGGATCGGATCCGCGGTCATCGCGCCACGCTCCACGGGATCTCGAGCGACGCCCGGACGCCGCCGCCGTCCACGTCGGCCAGCTCCAGGCGTCCGGCGTCGCCGTAGAGGTGGTGCAGCCGCTCCCGGGTGTTGCGCAGCCCGATTCCTCCGCCCCGGGACGAGGTGTCGAGGCGCCCCGTGTTGAAGACCTCGACCCGGAGGCGGTCCCCGTCCCGCGAGGCACGCACCTCGACCAGGCCGGGCGCCGCGCTCTCGGCGATCCCGTGGCGCACCGCGTTCTCGGCCAGCGGCTGCAGGAGGAAGGCCGGCACCGAGGCCCGGCGCGCGTCGGGGCCGGCGTCGATCCGGAACGACATCCGGTCGGGGAAGCGCGCGCGCTGGATCTCCAGGTAACGCTCCAGCACGTTCAGCTCCTCGTCCACCGTCACCGGCTGGTCGCCCGCGTGGTCGAGGGCGTAGCGGAGGAGATCGCCGAGGCTGGCCATCATCGTCACCGCCTCGTCGTTCCGCCCGTTCCTCACCAGGGCGGTGATGGCGTTCATCGTGTTGAAGAGGAAGTGCGGCTGGATCTGCTGCTCGAGCGAGCGCAGGCGCGCCTCCGCGAGCGACGCCTCGAGCTGGGCCTCCCGGAGCTCCTTCGCCCGGTACCGCCCGTACAGCTCGAACGTCAGCGTGCCGCCCAGCACGAGCCCGTACAGGAGCCACTCCAGGGGGAGGCGGAAGAACAGGATCTGCGGGACGTCGTAGCTCGACGCCTCCGACTGCATCTTGTCGAACGGCCTCATCGCGAAGAGGAGCCCGAGCCAGTAGAGGCCGTGGACGACGGCGATCACGCAGGCGGCCAGGACGTGGATCAGCACGTGGAGCCGCCGCGCCGGGACCACGGGCCAGCGCGTCACGAGCCACCCGACGAGCCAGGTCGGGAGGAGCCATCCTTCCCAGACCGCGACGTGGTAGCCCAGCAGGAGCGGCACCGAGTGGCCGTGCGTGATCATGCTGATCCAGACCTGGAAGCCGGAGAAGAGACCGACGACGGCCCAGAAGGAGGCGACGGCGCACCACCAGGTCGCGCGGCGGGACATGGCCCTAGTGTGCCGCAGCGCGCCGGACGGGGTGCCCACGTGCGGCGGGACGGTCCGGCGGGGCGGCG
This sequence comes from uncultured Holophagales bacterium, assembly GCA_964384675.1. Lineage (GTDB taxonomy): Bacteria > Acidobacteriota > Thermoanaerobaculia > UBA5066 > UBA5066 > CAYLNK01. Next base: position 12,993 of record CAYLNK010000119.1, on the reverse strand, counting down.
AGCCGGATCGGGTGCGCGGCGATCCGGCGGCGGAATCCTTCCGACGCCCGGACCGTATCAACGGTCGTGAAGCCCAACCTGCTGCTCACGGCTGCCGCCGTCGCCTACGCCCTCACCGGCCTCGCCCTCACCTTCGCCCCCTCGGAGCTCCTCCGGGCCGCCGGGGTCGATCTACCCCGCTCCGGCGTCTGGCTGGCCCAGCTCCTCGGCGCCGCGCTCCTCGGCCTCGCCTGGCTCAACTGGCTCCAGCGCCACGCGACCGTGGGGGGCATCCTGGGACGTCCCGTCCTCCTGACGAACCTCGTCTTCGTGACGATCTCGTTCTGGGCCACGCTCCACGCCTGGCGGCAGGAGTCGGCGCTCACCGGGCTCCTCGTGGTGGGCGGGGTCCTGGGCGCCTTCAGCGTGGCGTTCGGCGCCCGGATGTTCCGGGCGCCCGCGCGCTGACCCGTCCCGCTACCAGACCCGGACCCTCTCCGCCGGGGCGAGGTAGAGCTTCTCGCCCGGCTTCACGCCGAAGGCCGCGTACCAGGCGTCCAGGTTGCGGACCGTGTCCGCCCGGTACTCCCCGGGAGAGTGGGAGTCCACCACGACGCGCTGCCGGGCCGCCGCCTCGCGCAGCTTGTCCCTCCAGCTCTGGGCGAACGACAGGAAGAACTGCTGGTCGCCGGTCAGGCCTTGAACGACCGGCGCCTGCTTGCCGCGGAGCGAAAGGCGGTACGCGTCGTACGCGACCGCGAGACCGGCCACGTCGGCGATGTTCTCGCTCACCGTCAGCCGGCCGTTGATCGCGAGGTCCGGGAACGGACGGTACGCGTCGTACTGCTTGACGAGCTGCTCGGAGGACGCCTCGAAGTGCGCGAAGTCCTCCTTCGTCCACCAGTTCTCGAGCCGGCCGCGGTCGTCGAACAGGGCCCCCTGGTCGTCGAAGCTGTGGCTGATCTCGTGCCCGATCACCGCGCCGATGGCGCCGTAGTCCATCGCCTCGGGCCGCTTCGGGTCGAAGTTCGGCGGCTGGAGGATCGCGGCCGGGAAGTTCATCGCGTTCATCGCCGGCAGGTTCACCGCGTTCACGAGCTGCGGGTTCATCACCCACTCGCCCCGGTCGACCGGCTTTCCGAGCTTGGCGAGGTTCCACGCCAGCTCGAAGAGCGAGGCACGCCGGGCGTTCCCCAGCGCGTCGCCGGCCACCACCGTCAGGCCCGAGTAGTCGCGCCACCGGTCCGGGTAGCCGACGCCGACCTTCATCACCGCGAGCTTCGCCTTGGCCTTGGTCTTCGTGGCGGGCGCCATCCAGTCGAGGCGGTCGATCCGCTTGCCGAACGCGGCCACCTCGTTCTTCACCATCTGCTCGGCGCGCCTCTTCTCGGAGGGGGGGAAGTACTTCGCGACGTACAGCTTGCCGACGGCCTCGCCGAGCGCGGCGTCGGTGACGCCGACGGCCCGCTTCCAGCGGTCCCGCAGCTTGGGCGTGCCGGTGAGGGCCTTCCCGTGGAACGCGAACAGCTCCTCCACGAACGCCTTCGGCAGGAACGCCGAGGCCTCGTCGACGGCGTGGAACGTGAGGTACTCCTTCCACGTGCCGAGCGGCTCGGCCCCCACCAGCGCCCCGATCCCGGTCACGGCGCCGGGCTGCCAGACCACGAAGTCGCCCTGCTTGCCGAGCCCGGCGGCCTCGAAGTACGCCCCCCAGTCGAGCCCGGGCGCCTTCGCGTCGAAGTCGGCCCGCGTCCACCGGTTGTTCCCCTTCTTCACGTCGGACGAATCGACGCGTGTGGCGTGCGCCTCGGCGATGCGGCGCTCCAGGGCGGCGATCCGGGCGGCCTTGGCTTCGGCGTCGGCGACGCCGGCGAGCTTCAGGAGGGCCGCCACGTGGGCCTGCTGCTTCGCCCGGAGCTCGGCCATGCGGGGCGAGGGGTCGACGTAGTAGTCGCGGTCCGGCATGTCGAGCCCGCCCTGCAGGAGGAACGGCGAGTACTTGCCCGGATCGAGGAGGTCCTGGGCCACCCAGAGGCCGAAGAGGTGGGGCGTGTAGAAGTTGGTGGAGTTGAGGACGTCGACGTCGGCGCGCAGCGTCCCGCCCAGGTAGCGCGCCAGCGACGTCGCGTCGGCGATCGCCGCGATCCGGTCGAGCTCCGGCTGGAGCGGCGCGAGGCCCTTCGCCTCGATCGCGGCCTCGTCGAGGAACGTGCTGTAGGTGTCGCCGATCTTCCGGACCTCGGAGCCCGCCGGCGCCTTGCCCTTCGCCGCCTCGGCGATCAGCTCCGCCACGCGCTTGGACGTCAGCTCCTGGAGGATCGGGCCGATGCCGTACGAGCTCCGGTCGGGCGGGATCTCGGTGGTCTTGATCCAGGTGCCGTTCGCGTACGCGAAGAAGTCGTCGCCCGGCGCGACGGACCTGTCGATGCCGGCGAGGTCGACGCCCCCCGCGGCGGGGGCGGACGACGACGGCGCGCTCTTCCCCCCGCCGCCGGCGTGGGCGGGCCCGAGCGAGACGGCGGCGACGGCGAGCGCGGCGAGGAGGGGGAGGGCGAGGGGGCGGGCGGACACCTTCATGTCCCGGGACGATAGGAAGCGCCCGTCCCCGCCGCAAGGGGCCGGGGACGGAACGGACTACAGGACGTTGACGTCGAGGAGGGCGACCGGGCTCACGATTCGTCGCGGAACCGGTTCACCAGGTCCATCGAGGGCTTTGTGCCCGTCCGGGGCCGCCGGGGCAGGAGAGGGGCACGCCGTTGCGGCTCCGGCCGGATCCGCGAGGCCGGAGAGCCTGTCGCGCCAGATCGGAGAGGACCGCCCCCCCGTCACCGTTCCGCGCCCCTGATGCGTCCGCATCATGGCGCCACTGGCACGCGGAGACCCAACTGTCGGAGAGGAGGTGGCGTCATGGTCTCCCTCGCCGCCCTCACCGTCATCGCCGCGCTCGGCGTCCTCGGGCTCGCCCTCTGGTTCGTCCCCGCCTATCGCCGCTTCCAGGAGAAGAGGATCCTCACCTGCCCCGAGACCCGTGCGGCGGCGGTCGTCCAGATGGACGCGGGCCGCTTCGCGGCCACGTCCCTCTTCACACGCCCGACCGTCCGGGTGCGGGACTGCTCCCGCTGGCCCGCCCGCGCGGGCTGTGACCAGGCCTGCGTGGCCGGGATCGAGGGCGGGCGCGACTAGCCGCCGTACCCGCCGCTACTTCCCGAGGTCGTTCCAGCTCAGCAGCGCGTTCCAGACCAGCCGGAACGTCCCGCGGTTCTGGAGCCGGTGGATCGGGTCGAAGTCGAACGCCAGGACGCGCCCCTTCCCGGTCGGGATGTCGAGGATCGCGGGCTTGCCGGCCAGCTCCGAGGCGCCCTTGATCCCCCCGCTCACGACGAGCTCGTCGTCCTCCTTCGGCTTCTTCCCTTCCTTGGCGTCCTTCTCTTCCTTCTCCTTCTCGTCGTCCTCGAGCGCCGGGTCCATCACCACCTTCGTCCCGTACTGGAGGACGACGCGCCCGCGGTCGGAGCGCCTCACCGCGTAGACGGGGAACCTCTCGCGGAAGACCGACGTCGCCTCGGCGTAGCCGTAGGCGAGCGGGTGGTCGTACCGGCGGAAGCGCGCCCTCAGCTGGCTGCCGGGGGTGACGAGGTCCTTCACCTTGGCGTGGGAGACGTCCCGGGCGATGCCGCCGTCCAGCGGCAACGCCGACGCGCCACCCAGCGTGACGAGGAGCCCGCCACTCCGCACGAAGTCGTCCAGGTTGCCGACGCCCCTCCACGTCAGGCCGCCCGTGACGTCGGACGACGAGGTGGGCGTGCCGTGCGACGGGAACTCCTCCGTCCGCGTGTAGGCGAGCGGGGAGAACTTCACGTCCATCCCGTTCACCATGTCCTTGAGATCCTCTTCCGTGTGCGGGTAGAGGAGGACGTCGAAGCGCGCGAGGAGGTCGCCTTTCCGCACGTCTTCGTCCATCACGAGCGTGTACGGGACCTTCTCCTCGTCGAGGACCATGCGCACCCAGCCCGCCCCCTGGGTGTCGTTCCAGGTCTGGAGGACGCCGAGGCGCGGCAGATCGAGCGCGTGCCGCTTGACGGAAGGGGCCGCCGGCGCCGTAGCGAAGTCGAGACCCAGCTCCGCCGCGACCGCCTCGAGCGCGGGCTTCAGGCCGTCCCTCGGCGGGAGGATCCAGGAGCCGGCCGGGTACGTGACGCCGCCCACCGTGAAGGACGCCTCGGCCGCGTCGACCTGGAAGGCGGCGAGCCGCGCCCGAGCGGCGAGGAGCGCCTCCTGGCCGGTGTCCTTCAGCAGGAAGAACGGCCCGCCCTTGCCGACCGAACCCCGGTACGCGACGTCGGCGGTGACGGGCTCGATCGCGACGTCCTTCACCGCCGGGTCCTCGATCCGCTTCGAGTCGACGTCGAACGCGACCGGGAGCGCCCAGCCGACGTCGTCGTACGGCTCCCACGTCGTCTTGTCGATCGGGATCAGGAGGTCCCGCGCATAGCCCCCGTACGGCTGGTCGAGCCGCACCAGGAACGTGCCGGCGGGGAACGAGCCCTCCTTGGTCTTCCACGCCGCCTTCGACCGGGACACCTCGATCCCGTGCGCGCGGAGGAGGTTCACGAGCACCGCCAGGCGCGCGCGGTCCGACTGCTCCTCGGGGAGCGCCACCGCGAACGGCGGCTCCTTCCGCCCCTTCTCCACCGCGTTCCGGCCGCGCCGCCAGAAGTTCCGGAGCATGTCGGGCCCGTGCTTGGCGGTGTAGTCGAGCGCCGCCAGGACGCCCGTCTCCATGTAATTGGTGTTATCCCTCAGCGACCACTTGAACGGCTTCTTCGGGGCCGGGAGCGAGCGGTACCACTCCGCCTCGGTGACCGACTTGCCCGCGATCTTGTGCTTCTCCGGGTCGAGCCAGCGTTCCACGGTCTCGGCCGTGGCGTTCCCGAACGTCTCGTAGCCGCGTCCGATCGCGTTGTGGTTCGTGGCGACGGAGTCGGCGTAGTACTGCGACCACCCCTCGGTGAAGCCCCAGCTCCAGACGCCGGGCATCCCGAGCGCGGTGAGCGCCGCCACCTCGTGGAACGCGAAGGCCTGGATCTCGACGGCGGTGATCGGGTCGACGTTGGCGTTGTACGGGCCGGTGCCGGTCCAGATCGTCAGGAGCGGGATCGACTCGTGGAGGTCGTGGACGACCGCCGGGTGCCACTTCAGGAACGCGTCCTGCGTGGCGCGGGTCAGCGCGAGCTTCCGCTGGAGGCCGTCCCGGTTGTTGTCGTGGAGGACGTACTTGCCCCAGTACGGCGGTGTGCGGGGCGGCAGCTCGTCGAAGTCGGTCTTCCCCTTCAGGTGCCGGTAGAACCAGTCGACCTGCCGGTCACGCCCGTCCGGCTCCGCGCACGGGTTGATCAGCACCACGACCTTCTCGCGGATCTCCTTCGCCGGCGAGGCGTTCGAGACCGCCAGCCGGTACGCCAGCTCCATCAGCATCTCGGGGCTGCCGGTCTCCTGCGAATGGAGGCCGCCGTGCAGCATGTAGAGCGGCGCGGTCGACGCCACGATCCGCTCCATCGCCGCCTCGTCGGTCCTCCGCGGGTCGGCGAGGGCGGCCGTGTCGCGGCGCAGCTCGTCGAGGCGGCCGAGGTTCGCCTCGCTGCCGACGAAGACGAGGAGGATCTCGCGCCCCTCCTCGGTCTTCCCGAGCGTCTCCACCTTGACCCGCGGCGTGGCGGCCGCGAGCGCACGGTAGTAGGCGTAGATCCTGTCCGTGCGCGTCAGCTCGCCGGGCGCGCCGGCGACGTGCCCGAGGAAGCGCGTCGGCGACGGCACGGTCTCCGAGAGCGGCACGTCGGCCACCCACGGGGAGAGGAAGCGCGGCTCGGTGGTGGCCTTCGCGATGGCCTCCCGCGAGCCTGGTTCCGGGACGTCGGCATCGCCCGTGGTGAGGAGCGCCGCGAGAACCGCGACGTGAAGCGAGCTGAGCATGGAGCCTCCGCGGGGCGGAAGGCTACGACACGGCCGTACGGGCCACTAGAATCCCGCCTCCGGTCCAATCCGGCCGGCCAAAGAGGACCCATGGCAGCACTCATCGAAGCCATCGACATCAAGCGGAAGATGTTCTTCCAGCACGACGACGAGCCGTACGCCTGTCTCGACGTCTCGATCTCCACCCCGACGGCGCGTGGCGGCCAGACGCTCGTCCGCATCAAGATGCGGAACCTGATCACGCGGGCGGTCTTCGACAGGACGTTCAAGGCCGCCGACAAGTTCAAGGAGCCGGACCTCGGCCTCATCAAGGCGAGCTACCTCTACTCCGACGGAGAGGGGTACCACTTCATGGACCAGGAGTCGTTCGAGACGCTCACCCTCTCGGCCGAGATGCTGGCCGACCAGCGGCAGCTCCTGGTCGAGAACGTCATCGTCGACATCCACAAGTTCAACGGCAACCCGATCGGTATCGAGCTGCCGAACCACGTGGAGCTGACCGTCACCTACACCGAGCCGAGCTTCCGCGGGGACACGTCGAGCGGGAGCGTGACGAAGCCCGCCACGCTCGAGACCGGCCTGGAGATCAAGGTCCCCCTCTTCATCAAGGAAGGCGAGCGGGTCAAGGTCCACACGGAGACGAGGGAGTTCGCGGGGAGGGCCTAGGAGACGCGCGACGCGCCTCCGAGATCCAGCGGTCCGTCTCGGCCCACGTCTCGAAGAGCCAGCGATCGCGGCCTTCACGGGGAATCGCCTGGGCCGGGATCCGCCGCAGCCGGACGCGGAGCGTCCCCCCGACGAGCGCCCCCTTCCAGAGCTCAGAGAACGACGCGGCGCCCTCGAACCCCGCGTGCTCGAGGAGGACGACGTCCACGCTCGCCGCGGCGTGGAGGAGCGCGAGCGGACCCCTCAGGCGCGGCGGGAGGACGTTCCGGAACCGGCTCGCGATCGCGGCCAGCTCGCGCGTCCCCTTCTCCCGCAGCGCGGCCACGGCCTCCTCGCGCCTCGCCTCCGTGAAGCGCTTCCCCTCCGGGTAGATCAGGACGGCCGAGCCCGCGTCGAGCCCTTCGGCGAGGCCGGCGATCGCCGCGACCTCGCCCTCCAGGCCCGGTCCCCGGCGGTTCACGAACGCGTTCGGGAGGCGCCGGCCGACGATGTCGAGGCACGGGTCCCAGAGCAGCTCGCGCTTCAGCACGTACCGGAGGAGGAGCTTTCCGGGGTTCGCGACGAGTACCGCCGCCAGCACCGAGTCCGCCATGCTGGCGTGGCGCGCGAAGAGGAGGAGCGGACCCCGCAGCGGGAGCTCGAGCCCCTCGGTCGTGACGACGAGCGACATCGAGAAGAGGCGCCGGCCCCCGGAGAAGAGGGCCTCCGTCCAGCGACGCTGGAGCGCCGCGTTGAGCCGGAGGTAACGGTCCGGACCACCGATGAGCCCGCCGAGAGTGACGCTCCAGAGGAACGTGGCGGCGAGGATGCCGGCGGCCTCGCACGCGAAGTAGAGCGCGAAGAACGCGAGCGCCCGCGTCCGCGGCAGCACCCGGGCCGCCCCGGTCAGCGCGTCCCAGGCGAGCCCCACGACGATCCAGAGCGGGATCGTGACGAGCGCCAGGGCCGCCAGCAGGAGGTAGAGCGGGACCGTCAGCGCCCGCCGGGACCAGATGGAGAGGAGCGGCTCGCCCTGCGGCGTCACCCGGCGGCGCCCTCGAGACGCCGCGCCACGGCCTTGCCCGCCAGGGCGGAGACGGCGGTGAGGATGACGCCCCAGGTCACGTCGATCGGGACGATCCACGCGGGCCAATCCCGGAGCACGGCCCAGTTCGTCAGCTCGTAGGAGACGTAGACCACGAGGCCGAGCGCGGCGCCGCGGCGGGCCGCGGAGAGGGGTCCGTCCGCGCGGAGGACGGCGTAGGCCACCGTCACCCCGACGTAGAAGAGGTAGAAGAGGACGGCCGCCGGCACGTACGCCTCCGGTCGCTTCAGCGGACCGAGCGCCGAGGCGTAGAGGCCGTGCGCGACCACGCCCAGCCACGTCAGGTCGAGGACCAGCATCGTGCCGGCGGTCGCCAGCGTGGCCAGGATCGTCGAGGGGCGCATCGGCGCCTCAGACTACGTCAGCGGGCGCTTCCCGGATCCATCCCGGCTCACGTGACCGTCGCCTTCCGCTCCACCCTCCCCCACCCGACCACCGTTCCGCGGATCGCCGTCAGCAGGGAGCGGATCGCCACCACGTACATCAGCTGCCGGTAGAGGAAACGCTGCAGGAAGAGCCAGCGCAGGAGGCTCCAGTCCTCCCGCTTCTCGAGGGAGAACGCCGTGAGCACCGCCAGGACGTCGATGGCGGTGAAGAGGGCGTAGTAGAGCAGCGTCGGGACGAGGCCGCTGCCCGCGGCCGCGCCTGGGTGCTGCGTCCGCTGCCAGAGCGCGAGCGCGAGCGCGAAGACCACCTGGAGGTCGACGAGCGGCGAGATCAGCGGGAAGAGGATCTGGAAGACGAGGAGGTTGGGGAGCGCGAAGAAGCCGAGCCCGCCCGAACGCGGCGCCAGGAACGCGGCCCGCTGCTTCCACGCCGCCTGCATCGTGCCGTAGAGCCAACGGAACCGCTGGGTGAGGAAGCCGCGCACGGTGTCGGGCGCCTCGGTGTACGCGACGGCGTCCTCGGCGTAGCGGACGCGGTGCCCGGCGCGGAGGAGCGCGAGCGTCAGGTCCGCGTCCTCGGCCAGCGTGTCGGACGGGAAGCCGCCCACCGAGAGGACCAGCTCGCGCCGCCACGCCCCCACCGCGCCCGGCACCACCGAGATGCCGTTGAGGACGTCGAAGGCGCGCCGCTCCAGGTTCTGGCTGGTGATGTACTCGAGAGCCTGCCAGGCGGTGAGGAGGTTGACGCGGTTGCCGACCTTGGCGTTCCCCGCCACCGCCCCCACCGACGGGTCGGCGAACGGGGCGAGGAGCGCCCGGATCGTCCCGGGAGCGAAGAGGGTGTCCGCGTCGAGAGCGATGAGGACGTCGGCGTCCGTCCGAAGGAGGCCGTTGTTGAGCGCCGCCGCCTTGCCGGCGTTCGCCTGGCGGAACACCTTCACCCGCGGCTCGCCGCCGAACACGTCGACGACGCGCTCGTACGTGCCGTCGGTGGAGCCGTCGTCGACCACGACGATCTCGAGCGGCGGGCCCTCCGAGACGAGGAGCGAGCGGATCGTCCGGACGATCACCTTCGCCTCGTCGTGGGCGGGTACGAGGACGCTCACCCGGAGGTCGGGCGGGGGGAGGTCGCGCCAGCTCGGCCGCCGCCGCTTCTGGACCACCGCCAGGACGCCGATCCCGAAGAGCCGCGCGACGCCGAGCGCGATGCCGGCCACGAAGAGGAGCCCCACCAGCGAGCCGGTGGCGGTGATCAGGAGGAATCCGGCGTCGGAGAGGAGGAGCGACACCCTCTCGCGGCCCGGCACCCGCGGCATCAGGGCCTCGGGCGCGAGGCCGAGGAGCGTGGCGATGGAGACGAGCTCGAAGCCCTCCGCCCGGAGACGGTGGATCAGGAGCGGCAGGGCGGCGACGGTCTGCGACCGGTCGCCGCCCCCGTCGTGGAGGAGGACGACGTTCCCTTCGCCCGCCTTCGCGCCCCGCACCGTCTCGTCCACGATGTGCGCCACTCCCGGGCTCTTCCAGTCGTCGGGGTCGAGCTTCATCCCGATCGTGTAGTAGCCGCGCGCGCTCGCCGAGAGGAGCGGCGCGACCTGGTCCGGCGTCTCCGGCTCGACGTCCTCCGCGTACGGCGGGCGGAAGAGGAGCGAGCGGAGGCCGAGGCGGCTCTCGAGGAGCCGCTCGGTGGCGTTCATCTCCAGCCGCAGCTGGGCGCCGCCGATCGCCGAGATGTTCGGGTGGCTGAACGTGTGGTTCCCGATCTCGTGCCCCTCGCGCCGGATCCGCGAGAGGAGGCGCGGCTCGAGGTCGGCGTTGATGCCGATCACGAAGAACGCCGCCGGGACCTTCTCCTTCGCGAGTACGTCCAGGATCCGGGGCGTCCACTCCGCGTCGGGCCCGTCGTCGAACGTCAGGGCGATCCTCTTCGGAGCGAGCCCGCCACGCCGCTCGATGACGTACGGGGAGGGGAACGAGACGAGGCGCTCTTCGGTGATGAGCCCGGAGGCCGCGTCCCACTCGATCTCCCGCGCGCCGTCCTTCGGCGTCGCGGCGACGTGCAGCACCTCGCCGGCCCCCTGGTAGTCGACGTCGTAGCCGTAGCGCAGCGTCCGGAGCCGCTCGGCCACGGCCTTGCCGGGCGCGGCCCGATGCTCGAGCACGCTCCAGATCGACGGGTCCTCCGAGCCGAGGCGCCAGAGCGCGTACCCCTTCGGGGAGAAGCCGCTCGCCTCGCGGACCTGGTCGAACGTCGAGACGGCGTCGAGGAACCAGACGTGGTGCAGGCGGTCCGCCTCGTCCCAGTAGTCGTAGGTCGGGTTGAGCGCCTCGGGGTCGAGGGTGATCGCCCCCTCCGACTCCTGCGCCGTCCGCACCGCCTCCTGGAACGAGACCTCCGTCCCGGTCGTGGCGCCGTCCTTCCAGTCGTAGCCGTAGCTGCCGAGCGCGACGATCACCTTCTCCTCGGGAAGCGTGGCGAGCCGCCGGTCGAGCGCGGCGCTGAACCAGCCCTGCGACGCCACGGGCCCCGCCTCGGTCTCCCCCGAGTGCTCGTCGTACGCCATCAGGATCAGCTCGTCACAGAAGCGCGCGGCCGCCTCGTAGGGAAACGCGGGGTCGTCCATCGGGACCGAGATCGAGACCTCCAGGCCGCGCGGATGGAACGAGGCGGAGAGCTCCGCGAGGAAGCGCTCGAAGTCGGGCCGGCTCGACGGGGGCAGGCTCTCGAAATCGAGGCTGATCCCGTGGTACCGCCCGATGCGGACGAAGCGGAGGAGGCCGTCGATCGCCCGGCCGCGCGCCACCGGGTCCGCCAGCATCGCGCCCAGCTTCGCCCCCTGCCACTCCATCGACGGGGAGTCGAAGTTGTTGACGAGGGGGGTGATCGGCAGGTCGGGCCGGCGCGCGTGGATCAGCGCGAGCGCCTGCTTCTGCTTGGCCGGCTCGTCCGGCACGATCGTGCCGTCGGCCGAGGCGAGGTGGAGCCACTCGGGGACCAGCTTGTCGATCCGCCCGAGGTTCTCCTTCAGGGACGTGAAGCTCGTGTCGTCCCAGTTCACGTAGAACCCGATCAGCTCGGTCGGCCCCGGGTGCGGCGCCGGGACGTGGCGCGGCGGACGGGACCGGGTCGCCTCCTCGAGCCGCCGCCTCGTCTCCAGGTAGCGACGCTCCGCCGTGCCCAGGAAGCGCTCGGGCGTCCGCGCCGACGGGTGGTGCTCCGGCGAGAGGCCGATCGCCGGCAGTCCGAGAGCCGGCAGGACCGGGTTGACCGCGATGCTGACGGCGAGGGCGCCCCCGACCAGCGCGAGGACCCCGGCGCCCACCCGCGCCGCCAGCCGGAACCGTCGCCAGCGCCGCTGGTGGGGGTCGAAGAAGACGGGAGGCCCGGGCTCTCTCAGGGCTCGAGTCTAGGGCGAGCCCTTGTCGCCGCGCGCCACCTGTGAGACCCTGCCGGGCGACGGCGCCCCGGGGACCACCCTGGCGCGGCGCCCGACGAACAGAACGTGGCGGCCGGGCGCGGAGAAGCGTCCTCTCCGCCTCCCGGACGGCGGCCTCCCCGGCGAATCCTCCGTTCCCGCAACTGCAAATGCCGGTCGAACCCGACGCGCCCCGTCACGGGAGCGCGTCCCGGAGCCCTCATGGCCTTCTCGACCTTCGGTCTTCACCCCGGTCTCCTGCGCGGCGTCAAGGACCTCGGCTTCACGAGGCCCACCCCGATCCAGAACGACGCGATCCCCCCCGCGATGGAGGGACGCGACCTCCTGGCGTGCGCGATGACCGGCAGCGGCAAGACCGCGGCGTTCGTCCTGCCGATCCTCCATCGCCTCATGGACAAGCCACGGCGCACCACGCGCGCGCTCGTCCTCACCCCGACGCGCGAGCTCGCCGCGCAGATCCACGAGCACCTCGAGCAGCTCGCCACGCACACGCCGCTCACCGGGGCGGCGGTCTTCGGCGGCGTCGGGATGGGCCCGCAGGAGCATGCGTTCCGGTCGGGCGTCGACGTCATCATCGCCACCCCGGGCCGGCTCCTCGACCACTTCCGCTTTCCGTACGCCAGGCTGGACGGGCTCGAGATCCTGGTCCTCGACGAGGCCGACCGGATGCTGGACATGGGCTTCCTCCCCGACATCCGGCGTGTCCTGAAGCACCTCCCGGTGAAGCGCCAGACCCTGTTCTTCTCGGCCACGATCCCGCCGCCGATCGCCCAGCTCTCGCAGGAGATGCTGAAGAGCCCGGTGACGATCAACATCGAGCGGAAGTCGGCGCCCGCCACCGGCATCACCCAGGCGCTCTACCCGGTGCCGGGCCACCTGAAGGCGGCCCTCTTCATGGAGCTCCTCTCCCGGGGCGACATGAAGAGCGTCATCGCCTTCACCCGCACCAAGCACCGCGCCAACCGGCTGGCCGAGACCCTCTCCAAGAACGGCTTCGCCTGCGAGCGGATCCACGGCAACCGGAGCCAGGCGCAGCGCACGCTCGCCCTCTCCGGCTTCAAGGACGGGAAGTTCCGGGTGCTCGTCGCGACGGACATCGCCGCGCGTGGCATCGACATCGACGAGCTGTCCCACGTCGTGAACTTCGACGTGCCTCACGTCCCCGAGGACTACATCCACCGCGTCGGCCGCACCGCGCGCGCCGACGCCACGGGCGACGCCTTCACGTTCGTCTCGCAGGAGGAGGAGGCCGACCTCCGCGCGATCGAGCGCGCCATCGGCCGGGCGCTGCCCCGCATCACGGTCCCGAACTTCGACTACACGAAGGTCCCGGCCGAGCGCTTCGAGGTCCCGATCGCCGAGCGGATCGCCGCCATCCGGGCCCGCAAGTCCGAGGAGCGGGCCCGCGCCAAGGAGAAGGCCGACCGCCGCGCCCGCGCCCAGGGCGCGCTTCCGGCGCCGGCGCCCGCCGGAC
>CAYLNK010000118.1:0-17394 GCA_964384675.1 uncultured Holophagales bacterium | reverse complement strand
GCGAGGAGCCGCGGGTCGCGCGTCCTGGCGAGGCGGGGCGCGATCGCGAGCGCGAAGCCGAGAGCCGCGGCGATTCCCTCCGCCTTCGTCGCGGCCGCGAGACCGAAGCCGAGCGAGGCCGCGAGGAGCGCCGTGCCGGCGCCGGTCTCGAGAAAACGGGCGCACGCCAGAACGCCACCCGTCAGGAAGAGGGTGAGGAGCGCCTCCGGCTGGGCCAGCAGCGTCGCGGACGTGCCGATCGGCCGCCACGCGACGAGCGCCAGCGCCGACAGCGAGAGGAGCGGCGGCGTACCGGCGCGGCCCAGGGCGACCCCGCAGAGGAGCAGCGTGGCGAGGAGGGAGAAGGCCCCGATCAGCCCCGCCCGGCGCGTGTCTCCGTCCGGTCCCTCGGCGCCGACGAGCCGCAGGAGCCGCGGATGGAGGATCGGATAATCCGGGTGGGAGAAGAGCAGCTCGGGCGCGCCGAGGATCCGGGCCGGGCCGCCGTGAGGCAGCAGCCGCGCCTTCAGCCCGTCGATCGCGTAGTAGTCCCGCGACCTCGGAGAGCTCCGCGCCAGGGCGAACGGCCGCGCGGCGCCGGCCAGCGTGACGCTCCCGAGCGCGACCGCCCCGAGCCACGCAAGAGGCCGTCTCATCGGGAGGGCCCGAGCACCACGCCCTCCGGGCCGCATCGGAGGAGGACGGAGGCCCCCAGGGGCGGCGGGACGCGGTAGAGGAGGACGTGGGTCGTCGGAAGGTGGCTGGTGCCGGCCGGGACGACCCGCCTCGGGGCCAGAAGATAAGCCGCCTGCTGCACGTAGTACCCGGGCTCGAACGTGGGGAGCCGGTCCGGGAGCGCGACCGCGACCACGGCGTCCGCGGGCAGCGCCGACGCGGCCGCGAGGCAGAGCCGGGCGAAGCCGGGGGCGACCTCCTCGACCGCCGGCTCGCGCGTCGCGGGAACGCTCCAGACCTCGGCGACCCGTTCCTCGATCCAGCCGCCGGCGAGCCAGACCGTCGCCACGAGCCCCAGCGCGGCCCGCGAGACCAGCTCAGCTCTTGGCAATGAAGCCCCACGGCGAGGCCTGCCGGAGAGCCGGATCGTGGACCCCTCGTCTCTCGGCGGCCAGCGCGGAGCCGCCGGGCCTCACGACCGCGGCGATGGTGTCGCGGTGCTCCTTCACGAGCCGCCTCACCGGCGTTCCGCTCGCGGCCTGCTCCAGGATCGGGCCCGCCTCGAGCCCCATCTTGGCGAGGTACGCCTCCCAGAGCGCCTCGCCGACCGGCATCCCGCGGAACTGCACGTTGGGCATCCGGCGGAACGCGTCGTCCAGGAGCTTGAGCTTCCGCGCCAGCTCGTCCGGGTCCGCGAGCGACTCGCTCTCGAACGGCGTGTGCGGCTTCGGGATGAACGCGTTCACGCTTGGGACCAGCGTGCCGAGCCGGCCCCGCTTGCGCCCCTCCTCGAGCATGATCTTCCGCAGCTCGTCGACGAGCCGCACGATGTCGAGGACGTCCTCGTCCGTCTCGCCCGGCAGCCCCACCTGCAGGTAGAGCTTCAGGTTGGTGATGCCGGACGCCGCGATGTGGCGCACCTTCTCGCGCAGCATCTCGTCGGAGACCTTCTTGTTGATCGCGCGGCGGAGCCGCTCGTTGCCGGCCTCGGGCGCGATCGCCAGGGAGCGCTCCCCCTGCCGGGTCAGCACCTCGAGGATCTCGGGCGAGATGGCGTCGATCTTCACGGAGGAAAGCGCGATGTGGTACCCGAGCCCGGCGAGGCCGTGGAGGATCGGCAGGATGTCGGGATGGTCCGCCACCGCCGTCGCGATCAGCCCGACCCGCGACGTGAGCGTGCGCAGGCGTGCGGCGACCTCGAGGAGGCTCGCGGCCGGGATCCGAACCTGCGGGGCCATCGCGTAGGCCGCCCAGCAGAAGCGGCACATCTCGGAGCAGCCGCGCGCGATCTCGATCAGGAGCTTGTCCGACAGCTCCGTGTGGCGCGTCAGCAGCGTCGTGTGGGGCGGCTCGCGGAACGCCCCTTCGGCCCCCTTGAACTGCTGCACGACGACCTTGCCCTCGTCGGCCTCCTCGGCCCGCGCTCCGTGCGCGGCGGGCACGTAGAGCCCCTTCAGCTCGGCGAGGGCCGCGAGCGTCGCGTCGCGGGAGAGGTCGCGCCGGAGCACCTCGGCGATCCCCGGCACCAGCTTCTCGCCGTCGCCCATCGCGAACGCGTCGACGTACGGGGTCAGCGGGGCGGGGTTGATCCGGGCGCAGTCGCCGCCCACGAGGACGATCGGGTCGCCGTCCCCCCGCTCCGCCCGTTTCAGCGGCACCCGGGCCGCGGCGAGGAGCTTCAGCAGGTTGACGTAGTCCATCTCCCACGAGATCGAGAGCGAAAGGAGAGGGAAGTCGCCGAGCGGCGTGTCGGTCTCGAGGCTCGCCGGACCCCGCGGCGCAAGGAGGCTCTCGTCCCAGAAGAACCGCTCGCACCGGACGTCCGGCTCGCGGTTGAAGAGGCGGTAGACCCACTGGAATCCGAGGTTCGACATCCCGATCTCGTACGAGCTCGGGAAGCCGAGGGCGAGCCGGTGGCGGCCCGAGAGCGGAAGCTCCTCGGTGGGGCGCTCGTCCGCGAGGAGGAGGCGGCGGCGCTCGGCGGGCGAGAGGGGGCGCGGCATTCGGACCCGCGGGGGCGGGTCCGCCATCATAGAGGCCGTGTCTCCTCGACCCCGCCGCTCGCCCCCCGCCGCCGCAGGGGTGCTCCTCGTCGTCCTCGGCGTGGCGTGCGTCAGCGGGCCGTTGCCGAGGGAGACGGCGCTCCCCCTGGTCCGGCGCGCGCGTCCCGCGCCGGTCGAGGAGGCTTCGCCTCGACCGGCGAAGGCGGAGCTCCTCCGGGTCATCAACGAGGAGCGGCGGGCGAACGGCGCCGGGCCGCTCGCCTGGGATCCGCTGGGGGCGCGGGTGGGCGACCTCTTCTGCCGCGACTCGGCACGGGACCGCTACGTCAGCCACTGGGATCTCGAGGGGCGGGCGCCGTACCGCCGCTGGACGGACGCGGGCGGCTTCGACTACCACGCGCAGAACGTCGGCTCGGTGAGCGTCACGGGCGCGCCGATCAAGGAGTCGCTCGCGCAGCTGCTCCTGGGCAGCCACGCGGAGATGATGGCCGAGGTCCCGCCGAACGACGGGCATCGCCGCACGGTGCTCGACCCGATCTGGACGCACGTCGGCCTCGGCGCCGCGATCGTGGATGGTGAGTTCCGGATGACCGAGGAGTACAGCCGCCGCGTCGCCGAGTGGGTGGAGACACCGGAGGGACCGTTCCCGGGCGGGGCCCAGGTGCCGCTCAACGTGAAGCTCCCGGCGGGGTGGAACGCGGGGGCGGTGGAGATCGGCTACGAGCCGCCGCTCCGGCCGATCGGCCGCGACGACGCCAACCGGCGGAGCGCCTACCGGTATCCGGAGGCGATCCGCAGCTTCCGCCCGCTGCTCGGGGCGGGACTCCGCTGGAGCGACGGCGATCGCGGCGACTTCCCGACTTGGTCCGACGGGCGCCTGCGGCTCTCGGTCCCGCTCACGAGCGGTCCCGGCAGCTACTACGTCCTCGTCTTCGCGGCCGAGGGGAACGTGGATGGCAAGAAGCTGTCGCCGGTGGCCGTGCTGCGCCTCGACGCACGGTAGACGGGGCCGCTCACCCGACCAGGCGCTCGGACAGCGCGGCCCAGGCGGACGCCGGCTCCTCGCCGGGAGCCACGACGTGCACCGGCAGCGTGCCGGGGATCTCCGCGTGGATCGCCTCCGCCACCGCCGGGTCGTCCGTCACCACCGCGTCGAGGCGGGACGACCGGCCCAGCCGCTCGAGCGCGTCGTCCTCGCCGGTGGCGGTCACGAAGACCGTCGACGGCGGGGCGACGGCCCGCAGCCCCTCGGTCAGCGCGTCGTCGCCGCTGACGACGAGGACGTGCTTCAGAAAAGCCGCCTGTAGGCGGCCACGTCCTG
The DNA here is from genome assembly GCA_964384675.1 of uncultured Holophagales bacterium. Taxonomy (GTDB): domain Bacteria; phylum Acidobacteriota; class Thermoanaerobaculia; order UBA5066; family UBA5066; genus CAYLNK01. Next base: position 13,416 of record CAYLNK010000118.1, on the reverse strand, counting down.
CTTCCAGACGAGGACACCGCAGAAGCGCTCCCCCTCGGGGCAGATCGGCTTCGTCCGGGCTCGATGGCGGAGACCGCACGGCGGCAGGAGCCACCGCCCGATCCGGGGCTCCACCTCGCGCACCTGGAGCGCCTCGTCCACCGAGGCCTGCCAGATCTCCTCCTGGGCGTTGAAGCAGAGGCGCATGGCGAGCTTGTGGCGGAGGCCGGAGAGGTCGGCCGACTCGGTGAAGCGGAGCGCGACCGCGTTCGGCAGGAGGTACGCCCGGAACTCCTCGGAGACGCCGAGCCGCTTCAGCGCGCCGACCGCCTCCCAGGTGCGGTCCATCGTCTCGCGGTAGAGGGCGAACGCCTCGGCGGACTCGAGGAGGAGCTTCGGCGTGACGTAGTCGGGCTCGTCCGACAGGTAGGCGAAGAGCGTCGGCCGCGAGGCGGGCGTGGTGCGATGCCGCTGGTCCTGGCTGTCGGCCGTGTGGGAGAGCTTCTTCCGGAACGTGTAGGCCGGGTGGTGGAGCGCTCGCGACAGCTTCGCGTGCGTCGTCACGTTGAGCGTCTCGCCGAGGAGCGTGTTCTCCCCCGGGTCGATCGCGAGCGCGATGGCGTCGTCGTCCGGCAGCTCGGCGGCGGTCAGGCCGAACACTTCCCGGACGGACTCGGCCAGGATCTCCTCGTTCCGCGCCTTCCGGTCGACGAGGCGCGAGACGCGCCCGCCGAGCGAGGCGTCGAACTCCGCCCGGAACCGTCCCGACGCGCCGCCCCGGAACGAATCCGAGAAGCGGGAGAAGAGCGCGAACTCCGGCGTTTCCTCGAGCGGGAGCGGCTCCTCGAGGACCGACGCGTAGCCCGGGTCGAGGCGCAGCACCTCGTCGACCATCGCCGCCACGACGAGCCGCTGCTCGGCCGGCGCGTCGAAGGTGTCGCAGAGGCGGAGGTAGCGGAACAAGGTGACCCCGGAGACCGTGTGGTAGAGCGAGGAGAACGTCGCCACCGGCAGGACGTAGCGGGCCACCTCCTGCGCCTTCTTCTGGATCGACTTCGCCCACCGCTCCGGCTGGCTCTCGCGGCCCCGGAAGGTGCCGTAGAAGGCGCGTGCGGCCGGGGCCGCGAGGAGGACACCGAGCCTCCGGTACGCGTCCATCTGCATCCCGGCGCAGGCGCGATAGACGCTCTCGGCGGCCGGCGGGAGCGGCGGCACCGCGAACGTCCCCGGCTTCACTTCCACGTACCGCTGCGACGTCTGCTCGCTGTTGTAGTACGGGTGCGCGTGCAGGAAGCTCCAGAGGAGCTGGCGCGAGACGTTCCGGAGCGCGAACTGGAAGTGGGCGTGCTGGTACGTGGTGTGGTGACCCGCGAGGTAGATGTCCTTCGCGAGGGCGTCGCGTCGCGCCAGGCGCCGCTCCCTCTCGAACGGGTCGTCGAGACCGTCGCCGGCGACCTCCTCCGGCGTGACGATCCCCTTCGGGCTGTAGCAGGTACGGGCGGCCGCCACGACGCCGTCGTACGGACGCCGGAACGCGTTCACGAGGCGCACGTCGGGCGCGGCAGAGAGGAAGGGCGTCAGGGGGGCCACAGGGGCGTGAGGATAGCGCCGCGATCGGAAGACGACCCTGCCCTACCGGATCATCCGGACGTAGGCGCCGTCGCCCGTCCCGAGCCCCGGCCGCGCGCCGTCGTTGACGACGCCGTAGGCGAGCCAGGGCGCGTCCCCCTCGATCCTCGTGATCGTCACGTACCCGTTCGCGACGCCGCTCCCGCCGAAGAAGTCGCCGGGCTGGGCCCACTGGCCCTGGACCAGGGTGACGGTCGTGCTCCGCGCGACGGCGCCGCCGTTCGAGCCGTCGTGGACGTCGAGGCGGAGCGTGATCGGTCCCGAGGAGCCGGCGCCGGCGTGGACGACCGCGACGTTCGAACGTGTGAAGGCGTCCGACCGGAGGCCGACGATCGCGGCCGACTCCGAGGCTTCCGCTCCGGAGACCACCGCCGGCGTGAAGACGCCGAAGCGTCCCCCGAGAGTGGACGAAACCGTTCGCGCCGCGGTGTGGACGTCGACGAGGCCCGGGCGCCCGGCCGCGGTGATACGGAGCGCGCCGGCGTGGCTCCGTGTCCCCCTGGGGCCCAGGTCGGCACCCGATCGCCGCAGGAGGTCGATCGCGCCGGGAACGAGCCGCTGCTCGCCGGGCGCGAGCGTCACGGACACGCTGGCGGCCGTGCCGGGATCCAGGTAGCCCAGGTCGAGCCGGACCGCGCTCGGGGCGGGGTTCACCAGGATGAGCTCGGTGTCGAGCGTCTCCGACTCGACGACCACCGGAATCGTCATCGAGCCTCTCTGGGCCCCCGGCGGCTCCATCGGGAGGAACGAGGCGTCGTTCGTGGCGCGGTCGTTGACGATCCCGTAGGCCTCGAAGACCCCATCCGGAGACGTCCGTTCGAGACGGGCCCAGGCGTTCGACATCCCGACGGAAGAGACCACGTCGTCGATCTGGGTCCATCCCAGCGGGGGCAGGGTGAGGCCGTCCGCGACCACCACGCTCTTCCCGTCTCCGTCTCCGGAGATCAGGGTCACCCGGACCGTGACCGGGACGCTGCCGGGGTTGTAGACCGCCAGGTGCGATCGATCGACGTCCGTGGACCGGAGGCCGTAGACGAGGCCGCCCGTGCTGGTCGCGTCGGCCGCGTCCAGGGCCTCGTAGGCCACCCCGGCCCGCCCTGTCGGGAAAGGGGATGACGTGGGACTCGACGTCCTGGCCATCGCGTGGACGGGTCCGATGCGGGAGTCGTAGGTGACGGTCAACGTCCCGCCCTGCGGGGAGGAGACGCTGGCGGCGGGTATCGGGAGCCCCAGGGAGCGGAGCGTCGCGAGGATGTCGGGATAGACCTCCTGCTGACCCGCCGCCACCGTGACCTTTGCGGAACCGCCCCCGATTCGCGATCCGAGAGAGGGCGTGTACGTCAGGTCGACGCTCTGAGGACCGGCACCGACGTTCGTCAGCACGAGCTCGGTGGTGTAGCGGGCGAAGCCCGTGTCGACGTCCAGGGCGATCGGGATCGTCGAGGTGTGCGGGAGCCTCCCAGGAGGCGTCAGCTCGGTGCGCCAGACGCCGGCGCCGGTCCCCGCGTACAGGAAACGTGAGACGCCCGGCGCCGCCGCGAACGCGGTGATGGAGGCCCAGCCGATCGAGAGCCCCTCGCCGTCCGGCGTCCATGTGCTTCCGAAGTCGTCCGAGCGGAAGACGCGGCCGTCCGTGCCCGCATACACGGTGCCCGGCGCCGGGCTGAAGAGGGACCTGACGGACGCGTCGCCGAGACCGGCGCTCGCGGTGGTCCAGGCACCTCCCGGGGTCCGTTTGTAGACCTGGGGCGGCACCATCGACGGGGGTGCCCCCGGGCGATACGCGCCGACGTAGAGCGTCCCGGCCGGGTCGATCGCCAGCCCGGTCAGGGAAGTGGGGGTGGAAGGGAGCCCTTCGCCGAAGTCCGTGAAGTGGTCGCCGGAGTCGGTGGATCTGGAGACGGTCCGTGCCGTGCCCACATAGAGCGTTCGGGGTGCGGCCGGGTGTATCGAGATCGACGTGACCCAGCTGCCGGTTCCCTCCTTGATCTTCACCCAGCTCGCGCCGGAGTCGTGAGACCTGTAGACGCCCGTGGCTCCCCCCGCGAACAAGGTCCCGGTCGAAACGGGGTCGAGAGCGAGCGCGCTGATCCCTGGGGCAGGGTTCAGGCCACCGTTGACCGGGAGCCAGGTCCCTCCCGAGTCGGTGGAGCGGAACGCTCCCTTGTCGGTGGTCCCGGCGAAGACCGCGTCGCGACCGACCGCGAGGGCCCAGACGGAGCCGTTGCCCAGACCGGCGCTCGCGAGAGCCCAGGTGACACCGGAGTCCGTGGACCGGAAGGCGCCGGCGCTCGTCCCGGCGAAGAGCCGAGAGGGAACCTGGGGATCGACGGCAAGGGCATGAACAGCGACAGCGAGTCCCTCGTTGCTGGCCGTGAAGAGGACGCCGGAATCGGTCGACCGAAAGAGCCCCGCCGGCGTCCCGGCGAAGAACGTCGCCGGCGCCGACGGGGCGGCGGCGATCGCCAGGGGCTCGAGCCCGTCCGCGACGTCCGCGAGGACCCACGAGTCGCCGGCGTCGAGCGATCGGTAGAGATGCCGGCTCGCGACGGCGAGCCACGGGCCGTCCGGACTCGTGGCGAGCGCTCCCACGACGAGTCCGGGCAAGCCGGCGGCGAGCCAGGTGACACCGGCGTCCGTCGACCGGTACGCGCCCCGGGAGGTCCCGGCGAGAAGCCTCTCCGGCGCGGAACGGTCCCAGGCCAGGGCGTCGATCGAGCCGGGAGAATCGCTCACCAGGCTCCATGTCTTCCCCGAGTCGTGAGACGTGAAGAGCCCGTCGTCCCCCCCGGCGAGGAGCCGCTCGCGCTTCATGGGATCGATCGCCATCGAACCGACCCAACGGTCGAGGCCCGTGGCGGTCCAGGTGACGCCGGAATCGGTGGATCGATGGATCCCGTTTCCCCACGCGTACAGGGTGTCCGGCGCCTTGGCATCCACCGTGAGCCCGCCGAAATACGTCAGCTTCAGATCCTTCGACCGGAGGTCCCAGCTGTCTCCGCCGTCGGTGGACCTGAGGATGAAAGCCAGGCCGGGATCGAAGTCCTTCACCGTCGTGACGTAGACGGTGGAAGGCGTGACGGGGTCGGGCGTCACGCTGCCGAGCCACAGCTGCTCGATGCCCCGGCCCGCGCCGGCCACCCAGGATCGGCCCGCGTCGGTGGATCGGTAGAACGAGCCGTTCGCCACGGCATAGGCACGGGTCGCGTCCGCGGGGCTCACGGCGACGAGCGAAACGCGTCCACCGTAAGGGCCTCGGCTCCCGGTCCAGACCCCCGGACTGCCCTGGCAGGGGACGGCCGCCACGGCGAGCGCGGCGGCCGCGAAGAGCACCCTGGTCCGGGCCGCCAGGAAAACGCGGGCGGAAGACATTCGGCAGGAGGTGTCGAGACGCGAGGCGGCCTAACGGACGAAGACGAGCGACTCCGCCGAGCGGTCGAGCACGGGCTGCCCGGGGCGGCGTCAGAATAGCCCCGTGATCTACCTCGACAACCACGCCACCACCCCGATCGACCCGCGCGTCCTCGACGCGATGCTCCCGTACCTCACCACCGCGTTCGGCAACGCGTCGTCGGGCGCGCACGCCTTCGGCTGGAAGGCCTCGGCCGGCGTGGAGGACGCGCGCGAGGCGGTGGCGGCGTCGATCGGCGCCGCGCCGAAGGAGATCGTCTTCACGTCGGGCTCCACGGAGTCGAACAACCTGGCGCTCTTCGGCGCCGCCCGCGCGTATCGCGCCAAGGGGGAGCACCTCGTCGTCTCGGCGCTCGAGCACCACGCCGTCCTCGACTCGGCGCGCGAGCTGACGCGTGAGGGCTTCACGGTGACGGTCGTCGATCCCGACCGGTACGGCGTCGTCTCCGCGGAGGCCGTCGCGGCGGCGCTCACCGAGCGCACCACGCTGGTCTCGGTGATGGCCGCCAACAACGAGATCGGCACGCTGAATCCGGTCGCCGAGATCGGGCGGCTCTGCAAGGAGCGGGGCGTCCTCTTCCACACCGACGCGGTGCAGGCGTGGGGGAAGGAGCCGCTCGACGTCCATGCGATGGGGATCGACCTGATGTCGATCACGGCGCACAAGGCGTACGGGCCGAAGGGGGCGGGAGCGCTCTTCGTGCGGGCCTCGAGCCCGCGGGTGCGCCTCTCGCCACTGTTCTACGGGGGCGGGCAGGAGCGCGGGTTCCGCTCCGGGACGCTGAACGTGCCGGGCATCGTGGGGCTCGGCGCGGCGGCGCGGATCGCCGTCCGGGAGATGGACGCCGAGCGGGCGACGCTGCGCCGGCTGCGCGACCTCCTGGAGAACGGGATCCGGGCGGGCCTCGACGGCGTGACGCGGAACGGCCACCCGGAGCGCCGTCTGGCGGGGAACCTGAACGTCTCGTTCGACGGGGTGAACGGCGAGGAGCTCCTCGCCGAGCTGCGCGACCTGGCGGTCTCCTCGGGCGCGGCCTGCGCGTCGGGGGCGCTCGAGCCGAGCCACGTCCTCACGGCGATCGGTGTCCCGCCCGAGCGCGCCGCCGCGACGGTGCGCTTCGGGCTCGGACGCTTCACCACCGAGCGCGACGTCTTCACCGCGATCGAGACCGTCGTCGGCGCCGTCCGCAAGCTGCGCTCCTCTAGAATGCCGGTGCCTTGAGACGCGCTCTCGCTCTTTCCGGGATCGCCGCGCTCGCGCTGACCTGCCTCGGGGCGACGCCGGTCCCCTCTCCGACCGCCGTTCCGCCCACGCCCTCCACGCCGACGCCGGTGCCGACGGGATCCGTGCGCGTGGCGGTCACCGTGATCGGGCCCGACCGCAAGCCGGGTCCGGGGGTCGAATCGGTGGTGTGGGTCGTCGGCAGCCCGGTCGCTTCGATCCCGGGCGGGAAGATCTCGTCGCGCAACAAGAAGTTCGAGCCGCGGATCGTCGTCGTGCCGGCCGGCGCGGCGCTCGAGTTCCCGAACCTCGACAAGATCTACCACAACGTCTTCAGCCTCTCCCCGAACGCCAAGTTCGATCTCGGCCTCTACCGGAACGGGGCGTCCAAGACGCAGCGGTTCGAGCGCCCGGGGCTGGTGCGTGTCTACTGCAACATCCACCCGCAGATGGCGGCGTACGTCATGGTCGTGGACGGCGGCATCTACCGCCTGACCGGCGCGGACGGCTCCGCGGAGCTCTCCGGCGTACCGGCCGGGCGCCGCACGGTCAAGGCATGGGACGAACGCGGGGGCGAGTGGACGGGCACGGTGGACGTCGTCGCGGGGCAGTCCGTTCCCCTCCCGATGACGCTCGACGGCTCCGGCTTCCGCGACGTGCCGCACACCAACAAGCACGGCAAGGCCTACCCTCCGCCCGACGACGATGACAACCGGTACTGAGCCCGAGGATCCCGGCTCGGCGGCGACGCTGGTGACCCCCGGCTCCGTGCGGGCCACCGCCGTCGAAGGGCGCGGGCTCCCGTCCGGCACGTCGCCGGCCGCCCGCAAGGGGATGCCGCTCGGGATCAAGTTCTTCCTCGGCGCCGCCCTCCTCCTCGTCGCCGTCCTCGGCGTGTCGATCGCGGTGGCGACGTGGCGCGCGAACCAGGTGGCGGAGAAGACGATCCGCGAGGCGCTCGAGGGGATCCCGGCCATCTTCGGCGTCTACCGGAACAACCTGGAGGCGCAGGCGCGCGGGTCGTTGCACGTGATCGCCGACGAGCCGGGCGTGAAGGCGTTCTTCGACCTCGACATGCAGGATCCGACCTCCCAGAAGACCGTGTGGGACTACGTGGACGCCAAGGCCAAGGTCCTCGGCGCGCGGACGGTCTTCCTCTTCGACCGGGAGGGGAGCATCGTGGCGCGCAGCGACAAGCCCGCCGGAGAGGACGTCGGCCGCCCGTTCAAGACCGTGAGATGGGTGGCGGAGCCGATCGCCAGCTGGGCCGAGATGTCGGCCACGATCCGCGAGGGCAAGGTCCTGTCGTCGGTCGCCTCGGTCCCGGTCCTGGCCGGGGACAAGGAGGCCGCCCGGCTGGTCGGCGTCCTGGCGGCGACGTTTCCGCTCGACGCCAGGCGGACCAAGGCGCTCAAGGGGATCACCGGCGGGCAGGTGGCGTTCCTCGCGAACACGGCCAAGCGAGGCGACACGCCCAAGGCCGAGGTCTCGGCAGAGACGGACGGCTTCGGGGGAGACGCCTTCGCGGCCGCTCTCGCGGCGGACGCGGAGGCGACGAAGGCCCTCTTCGTGGACGGCAGGGAGATCGGTCCGGTCGACGTCGTGGTCGGCGGGGACCGCCGGATCGTGGCGGCCGTACCGGTGAAGAGCCTCGCCGGCGAGACGCTCGGCGCGTTCGTCGTCTCCCGCTCCCGCGACGAGGAGACCGCCGCGTTCCGCGAGATCCGGATGGCGCTCCTCGGGATCGGGCTTGCGGCGCTCCTCCTGGCGCTCCCGGTCACCTTCGCGCTCGGACGCCGGATCGCCCGTCCGCTCGAGCAGCTCGCGGCCGGCGCCGTGGCCATCCGGGACGGCAACCTCGATGTGAAGCTGCCCGAGGCCGGCTCCGACGAGGTGGGGGCCCTCGCCCGCGCGTTCTCCGCCATGGTCGGCGAGCTGCGGGAGAAGGCGCAGCTCGAGGAGCTCCTCGCCGAGATGCAGCGCCGTCCGCTCGACTCGGCTCGCACGGTCGTCCCGGAGACGGGCTCGGAGACGGTCGCGCTGCAGGCCCAGACGGTCCGCTCGTCGGCTTCGGGACCGCGCGTCGGCTACCGGTTCGCGGGCCGCTACGACATCCTGTCGGTCCTCGGGAAGGGCGGGATGGGCTCGGTCTACCGCGCGCTCGATCGCGAGCTGGACGACGAGGTCGCCCTCAAGGTGCTGACGCCCGAGGCGTTCGAGCAGGGGACCGCGGCGATCCAGATGCTCAAGCAGGAGATCCGGCTGGCGCGGAAGATCACGCATCCGAACGTCGTTCGCACCCACGATCTCGGCGAGGCCGACGGGGTTCGGTTCCTGACGATGGAGTACGCGCCGGGCACGACGCTCAAGGAGCTGGTCGACCGGAAGGGCGCCCTCGCGCTCGCGCCCGGCATCCAGATCAGCAAGCAGCTCTGCCGGGGCCTCGCGGCCGTGCACGAGGCGGGGATCCTCCACCGCGACATCAAGCCGCACAACATCATGGTGCTGCCCAACGGCGTCGTGAAGCTGATGGACTTCGGCATCGCCCACATGGCCGAAGCCGTCGACTCCGCGGCGCAGGCGGGCCAGACCGTGGGCACGCCGTACTACATGAGCCCCGAGCAGGCGCGCGCCGAGGTGCTCGACCCGCGGAGCGACCTCTACTCCGTCGGCGTCGTGATCTTCGAGCTCTTCACCGGGGAGCGGCCGATCGAGGGGATCGACCCGATGGACGTGATGCGCAACCACGTCCTCAAGGAGCCGAAGCGGCCGACCCTGCTGCGGCCCGACCTGCCGGACATCCTCGAGCGGATCATCCTGGCCTGCCTCTCGAAGGGGCGCGAGAAGCGGCCCCCGAGCGCGAACGACCTGTACGGCGCGCTGATGCGCGTCGCGGTGTAGCGCGACCTTCGTTCCCGGTCTGTCCCCCCGGTGAACGATTCCCTGGAACCCGGCGTGTGCGATACCGTCCGGCGGCCCGCTGGAGGATCGATGTTCCGACACCGTCCGCTCTCCCTCGCCGCCGCCCTGCTTGCGGCGCACGCCGCGCTTCCCGCGGCGACACCGGCCGAGCCGTGGCTGGACACCCCCCTCACGAGCGATCCCGGCACGGCGCTCGCGGCCGCCGCCGCCCTCCGGGTCCCGGGCGATCCGCCCGTCCAGATCCTCCTCGACGAGGCGCGCTACGTCTTCGCGACCGACGGCCGCCGCACGGTGACGCGCCGGCTCGTCGTGCGCCTCCTGAAGGAAGAGGCGTTCGAGGAGTACGGCTCGGTCGAGGCGGTTTGGAAGCCGTGGAAGGACGAGGCGCCACGCCTCCGCGCGCGGGTCGTGAGACGGGACGGCTCCGTGCTCGTCCTCGACCCCGCGACCGTCGCCGATCGCCCGGCGCAGTCGGAGTCCGACGTCTTCGACGACCGGCAGGTGAGGGGCGCGCCGCTCCCCGGCCTCGAGGAGGGAGCCCTCGTCGAGTGGGAGACGGTCGAGTCGGAGAAGCGACCGTTTCCGGGAGGCAGCTGGGACGTCTTCCACGTCGGGGGGTACGCGTCCGTGAGGCGTTCCCGCCTCGTCGTGGAGGCTCCGGATGCCCTCCCGCTCAAGTGGAAGGTGATCGGCACGCCCGCTCTCTCGCCTTCGGAAGAGAGGACGGCCTCCGGCGTCCGCCGCGTCTTCGAGGCGGTCGACACGCCGTCCGGAGAGGACTGGGAGTGGGGTACGCCGCCGGACGTGGTCCAGGGGGTGCGGGTCGAGCTCACGACCGGGACCGCCTGGTCCGACGTCGGCGCGCTCTACACCGCGATCGTGGAGGAGAAGATGGCGGGTGTCGACCTGAAGGAGGAGGCCCGCGGGCGGGACCTCGCGGCGCTCCTCGCCTTCGTGAGGAAGCAGGTGCGCTACGCCTCGATCGCGTTCGGGGACTCGGCGATCGTCCCTCAGCCCCCGCGCTCGGTGCTCGGCAGGAGATACGGAGACTGCAAGGACCAGGCGACGCTCCTGGTCGCACTCCTCCGCGCGCGCGGCGTTGCCGCCTCCGTCGCGCTCCTCAGGGCCGGCACCGGACCCGACGTCGACCCGGACCTCCCCGCTCTCGCCTCCTTCAACCACGCGATCGTGCGCGTCGAGTCGGACCCGCCGGTCTGGATCGATCCCACCTCGCCGTTCCACCGCGCCGGAGAGCTCCCCCTCCCCGACGAGGGGCGCCTCGCGCTCGTCTGCCGCAAGGGACGCTCGGCGCTCGAGCGGATCCCGGCGTCGCCGGCCCTCGCGAACGTCGACGAGAAGCGGGTGGAGGTACGCCTCGCGCCGTTCGGAGCCGGGAGCGTCCACGCGGTCGACTCGCCCGCGGGACGGTTCGAGGCGGGGTTCCGGAGCCGGTACGACGGCGTCTCGGAGGCCGCCCGCCGGAAGTCGTTCGAGGAGGCCGCGAAAGAGATCTACGTGGGGGCGAAGCTCCTGTCGTTCGATGTCCCGCCGACGCGCGACCTCTCGCGCCCGTTCCGCGTGACTACCGAGATGAAGGAGTGCGGCGCCGCGGTCACGGACGACGAGAAGGCCGTCTTCGCGCTCGCCCGCGAGGCCGTCCTCTCGGGCCTCCCGTCCGCCGGGGAGAAGACCCGTCGTCTCGACCTCGCCGTCCGCCCGTTCACCGAGCGGCTCGTCTATCGCGTGGTGCCCCCGCCGGGCTACGTCGTCGAGACGGCCCCCGAGGACGAGACGCGCGAGCTCGGGCCGGCCACGTACGAGTCCCGGGCGACTCGCGAGGCGGACGGCTCCGTGGTGCTGACCCTCACCGTCTCCCTCGACCGGACCCGGATCACGCCGGCCGAGGCCAAGGCGCTCCACGAGGCGCGGGAGGCGCTCGAAGACGAGCTGGGGCTCGGCGTGGTCTTCGAGAGCCGCGTCGAGGCGGCTGCCCAGAAAGGGGAGTACCGGCAGGCGTTCGGCGAGCTGGCCTCCGCGATCGCCGCCGCCCCGCGCGATGCCCAGCTGCGGCGCCGCCGGGCCCGCCTCCTCCTGAAGGCCGGAGCCGGAGCGGCGGCGCTCGCCGACGCCGAGGAGGCGACCCGGCTCGACCCGAAGTCCGCCCGGGCCTGGCACCAGCTCGGGCTCGCCCTCCAGCACGACGCCTTCGGCCGCCTCCGGAAGGGCACCTGGAGCCTGAAGAGGGCCGACGAGGCCCTCTCGCGGGCGGTGGAGCTCGACCCGGAAGACGTGGAGATCGTGGCGGACCGGGCGATCCTCTTCGAGTTCGACGCTGCCGGTTCCCGCTACCGGGACCGGGAGCGGCTGGCCCGCGCGATCGACGGGTACCGGGCCGCCCTCGAGAAGCGGAAGGGGAACGAGCTCCTCACCCGGAACCTCCTCTTCGCGCTGCTGGCGGCCGAGCGGTATCGCGACGTGGTCGACGTGCTGAAGGACGACGCCTCCGCGCAGACGTTCGGCGAGCCCCTCGTCGCGGCCATCGCGCTCTCGGAGGGAGCCCCACGCGCCATCGCCGAGGCGCGGCGCCGCTTTCCCGAGGCGGCACGCCGGCGGCAGGTGCTGGAGACGGTCTCGGTCGACGTGCTGCAGCGGCGCCGCTACGAGCTCGCCGCGCCTCTTCTGCGCGAGGCGGCCGTCGGGTCCCCGAACGCCGCGGCGCTGGCCGCGCGGGCGGACGTCGTGGCAAAGGTGAGGCGCCGGGAGCCGCCCTCGGAGCCGACCGATCCGAAGAGCCTCTTTCTCTCCTTCTACGACATGCTCGCCGACGATTCGAGAACGGTGGGAGAGCGGCTCGTGAAGATCTGGTCGGCGTCGGTGCGCAAGGACCTCGGCCCCGACGAGATGGCCCGTATGTGGAAGGGCGTGCGCCGGACGATCGCGGGCAAGGGACTCCCGCTGGACGTGGCCGTAGACCTCGCCGTTTCCCTCGTCGAGCTCCGCGTCGAGGGTGACGTGGCCACGGGCTTCAAGGTCCGGGCCGACATGGTTGCCCCCGGAGCCGCGCCGCAGACGTTCGTCCTCTGGGTCGACATCGAGGAGGGGCGCCCGGTCGTGGTCGGCGTGGAGGGTTTCCCGGAGTCGTTCGCGCTTCACGCACGCGCCCTGGTCCGAAGAGGGGACCCCGAGGGGGCTCGCCGCTGGCTGGAGCGCGTCGCCGAGACGTATCGGCGGCGGGGTGGCGGCGGGAGCGCCGAGCCCCTCGAGGGCCCGCTCTTCCCGCTCGTCTGGCCCTCGGGGGGCACCACCGACCCGGCAGCGCTCGAGGTGGCCTGCGCCGCGCTCCTCTCGGCCGAGCGGGTGGACGACGCGACGGCGGCCGTCGTGGAGGCGGCGGCGAAGGTCGAGCCGTGGAACCGCGCGGCGGCGGCCCTCTGGCTCCGCGTGCTGGGCCAGCGGACGCGATTCGCCGACGCGCTGGAGGTGGCCCGGCGGGGGCGGAGCGTGGAACCGCAGAAGCTGTTCTGGCAGCGTGCCGTCGCGACCACGCTCGACAGGCTGGGCCGCGGCGAGGAGGCGGACGCGGAGCTCGCGGCGTGGACGGCCGCCCATCCCACGGACGTCCCGGCGCGGCGCGCGCGGGCGGACCTCCTCGCCCGGCACGGCAAGCTCGACCTCGCGATCTCCCTCTACGACGAGGTCCTGAAGTCCGCCGACGCGCTCCCGGGGGACGGGAACCAGGCGTCGTGGTTCCGGCTCGCCGCTGGACGCGCCGACGACGAAGCGATCTCGCTGGCGCGGAAGGCCGTCGAGTGGACCAACCGAAGCTGGGCCGTGCTCAACACGCTCGGCGCGCTCCTGGCCGAGACCGGCAAGGGGCCCGACGCCTTCGGTCTCGTGATCGAGGCGATGGAGACCGCGGGCCAGGACGAGCCGCTCCCGGCCGATTGGTTCGTGGTGGGCCGGGTCTTCGAGGGGTACGGGCTCGTCGAGGAGGCGCGCGCCGCCTATTCGAACGTCACCGCTGCCAAGGAGGCGTCGAGGACCGACGCCACGGCTGTCTTCACGCTCGCGGGGCGGAGGCTCGCGGGGCTGCCTGCTCCGGCGAAGAAGGCGCCTCAGCGCCGCTCGTAGAGCGCCTCGAACCGCCGGACCGAGTCGTCGAGCGAGAAGCGGGCCCGCGCGCGGGCCCGCCCCGCCTCGCCGAGGAGCGCCGCAAGCGCCGGGTCGCCGAGCACGCGATCGAGCGCGTCCTG
>CAYLNK010000117.1:0-17510 GCA_964384675.1 uncultured Holophagales bacterium | reverse complement strand
GGGCGTCGCCGGTGGCCGACGAGGCCGGCGGCGCCGGGCGAGGCTTCGGTGCGGGGAGATGCCGCGCCACGGCCGCGAGCGCCTGCCGCGCGATCAGAACGAACGTCGTCAGCTTGCCGCCGGTCACGGTGAGGAGGCCGTCCTCCTGCCACAGCACGTGGTCGCGGGACTCCTTGGACGGGTCGGCCTTCCCGGTCCCCACCACGGGCCGAACCCCCGCGAACGACGCGATGGCGTCCCGCCCGGTGAGCGCGAGGGACGGCATCCGCGCGGAGATCGCCTCGAGGAGATACGCCGCCTCGGGGGCGGTGATGGCGGGCTCCTCGGCGAGCGGGCGCGTGTGGTCGACGTCGGTCGTGCCGACCACGGTCGCCCCCTCCCACGGAAAGACGAAGACCGGCCGCCGGTCGCGCGGATGCAGGATCGACACGGCCTCTTTGACCGGCACTCGAGCCGCGGGGAAGACGAGGTGGCTCCCGCGCAGGGGTCGAAGCCGGGAGGCGTGCCCCAGCTCGGTGCGCAGCTCGTCGGCCCAGACCCCGGTGGCGTTGATCACCACCCGCGCCAGGACCTTCGTGACGTTTCCGGTCGGGACGTCGCGGACGGCAGCGCCGGCCACCGCGCCCCCCTCCATCACCAGCGACTCCACGCGCGCGTGGTTCAAGGCGACGCCGCCGTCGGCGACGGCCTCCTGCAGCGTCCGCAGCACGAGGCGGGCATCGTCGGTCTGGGCGTCCTCGTAGCGGAAGCCGCCGGTGAGGCCGGCCTCGCCGAGGGGCGTGAGGCGGCGCAGCTCGGCCTTTCCGAGGTGTCGGTGTCGCCAGCGAAGCCCGATGGCGTCGTACACGGCGAGACCCGCGGCGTACGACAGGGGGCCGGGAAAGTCACCGGCATAGGTGGCGAGGAGGAAGCCGAGCGGCGTCACCAGCCCCGGGTTCTCCAGGAGGAGCCGGTCCCGCTCGCGGACCGACTCCCACGTCAGCTTCAGCTGCGCCTGCTTGAGGTACCGGAGCCCGCCGTGGACGAGCTTCGACGAACGGCTCGAGGTCCCCCAGGCGAAGTCGCGCTGCTCGACGAGGAGCGCCCGGTAGCCGCGCGCCGCCGCCTCGCGGAGAAGGCCGGCTCCGGTGATGCCGCCCCCGATCACCAGGAGGTCCCACGGGCCGGCGAGGCCCTGCACGAGCGGGTCGCGCCGCGACCGCTCGACGTCCGACAGCCGGACCGGGGTCACGAGTAGAGCTTTCCGGGGTTCAGGAGACCGTCGGGATCGAGGTGACGGCCGACCGCGCGCAGCGTCGACATCCCGAGCTCGCCCTTCTCGCGGGGGAGGTACGGCGCGTGGTCGACGCCGACGCCGTGCTGGTGGGTGATGGTGCCGCCGGCCGTCACGATCGCCTCGCTGGCCGCGCCCTTCAGGAGGCGCCAGCGGTGGAGGTTCTCGTCGGGGTCGGAGGACGCGCGGAAGAGGTACGTGGTGTAGAGGCTCGAGCCGTCCGGGTAGACGTGCGAGAGGTGCGTGAAGACGTGGGCCCGCTCCCCAAGCGGCTCGAGGGCCCCTCGCAGCGCCCGCTCCACGGCGCCGCGAACGGTCTCGAGCCGGTCCCACGTGGTGGCGGTCTCCAGCGTGTCGACGGCGTAGCCCGCCTCCCAGAGAGTGTTCCTCAGGTACGGGCCGCGGAAGCGCCCCTTGCGCCAGTGCTCGCCGATCGAGCGCCCCGCCGGGATGCCGCCGTGCCGCCTGACCAGCGCGAGGAGCTCGGCGCGCGCGGCGCGGACACGCGAGGCCGGGCCGGTGAGGCCGGTCACGAGGAGGCACTTGGCGTCGCGGGCCCCGCGCCAGCGCAGGTACGTCGTCAGGGCGGAGACGGCGAAGCTGCTGCCGGCGAGCGTGAGGCTCGACTCGGTCTCCTCCGGCGTCGAGAGGCGCAGCATCGAGAGCGGGAGGCGCAGCTGCGCGGCCTCGCGCACGGCCGCCACACCGCGCTCCCAGCCCGGGAAGAAGACCGCGCGGAACTCGTCGCGCTCCGGTAGCGGGCTCGTGCGCACCGTCGCCTCGGTCACGATCCCATACCGCCCCTCGCTCCCGAGGATCAGCTCGCGCAGGTCGGGCCCGGCCGCGGAGGCGGGGAAGCACGGCAGGGACAGCGTTCCGGCCGGGCTCTCCACGACGCCGCCCGCGAAGAGACGCTCGATCCTCCCGTAGGCGAGCGACTGCTGTCCGCTCGAGCGCGCGGCGATCCAGCCGCCGAGCGTCGACAGCTCGAAGGACTGCGGGAAGTGCCCGAGCGTGACGCCGAGGGGCGCCAGCGCCGCCTCCAGCGCGGGCCCGGCCACGCCCGCCCCGAACGTCGCGAGGCGGCTGGCGGCATCCCAGCGCAGGAGCTGCGAGAGGCGCGACAGGTCGACCGTGAGCGAGGGCGGTCCCGAAGGATCGGGGTTGACGTGCCCCGCGACGCTCGTGCCGCCGCCGTACGGGATCAGCCTCGCGCCGGTCTCGCGCGCGACGGCGAACAGTGCGCGGACGTCCTCGCCGCTCGACGGAAACGCCACCGCGTCCGGGAACGCGGGGAAGCGCCCGCTCCTGAGGCCGACCCAGTCGTGGTAGCTCTGTCCGAGCGCGCGGCGGGCGCGCGTCTCGGGGTCGTCCACGAGGGCGCCGGCACGGATCCGCGAGGCGGGTACGCGTGCGAGCACCTCCGCGAGCGTCGCGTCGCGGGGAGCGGATGACGCTCCGACGCGGGCTTCGAGAAACGATCGCGCGCTCTCGGGCAGCGGGACGCAGGTCGCGTCGTCGCCCCAGCCATTCCAGCGCCGCATGGGGTGATTCTACGGTCCCGACGGGGGTACGCTGTCCGGATGAAGGTCTTCGCCGGCACCAGCGGCTTCTCGTACGACGCCTGGCACGGTTCGTTCTATCCGGAGGACCTCCCCGAGGAGGAACGGCTTGCCCACTACGCCTCGCGCCTCCCCGCCGTGGAGATCAACAACTCGTTCTACAAGATGCCGTCGACGAAGGTCCTGGAATCGTGGGCCGCCGAGACGCCGTCCTCGTTCCGCTTCGTGCTGAAGGCGTCGCGGCGCATCACCCACTTCGCGCGCCTGAAGGAGGAAGCCGCGGAGCCCCTCGGGTACCTGCTGAGGAACGCCGCCGTCCTCGGCGAGCGGCTGGGCCCGTTCCTCTTCCAGCTCCCGCCCAACCTCAAGAAGGACGTCCCGCGCCTGGCGGCGTTCCTGAAGCTCCTTCCCGCCGACGCGCGGGCCGCCTTCGAGTTCCGGCACGTCTCCTGGTTCGACGACGAGACGTACGCGGCCCTTCGCGACGGGGGCGCGGCGCTCTGCGTCGCCGAGGACGAGGAGCTCGCCACGCCGTTCGTCGCGACGGCCGGCTGGGGCTACTTGCGCCTCCGCCGCCAGGACTACGTCGAGAGCGACCTCGCGGCGAAGGCCGCGGCGATGCGGGAGCAGGCGTGGGACGAGGCGTACGTCTTCTTCAAGCACGAGGACGCCGGCGCGGGGCCGGTGCTGGCGGCGCGCTACCTGGAGCTCGCCGGTCAGGGCGCTGCCGGGTCGAGCGGCGGGACGTAGGCGTCGGCCTCGATCTCGACCAGCATCTGCGGGTCGATGAGGCGGGACACCTCCACCATCGTGGCGGCGGGGCGGATCTCGGCGAACGTCTCCCCGTGCGCCCGGCCGACCTCCTCCCAGCGGGAGATGTCGGTGACGTACATCCGCGTCCTCACCACGTGCTCGAGCCCCGCACCGGCGGTCCGTAGCGCCGCGGCGATCGTCTCCAGCGCCTGCTTCGCCTGGGCGTACGCATCGCCCGCGCCGACGAGGCCGTCCGGCGTCATCGCGGTGGAGCCCGAGATGTGCACGTACGGGCCGACGCGCACCGCGCGCGAATAGCCGACCCGCGCCTCCCACGGCCCCCCGCTCGAGATGTTGGTGCGGCTCATCGCGCCTCCGATCGGATCGGGTGGATTCTAGGGCGCCGCGTCGTCATCATCCGCGGCATGACGAACGACGCCGCCTCGCGGCGACCCCTCAAGACGCGGCAGGCCGCCTGGGCCGTGCGGCTCGCCGGCGTCCTCGTGCGGGCCGGAGCGAACCCGAACGGGATCTCGCTCCTCTCGATCCTGTTCGGGGCGCTGTCCGGCGCCGCGCTCGTCCTCTCGGGCCGGAGCGACGGGACGGCGCGCGTCGTCGCGCTGGTGGCGGCGGCGGTCTGCATCCAGCTCCGCCTCCTGTGCAACATGCTCGACGGCATGGTCGCCGTCGAGGGGAATCGGCGCTCCAAGGTGGGCGAGGTCTACAACGACGCGCCCGACCGCCTCTCGGACGTCTTCACGATCGTCGGCGCCGGCTACGCCCTCTCCTGGCTCCCGTGGGGCCGTGAGCTGGGCTGGGCGGCGGCGCTCCTCGCCGTCCTCACCGCGTACGTGAGGATGCTCGGCGGGGCGTCGGGCCTGGTCCAGGACTTCTCGGGCCCGATGGCCAAGCCGCACCGGATGGCGACGCTCACCGCCGGGTGCCTCCTCTCGACGTTCGACGGCTTCCTGCCGTTCGGGCCGGGGCGCGTCCTCTTCGTGGCGCTCCTGGTCGTGACGCTCGGCAGCGCGGTGACCGCGTGGCGGCGGCTCGTCCACGTGGTCCGCGGGCTCGAGGCACGGTGAGAGGGTGACGTGGTGAGCCGATGATCGCCTCCCTCCTCGTCGGCGTCGTCCAGATCGTGGCCGGGACCCAGGCCCGCTGGACCGGGTGCGAGCCGAGCCCGAAGCAGCGGATCTACTTCGCCAACCACTCCAGCCACCTCGACTTCGTGGTGCTGTGGGCCGCGCTTCCGACCGCGGTGCGCGAGGTGACCCGGCCCGTGGCCGCGCGCGACTACTGGGAGAAGACGGCGCTCCGGCGCTGGCTCGCGACGCACGTCTTCAACGCGACCCTGGTGGAGCGCGGCGCGGGCGCCGCGGGCGGCCGCGACTCCGCGGTGGAGGCGGCCCGCCGCGCCGTGGAGGAGACGGCGCGCGCTCTGGGGAAGAAGCACTCGCTCATCCTCTTCCCGGAGGGGACGCGCGGGAGCGGCGAGGCGGTGGCTCCGTTCAAGGCCGGCCTCTACTACCTGGCGCTGGCGCGGCCCGACGTCGAGCTGGTACCGACGCGCCTCGAGAACCTGAACCGGATCCTCCCCAAGGGCGAGGTGATGCCGGTGCCGCTGATGGGCACGGTCACGTTCGGCACGCCGATCTCGGTGCGCGCCGGCGAGCCGAAGGCCGAGTTCCTCGCGCGAGCCCGCGACGCCGTCGTGGCGCTGGGGCCATCGGGGGCCGCATGACGCCGCTCCACGATCGCTCGCTGATCCTCCTCTTCGGCGGGATCCTCGGCTTCCTCGCGCTCGCGACCGTCATCGGCCAGGCGCTCCGTCGCACCGCGAAGAGCGAGTCGGGCCGCGCCACCGTCGCCAACATGAACGACCGGATCGGCGCCTGGTGGGTGATGGTGACGGTCTTCGCCGTGGCCATCCTGACCGGGCCGATCGGCTCCGTCCTGCTGTTCGGACTCCTCTCGCTCCTGGCGCTGCGCGAGTTCATCACGCTCACCGCGACCCGCCGCGGCGATCACCGGACCCTCGTCTGGAGCTTCTTCCTCTTCCTGCCGCTCCAGTACATCCTGGTCTACGACAACTGGTACGGCTTCTTCAGCATCCTGATCCCCGTCTACGCCTTCCTCTACGTCCCCACCCGGAGCGCTCTCGCCGGCGACACCACGGACTTCCTCGGGCGCGTCGCGGAGATCCAGTGGGCGCTCATGGTGGCCGTCTACTGCGTGAGCCACGCCCCCGCGCTCCTGATGCTCGACATCCCCGGCTACCGGGGGAACGCGAAGCTGCTCCTCTACCTGGTGCTCGTCGTGCAGATGAGCGACGTCCTCCAGTACGTCTGGGGGAAGCTCCTCGGGAAGCACAAGATCGCGCCGAGCGTCAGCCCGAACAAGACCGTGGAGGGTTTCGTGGGTGGGGTCCTGTCGGCCACGCTCCTCGGCACCGCGCTCTACCCGGTGACGCCGTTCCGGCCCCTGGCCGCCGCCGGGATGTCCCTCGCGATCACGCTGATGGGGTTCGCGGGCGGCCTGACGATGTCGGCCATCAAGCGGGACCGTGGCGTGAAGGACTTCGGCGCCACGATCGCCGGGCACGGCGGCATCCTCGACCGGATCGACTCGGTCTGCTTCGCCGCGCCGATCTTCTTCCACCTGACGCGGTACTTCTACACGCCGTAGGGTCCTACGGAGCGGCCGCCGTTCGCACCACGGGGCACGGTCCGCCCGCCGCCGCCCACGTGCGCGCCGCCTTCACCAGCTCCGCGTGGGGGACGGAGACTGGCGCGCGCCCGTCGCCGGGGCTCCAGCCCCACAGCACGAGCGGGTCCTTCTCCAGGTGCGTCACGAGCGCCGCGAGGTCCTTCCCGCCGTTCCGCTTCGGGTCCTTCAGGGCCGCGCAGAGGTCGGCTCCCGACAGGTCCTGGAACACCATCTTCAGCGCCGGCGGCGGAAGGTGCCAGCCCGGGGCGCCGGGCGGCATGTTCGGTCCGTAGCTCGCCGGCGTGTTGGCGGCCGCGTGGCAATCGGCGCAGGCGAGGCCCGGCACGCCCCTGCCCTGGAGGCCCCGCAGGACGTTCTGCGTGTGGGGCGTCAGGGCGTCGCCCTGGAGCGGCGCGTCGCCGGGGATGTGGCAGTTCACGCAGCGCGGGCCCTGGAGCACCTTCTGGATCGTGCCGAAGGCGGCGAGGGCCGCGGCGTCGCCGCCCGCGCCCCGCGCCGGACCGGGCGAGAGGAGGAAGCCGGAGGCGGCCATGGCCGCGATCGAACGGAGCGTGGTCTTCTTCATTCCGGCCTCCACGTCACGCCAGTCGGAAGGGGAGCTCGCGCAGCCGCTTGCCGGTCAGCGCGAAGACGGCGTTGGCGACGGCGGGGGCGATCAGCGGGGTGGCCGGCTCGCCGGCGCCACCCATCTTCTCGCCGCTCTCGATCGCGTGGACCTCGACCTTCGGCATCTCGCTCATCCGGAGGACGCGGTAGGCGTGGAAGTTCCCCTGCTCGACGCGCCCGTCCTTGAGCGTGATCTCGGAGTGGAGCGCGGCGCCCAGCCCGAACGCGATCGCCGACTGCATCTGCGCCTCGAGGTTGAGCGGGTTCACGACGGTGCCGCAGTCGATGACGCAGACGACGCGGTGGACGCGGATCGCCCCGGCGTCCACCGAGACCTCGGCCACCTGGGAGACGATGCTGCCGAACGACTCGTGCACCGCGATCCCGCGCGCGCGTCCCGCCGGCAGGGGCGTGCCCCAGCCGGCCTCCTTTGCCGCCCGGTCGAGCACCGCGAGGACGCGCGGCGACTTCGCCAGGAGCTCGCGCCGGTAGGCCAGCGGGTCCTTCTTGGCTGCGTGAGCCAGCTCGTCCACGAACGACTCGACCACGAACGCGGTGTGGGTGTGCCCGACCGAGCGCCACCAGAGGACCGGGATACCCGGCTTCGGCGAGTGCAGCTCGACGCGGTGGTTGGCGATCGCCGTGACGTACGGCGAGTCCGCGGCGCCCTCCACGGACGTGTCGTCGACGCCGTCCTTGATCATCATCGGCGCGAACGGCGTCCCCTCGATGATCGACTGGCCCGCGATCCGCTGGCGCCACGCGGTCGGCTTGCCCGCGTCGTCGAGCGCGGCCGCGAGGCGGTGCACGAACATCGGCCGGTAGTAGCCGCCGCGGGTGTCGTCCTCGCGGGTCCAGACCACCTTGACCGGCGCGTCGACCTGCTTGGCGACGTGCGCCGCCTCGAAGACCACGTCCGAGTTGGTCGTCGCGCGGCGCCCGAAGCCGCCCCCGAGGAACGTCGTCCGGATCGACACCTGCTGCGGCTGGAGGCCCAGGATCTTCGCCGCCGTCATCTGGTCCATCGTCTGGAACTGGGTGCCGGTCCAGATCTCGCAGCCGTCCTTGCTCTTCTTCACCGTGCAGTTGAGCGGCTCCATCGCCGCGTGAGCGAGGTACGGCACGGCGTACTCGGCCTCCAGCTTCCGTCCCGCGGGAGCCTCGAGGAATGCCGCCTCCACGTCGCCCTGGGTCTTCGCCACCGTCCCGGGAGTCCCGGCGAGCGTCGAGAACTCCTTGCGCAGAGTCCGTGTGTCGAGCGTCGCCGCCGGGCCGAGGTCCCACTCCACCTTGAGCGCGTCACGTCCTTTCTTGGCGGCCCAGAAGTGGTCGCCCACGACCGCCACGCCGGTCGGCACCTCGAACACCTGCCGGACGCCGGGGACGGCCTTGGCCGCCGCCGCGTCGAACGACTTCACCTTGCCGCCGAAGACCGGCGCGCGCGCGACGACGGCCGTCAGGAGGCCGGGCATCGTCACGTCGAGACCGAACCTGGCCTTGCCCGTCACCTTCTCCTTCGTGTCGAGCCGCTTCACCGGCTTTCCGATGAGCGTCCACGCCTTCTGGTCCTTCAGGGTGACGGTCTCGGGCGGCGGGAGCTGCGCGGCCTCGGCGGCGAGTGCTCCGAAGGTGAGCTTCTTCTCGCCGTGGAGCACGGCGCCCTTCTCGACGCGGCAGTCGGCCGCCGGCACCTTCCAGCGGGCTGCCGCCGCGGAGACGAGGAGCCCCCGCGTGAGAGCGCCCACCTGGCGATACCGGTCGAACTCCGACCACGTGGTCGTCGAGCCTCCGGTCATCTGCATCCCGAACGCGGTGTGGCTGTACTCCGGGGCCGCCGGCGCGTGCTCCACCCGGATCTTCGACCAGTCGGCGCCGAGCTCCTCGTTCACGAGCATCGGGAGCGTCGTCCAGATCCCCTGCCCCATCTCGGAGTGGGAGAGGCTGACCGTGACGGTGTCGTCCGCGCCGATCTTCACGAACGCGTTCGCGCGCGGCAGGCCCTTCTTCGGTCCGGGCTGGGCCAGGGCGCGCTTCATCGGCTCGGGGATCACGAAGCCCACGACGAGGCCTCCGCCGACGGCGGCGGCGGTGTGGAGGAACGTGCGGCGCGAGGTGCCGCGGCCCGCGGAGCGGGGCGCGGGGACGGAGGGAGCTTCGAAGAGGGTCCGCATCGCTCAGCCCACCTTCGTCCCGGCCGCCTTGTGGACGGCCTCGCGGACGCGCTGGTACGTGCCGCAGCGGCAGATGTTCCCGGACATCGCGGCGTCGATGTCGGCGTCGGTCGGCTTCGGCTTGGCCTTCAGGAGCGCCACCGCCGCCAGGATCTGACCCGACTGGCAGTAGCCGCACTGCACGACGTCCATCTCGGCCCAGGCCTTCTGGACCGGGTGGTCGCCGTACGGGCTGAGCCCTTCGATCGTGGTGATCGACTTGCCGGCCACCGAGCGCGTCGGCTTGACGCACGAGCGGACGGGGCTCCCGTCCACGAGGACGGTGCACGCGCCGCACTGCGCCATGCCGCAGCCGTACTTCACGCCGGTGAGTCCGAGGAGATCCCGCAGGGCCCAGAGGAGCGGCATGTCGTCGGGGGCGTCGAGCTCGACGCTCTTGCCGTTGACGGTGAACTTCATCGAGGTTCCTCCTCGTTCGGGGATGCGGCGGAGAGGTTACACGACGGCGTGAGGCGCCTGCATCAGGCCGCTCACCCGGAGCCGCGCGGTACGCTGCCGCGGTGCGCGCCCTCCTCGCCCAGGTCCCGTGGAGCCTCGCCATCGTCCTCGCGCTGACGCTCGGGCTCGCCCCGTTCCGCCCGCCCCACGTCGTCGAGAAGCTCCAGATGCTGGCCCGGGGCACCCTCGTGCGCCCGATCGACTGGCTCGACCTGGTGATGCACGGGGCGCCCTGGCTGCTCGTGATCCTGAAGGGGGCGTTCGAGCTCCGGCGCTGAGGCGCTACGCCAGGAACCCCAGGTCCCGGGTCGGGAAGCTCGGCAGGACGGGGAAGAGCGCGTCGAGCTGCGCGTCCGCGGTTGCGCCGAACCACTTCGCGAGCGTCGAGCCGTACTGCGCGAGCGCCGTCGACGGAAGGAGGACGCCGCGGGCGTCGGCGAAGTCGTCCGCCGTGGAGTTGAAGGTGGCGTAGTTCGTCATCAGCGGGAAGCGGCCGTAGATCCGGCCGCCGCGCACCGCGCCGCCCACCACGAGGTGGTGACTGCCCCAGCCGTGATCCGAGCCGGAGCCGCTCGGCTGGAGGGTCCGCCCGAAGTCCGACAGCGTGAAGGCCGTCACCCGATCCGCGACGCCGAGCTGGACCGTCGCCGCGTGGAACGCGTCGAGGGCCTGGCTCACCTGCCGGAGGAGGTCCCACTGCTGGTACGCCTGCCCGCCGTGCGTGTCGAAGCCGCCGAGGCTGCAGAAGAAGACCTGCCTCCCGACGCCGAGCGACGCGTTCAGGCTGATCACCCGCGCGATCTCCTGGAGCTGCCGGCCGAGGCCGGTGGACGGGAACGGCTTCTGGAACGTGAGCGAGCCGGCGGCGCCCGCCAGCAGCGGGTTCAGCGCGCGGGCATCCGCCATCACCCGGTTGGCGGCGTTCACGACCTGGTTGCCGGCGTCCGCGGCGACGATCTGCTGCTGGGCGGCCGAGCGCGCCGCCGCGGCAGACGCGGGCCAGAGGTTCCACGCGTTCTGCTCGAGGCTGTTGCCGGGCTGGAGCGCGACGTTCTGGACCGTCGCGCCGGCGCAGAAGAGCGCCGGGCTCTGCATGGAGATCGACGTCGGGAAGCTCGAGCCGGCGTTGTACGCGCCCGCGAGGACGTCGAGCGCGCGGCCGCCCCATCCCGTGCCGTTGCCCGAGCTGGGGAATCCGGCCTGCATCTGCACGACCTGGTCGGAGTGGGAGCGGAGGTTCGCCGGGAGCGGGAAGCCGGCCGTGGCGAGGTCGCCGTAGTCGGTAGGCTGCACCAGCATCCCGACGTTCGCGACGATCGCCGCGCGCCCCTGGCCGAAGAGCGCCTGCATCTCCGGCATCGCGTAGTGGAGCCCGAACGACCCGAGCACCGGGTCGTTCACTGGCAGGAGCTGATTGACCGGGAGCGCCAGCCCGCCGCGCGCCGCCTGGTACGCCGCGTACTGCGGCCCACCGAGCGGCACCACGAGGTTGTGCCCGTCGTTCCCGCCGAAGAGAAAGAGGCAGACGAGGGCCTTGTAGTCCCCGGCCGCGGCCTCGGCGAGCTTCACCCGTGAGAGGGAGGAGAGGACGCCGAGGCTGGCGGAGATCTGGAGGAACCGGCGCCGGGACAGACCGTCGATGCTCATGCTCGTTCCTTCCGTTCCGCGCTCAGCGCTGGACCTGGTACTCGCCCGAGGTGGCGGCGAGGTAGAGCGCCGTGAGGGCGCGCGCGTTGTCGTCGGGCATCGCCGGGAGCGCGCCGAGGATCGCGGCGCGCGTCGTGGGCAGCATCCGCCCGGAGAGGAGGGCAGCGTCGACCGCGTCGACGAGCGCCGTCGGGTTCCTCGCGAGGTTCACGAACGGCACCAGCGCCGGGTTGATCGGCCACCGGTTCGACATCACCCACCAGAGGAAGTTCGCCCGGTTCACGGCGTCGCTCACGGAGTAGATCTGGAACTCCGGCCCGAAGAGCGCCGTCCGCGGGATGCGGTAGCCCGGCGAGTAGTGGCCGAAGACCGAGGGGGCGTTCAGCAGCGACTCGTTCATGTCCGTGAAGAGATAGGCGATCTGCGAGGCGGGACCCAGGTCGAGCCCGAGCGCCCGGCAGAAGTGGATCGTCTGCTGCATGTGGGTGCGCAGGCGCCCGAACGTGGGCGGCGGCGCGTCGTTCCGCGCCTCGGGGTCGAGGAGGATGGCGCGCAGCACCGCGGCCAGGTTCCCGCGGGCACCCTGTCCGTCGTCCGCGAAGCGCGCGGAGACGCGGGCGACGTACGCCGGGGTCGGGTTGCTGGTGACGAGCGCGCGGATCAGGCGCGTGGCGAGGAACGGTCCGACGTTGGGATGGAGGAAGAGGGTGTCGATGGCGTCGTCCAGGTCCTGCTGCGCCGTCCGGCCGGCGGGGAGCGTGCGGCCGAGGAAGGTCTTGGCCG
The DNA here is from genome assembly GCA_964384675.1 of uncultured Holophagales bacterium. Taxonomy (GTDB): domain Bacteria; phylum Acidobacteriota; class Thermoanaerobaculia; order UBA5066; family UBA5066; genus CAYLNK01. Next base: position 5,487 of record CAYLNK010000117.1, on the reverse strand, counting down.
TGGCGACGTGCCGCGACGCGATCGGCAGCATGGGGCCCGGGTAGTAGTTGGAGTTGCCCGAGGCCGGCGGGACGCCGCTGGCGTTCCCGTACGTCCACCCGGTGAGAGCCTTGGCGAGCTCCGCGACGTCCGTCTGCGTGTACGTCGGGATCGGCTGACCGTTCGGGTCGAGGCGCGGCGTGCCGTCGGGGTTCAGCTCGACGAGGCCGATCGAGAAGAGCTGCATCACCTCGCGCGGGTAGTTCTCGTTCGGGGCGCCCCCGAAGACGCCGCTGTTGGCGAGGTCCAGGTACTTGCCCATCGTGGCGTCGAGGGTCAGCTCCCGGAGGAGAGTCCGGTAGCTGCCGAACGCGTTCCGCGAGAGGAGCTCGAGCCAAGGGCCGACCTCGTTCGCGTTGGTGTTCTTGCTGGTGGCGACGACGAGGATCTCGGAGAGCGCGAAGATGACCCGCTGCCGGAGCTGGTCCTGGCCGGTCGCGGCGTTGGCCCAGAAGGCATCGATCAGCTCGTTGCGCTGGTTCGCGCCGAGCTGCGGCCACGGGGACGGCGGCGTCGCGAGCTGCTCGTCGAGGAAGCCCGCGTACCCGACCTCTGCCACGTGGGAGAGGAGCGCCGCCGTCGGCCCGAACGTCGTCTGCTCCAGGAAGCGCGCCGCGCCGGCGTTCGCGGGGAGGGGCGTCGGGGTCGCCGTCGGTGTGGGGGACGCCGTGGGTGTCGCCGACGGCGACGGGCTGGGCGTGGCCGTGGGCGTCGGCGTGCGGGTCGGGGTGGCCGTGGGCGTCGCGGTCGGCGTCATGGTCGGGGTCGGCGTCGCGCCGGTCACATGAAGGACGAGGGCCGGCGACGAGACCGAGGCCGGACCCGGATTCGCCACCGTGATCGCGACGTCGCCGGAGGCCGTCGCCGTGCCCGTCGCGGTGAGCCGAGTGGACGAGCTCCACGCCGTCGACAGGGGGGCACCGTTCCAGCGCACCACCGCCCCGCTCACGAAGCGGCTCCCCGTCACGACCAGCGTGAACGGCCCGGTCGGGATCGAGGCCGGGGCGAGTGAGGTCGCATACGGGATCGGGTGGCGCACGGTGACCGTGGCGGTCCCCGAGGCCGAGGGCGCCGCCACGCTCGTCGCCTTCACGGTCACCGTCCAGCCGGCGGGCGGCACGGCCGGCGCCGCGTAGACGCCGCTCGACGCGATCGTCCCGACGGTCGCGTTCCCGCCCGGGACGCCGTTGACGGCCCACGTGACGGAGCGGTTGGACGTGCCACCGACGGTCGCGCGGAAGGTGCGCTCCCCGCCGGTGGGGACCGTCACGGAGGCCGGGTCGACCGTGACGGTCACGGCGGCTTCCGCCGGGGCAGCAATTGCGAGCCAGGCGGCGAGGGTCGGCACGGAGGCGAGTCGCCGGAGTCGGGAAGCGGTCACGTTGTCTCCTCGTTCGGTCCGTTCGGCGGTACGTGTTTACGCGCCGCGACCGAGCGAGGTCTACACGTCCGAGCGCCGGTTCTCGCTAGACGTGGACGAGCCCTGGCTCGCCGGGGGTCCAGGCCGCCTCCCGGCGTCGGGCCGGCGGGGTCGGGGCGGCTACGTGGCCGGGCCGAAACGCGCGGCCGATCTCGCCTTCGCCTTCGCGGCCTCCACCTCGCGGTCCCGCGGTTCCGCCGTCGTCCTCATCGACCGGATGAGCGTGCGGGCCGATTGCGCGACCTCCTCGACCGCGCGGTCGAACGCCTCCTCGTTCCCCCGGGACGGCTTCGTGAAACCGCTGAGCTTCCGCACGAACTGCAGCGATGCCGCGCGGATCTCCTCCTCCGTGGCCGGAGGCTCGAAGTTGAAGAGGGTCTTGATGCTTCGGCACATGGTGACCTCCGGAGCCGAGGAGATGGTACGTCGCTCGACGATCGCGAGCTTGGCTGGTCAGGACGGCCCGTCACCTTGACGTCCCGCGAGAGCGAACCCTAGCTTGGCAGTCGTTGGCGAAGGAGGAGCGAGTGACCCGACCTTGGCTGAACCTGGCGACCGAGCGCGCCGAGCGGTATCTGGACGGCCTTGCCGACCGTCCCGTTGGGGCGCGCGCCTCGTTCGCCCAGGTGCGCGCCGGGCTGGACGATTCGCTGCCCGAGTCCGGGCTCGACCCCGAAGCAGCGGTCGCGCGCCTGGCGGACGGCGTCGAGGCGGGACTCGTGGCCAGCGCCGGGCCGCGGTACTTCGGCTTCGTGATCGGAGGGAGCGTGCCGGCCGCCCTCGCCGCCGACTGGCTCACGTCCGCCTGGGACCAGAACGCCGGGCTCACCGCCACGTCGCCCGCGGCGATGGCCGTCGAGGACGTCGTCGCCGGCTGGGTGAAGGACCTGCTCGGGCTCCCCGAGAGCGGGAGCGTCGGCTTCGTGACCGGCTGCCAGATGGCGAACTTCGTCGGTCTCGCGGCCGGGCGCCACGCCGTCCTGGAGCGGGTCGGCTGGAACGTCGAGGAGGACGGCCTCTTCGGCGCGCCGGATGTGCGGGTGCTCGTGGGGGACGAGGCGCACGTCACCATCTTCTCGGCGTTGCGCATGCTCGGCCTGGGCGGAAGGCGCGTGCGGAAGGTCGCGGTCGACACCCAGGGGAGGATGCGTTCCGAGGCGCTGGAGGAGGCGCTCTCGGACGGGAGCGGCCCCGCGATCGTCTGCGCGCAGGCGGGCAACGTCAGTACCGGCGCGTTCGACCCGCTCGACGAGGTCGCCGGGATCGCGCACCGGCACGGCGCCTGGCTGCACGTGGACGGCGCGTTCGGGCTCTGGGCCGCCGCCTCGCCGTCGCTGCGCCCTCTGGTGCGCGGCGTGGAGAGGGCGGACTCCTGGGCGACCGACGCGCACAAGTGGCTGAACGTCCCGTACGACTCCGGCCTCGCGATCGTGGCCCACCCGACGAGCCACCGCGCCGCGTTCCTGAAGCGGGCGGACTACCTGATCCCGGCCGCCAGCGCCGAGCGGGACGGTCACGACTACACCCCCGAGTCGTCGCGGCGGGCGCGGGTCTTCCCGCTCTATGCGGCTCTGCTGAGCCTCGGGCGACGCGGCGTGGCGGCGCTGGTCGAGGGAGGCTGCGCGAGCGCCCGCCGTCTGGCGGACGCGCTGCGGCAAGACCCCGCCGTCCGCGTCCTCAACGACGTCGTCCTCAACCAGGTGCTCGTGCGAGTCGAGCCGCCCGCCGGCGGGGACGGCGACGCGTTCACGATCGCCGTCGGGGAGAGGGTGCGGCGCGGCGGGGTGCTCTGGGCGAGCGGCACGCGGCGGCACGGCCGGGACGCGCTGCGGCTGTCGGTCTCCAACTGGTCGACGAGCGAGGCCGACATCGACCGCGCGGCAGACGCGATCCTCGAGGCCGTCGAGGCCGAGATCGGGGCGCTGCGAATGCGAACGGCCGTGGCCGGCCCGGGCTGAGGAGCGTCCGCTTCGGCAACGGTCCACGGAAAGGGTGGACGTAACATCGCCCGCCGTGATCGCACCGGGCACGCGCCTCGGCCCTTACGAGATCGACGTGAAGCTCGGCGAGGGCGGCATGGGAGTGGTGTACCGGGCGCGGGACACACGGCTCGGGCGGAGCGTCGCCATCAAGGTCCTGCCTCCCGCCGTCGCCGGGGACGCCGACCTCCTGCGCCGCTTCGGGCTGGAGGCGCGCGCGGCGTCGTCGCTCAACCACCCTGGCATCCTGACGGTCTTCGACGTCGGGACCGAGGACGGCAGCCCGTACCTCGTCACCGAGCTCCTCGAGGGGGCGACGCTCCGGGGCGTGATGCGCGACGGGCCCGTCCCGCTCGCGCGGGCCCTCGACTGGACCGCGCAGGTCGCGCGGGGCCTGGCCGCCGCGCACGAGAAGGGGATCCTCCACCGCGACCTCAAGCCCGAGAACCTGTTCCTCACCACCGACGGGCGGATCAAGATCCTGGATTTCGGGCTCGCCAAGCTGATGCCGGGGGCGGCGATGCAGGCGCACGGCTCGACCGCCCCCACGGAGATCCGCGGCACGGACGTCGGGGCGCTCGTGGGGACCATGGGCTTCATCGCCCCGGAGCAGATCCGGGGCGAGCTCGCGGACGATCGGACGGACCTCTTCGCGCTCGGCTGCGTTCTCTTCGAGCTGGTGACCGGGAAGCCGGCGTTCGTGAGGCGCACGGCGGGGGAGACCCTGGCGGCGACGTTGACCGAGGAGCCGTCGCCGCTCCCGTCCACGCCGCCGTGGCTCGCCCCGTTCCTGCGCCGCTGCCTCGCCAAGAGGCCCGGCGACCGCCCCTCCTCGGCGCTGCGGCTCCTCGAGGAGCTGGAGGGGTCGACGACGGGAGCGTCGGCCGTCTCTCGCGCCGCGCCTCGACGCGACGGCGCCCTCGACTCCGTGGCCGTCCTGCCGTTCGTGAACGAGTCCGACGACCCCGAGCTCGAGTACCTCAGCGAGGGCATTGCCGAGAGCGTCCTCGACGCGCTCACCCGGCTGCCGCGCCTTCGCGTGCTGGCGCGCAGCACGGTGATCCGGTTCAAGGCCCGGGTCGAGCACCCCGTGGAGGTCGGGCGCGAGCTCGGTGTGGACGCGGTCGTCACGGGCCGGATCCGCCAGCGGGGCGATCGGCTCCTGGCCGCATGCGAGCTGGTGGCGGTGGAGGACGGCTCGCGGCTCTGGGGGCGGCGCTACGAGCGCCCCTTCGCCGAGCTGATGGCGGTGCGCGACGAGATCGCCGACGAGCTCAAACGCCGGCTCCGCGGGAAGGGCTCGGGGGCGAAGCGGCGGTCGGGGCCGCACCCCGCTTCCGCGACTCCCGCGACTCCCGCGTACCAGGCGTACCTCCGGGGCCGCTACTCCTGGAACCGCTGGACCCCCGACTCCTTGCGCGCCGCGGTGCGGCACTACGAGGAGGCCCTCGCCCACGACCCGGAGTACGCGCTCGCCTGGGCCGGCCTCGCCGACGCCTGGGCGGCGCTCGGGCAGACGAAGGCCATGGCGCCGGGCGACGCCTTCCCGCGCTCGAAGGCGGCGGCGTACCGCGCCCTGGCCCTCGACGACCAGCTCGCCGAGGCGCACGCCTCGCTCGGCTTCGTGGGGCGCTTCTGGGACTGGGACTGGGACGCCTCCGAGGCGTCCTTCCGGCGCGCCATCGCGCTCGCGCCCGGCTACGCCACGGCACACCGCTGGTTCGGGCACCTCTGCACCGGTCTCGGCCGGCACGACGAGGGGATCGCCTGGGTCACGCGCGCGCTCGAGCTCGACCCGCTGTCGCTCATCATCCTCACCGCGGTCGGCGACGCCTATTTCTACGCGCGGCGGTACGAGGAGGCCGTGCCGTTCTACCGTCGCGCGCTCGAGATGGACCCGGAGTTCCTGGCCGGGCACAGCGACCTGGCCCGAGCCCTCGAATACTGCGGCCGCACGGAGGAGGCGCTCGCGGAGTACGAGCGCGCGATCCGGGTGGCCGGCCTCTCCACGCCCGACCCGTCCGCCGGCCTGGCCAACGCGCTCGCGGT
>CAYLNK010000116.1:0-17538 GCA_964384675.1 uncultured Holophagales bacterium | reverse complement strand
GAGCTGCGCGAGGCATACGACGGCTACCGCGCCCTCCTGAAGCTCCGGCCGGACGACCCGCGCGCCCGGAGCCGCGCGGCCGAGACCCGGTCCGAGCTGGCGACGCGCCGCCGGAGCGAGGCGGAGGCGGCCCTCTCGACCCGCGACTTCGACGGGACACGGCGGGCCGCACTCTCCCTGGTGGAGCTCGAGCCGGCCTCTCCGGCCGGCTTCCAGTTCCTATCGCGCGCCGCCGAGGCGAGCGGCAAGCTCGAGGACGCCTACGTCTGGGCGGTGCGGGCGCGGGCTCTCGATCCGGTGGACCCGGAATGGACCGAGACCGTGGCCGATCTCGCCATGAAGACCGGACGGTACGGCGACGCCACCCTCCTTTACGACGAGCTCGCGGCCGCGGAGCCGGCCTTCCGGGAGAAGGCGGACGCGGCGCGGCTGGAGTTCCAGATCCACAACCTCCCCGAGGGGGCCCAGCGCGCCGCGCGCTCGCCGCGTGTGACGCGGGCCCAGCTGGCCGTCCTCTCCTGGTGGACCGTCCCGGAGCTGCGCGACGCCCCGGGGGGCGGGCCGGCGGAGGTCGCCGTCGACGTGGTCGACCGGCCCGACCGGTCCATCCTGGTGCGCGCGATCGCCCTCGGTCTCTTCCCGGTCTCGAAGGAGACGCACCGGATGGGGGTGGAGGTGGCGGTCTCGCGGGCCGAGCTGGGAGCCGTCCTGAAGAGGCTCGCCGTGATCGTGGGCCGCGGCCGGCCGGCGAAAGGGTGCCTGGCGGAGGAGTCCCCTCTTCCCGCGCTCGTCGAATGCGGCATACTGTCCGATATCGCTTCCCGAACGGTCAGCGGAACGGAGACCTTGCGCGCACTCGAGAAAGCCGCTCGAGCCGGGAGGGGGGGAGGCGTTCGATGAGCCCAGCCGCCAACGTGGATCTGTTCGCCAAGGTTCCCCTGTTCCAGGGGCTCGCGGTCGCGGACCGCCTGACCTTGTCCGACGCAACCACGCTCCGCCGCTACGCGCGGGGCGAGCGGATCGTCACGCAGGGGCAGCCGGGCGAGCTGTTCTTCGTGATCGTGAAGGGGCGCGTCTCGGTGACGATCCTCTCGCCGGAGGGGCGCGAGGTGGTGCTGACGACGCTCGGGGAAGGGGACCACTTCGGCGAGATGGCCCTCCTGGACGACTCGCCGCGCTCCGCCAGCGTGGTCGCCGCGGAACGGGCCGAGCTGGCGGTCCTCACGCGTCACACGTTCTTCGAGCTCCTCCGCTCGAACATCGTCCTCACCCGGGCCCTGCTCGGCTCCTTCTCGCACCGCCTGCGCAACGCGAACGCCACCATCGAGGGCCTCGCCTCGCTGGACGCCAAGAGCCGCCTCGCCCGCTATTTCCGCGACCTCGCCACGGCCCGCGGCCGGCACGCCGGCGGCGGCTGGTACGTCATCGTGCGGCCGGCGCAGCGGGAGATCGCCGACACCATCGGCACCACCCGCGAGACGGTCTCGCGCACGATGTCCCAGATGGCCCACGAGAACCTCATCGTCGCCAAGGGCAAGGTGGTCTACGTCAAGCTCGAGACCGCGGGCCGGCCCGGGGGGCCGGAGGCCGGGACGCCGTCGCCCTGATGGAGCTCCGCCCCTGGACCCTCCCGAACCTCCTCACGTTCGGAAGGCTCGTCGCCCTGCCGTTCCTGATCGTGGCGATCCTCGAGGGGCGGCACGGGAGCGCGTTCGCGATCTTCCTCGCCGCGGCCATCACCGACATCGTGGACGGCTTCCTCGCCCGGCGGTTCGGGATGGCGTCGCCGCTCGGCGCCTACCTCGACCCGATCGCGGACAAGCTGTTCCTCGTCTCCACCTTCGTCGTCCTCGCGGTGCCGTCGGTCCCGTCGAAGCTCCACATCCCGATCTGGCTCCTGGTGCTCTCGCTCTTCCGCGACGTGGTGATCCTGATCACCTGCCTGGTGATGTTCCTGGCGCTCGACATCCGGAGCTTCCCGCCCTCCGTGTTCGGCAAGCTGACGACGTTCTGCGAGATCTCGACGGTCGTCGCCATCCTCCTCCTGAACGTCGACCGGATGCCACCGATCGTCGCGAAGATCTGCTTCCAGGTCACGGCGACGCTCATCGTCGTCTCGGGCGTCCACTACGTCTGGCGCGTCTCCAACGGCCTGCCGCGGACGGCGCCGCCGGCGTGAGTCTCTTCCGGCGGCGGGCGGCCGGCCCGCTCCACCTTCGCCTCCTGTCGCGTCCCGGCTGCCACCTCTGCGAGCGGATGCGCCACGTGGCCGAGCCGGTCCTCGCGGCGAACGGCGGCAGCCTCACCGAGGTGGACGTCGACTCGGACCCCGCGCTCGCCGAGCGGTGGGGGAACGAGATCCCGGTGCTCGTGGACGCGGCGGGGACCGTGCTCGCCCGGGTGCGCGACACGGACGAGCAGATCCGCCGGCGGCTGGGGTAGGGAGTAGAGAGTGAGCCTGCTCGCCGTCCTTCTCCTCCAGCTCGCGACCGGACCGGTGACGCTGAAGGCGCGGCTGCCCGACGGCGCACGGATCCCGGAGCGAACCACCATCGGCTGGCTCGACGCGTCCGGGGCGCCGCTCGGCCAGGTCGCCCTCGGGCTGGGCTCTCCCGGCGTCGCGGTGACGCCGCCGAAGGGGGCGACGTGGGTGCAAGCTCTCGGACCGGAGCTCTTCAGCCGTCCGGCGCTCACCGTCTTCCGGGAGACCGTGCAGATCTCCCTCCTGCCGACGGGGACGCTCCGGGTGACGGGCCTCGCTCCCGCGGGGGACCTTCCGCTCGCGTACCTCGCCGAGCTGGGAGCCGAGCGGGGCGCTCCGGCGTCGCTCTTCGAGGCGCGGGCCGTGTCCCGATCCGGTGACGGGATGCCGACGGTTTCGTTCCGCGTTCCCGCGGGGCGCTACGCCGTGGCGTTCGACGACGGGGCGGCGCGGGTCGCGCCGAGGCTCCCCGAGGTGGAGATCGCTCCCGCCGCCGTGACGGACGTGACCGTCCGGATCCCCGAGGGGCGCGAGCTCGCGCTACGCGCCGTCGCCCGCGAGAACGGCGCGCCCTTGCGGGGCGCGCGGCTCGGCCGTGGAGGAGCCGAGACCCCGGAGGAACGTGCGCTGCAGGCGCTTCTCGCGACGCGCGCGAAGGTCTCCGGATCGGACGGCGTCGTGGCGCTCGGTCAGGTCCCCGCCGACCGGCCGTTCGGTCTCCGGCTCGTCGCCGACGGGAGGCGCGGCGCGACCGTGAAGCTGCCCGCGCTCTTCGAGGCGGGCCGTCGCGACGTCACGCTCGCCCCGAACCAGAGCCTCGAGGTGAGCGTACGCGGTCTCTCGCCACGTCGTGGCGATCCCCGCCCCGACGTCTCGCTCAGCCGCTGTCGCAACCAGAGCTCGAACGCGTCCTGCATGGCGCAGGATCCGAAGAGGGTTGCCCTTCCGGAGGAGGGGCCGGCCCGCTTCTCCGGCATCCCGGGCGGGCGCTTCCAGGTCGACCTCCTCGTGCCGCCGGGTCGCGCGACCCGTGCCGACGTCCAGATCTCCGCGGAGTCCGACGCCCCCGATACGGTCTCGCTGGAGCTCCCCGTCGAGGAGTGGACTCTCCGCGGCACGTCGCGCCTCCACGACGGGACCCCCGTGCGTGCCGAGGTCCTGGCGACGGAGTACGTCCATGGGCTCGGGGAGGGCCGCGCGGCGGAGACTCTTTCCGGGGAGGACGGCTCCTTCGAGCTCCGCGTCGTCTCGTCGGCGGGGCGCGAGATCGGGCTCGAGGCACGCTCCGACGATCCGAAGGCGCTCGGTCACGGCGGGGAGCTGCTCCGCCTGCGGCCCGAGGAGCCGATCCTCGAGGGGATCGAGCTCGAGCTCGATTCGACCGGTCTGGAGATCGCGGTACGCGAGCGGCGCACCGGCCAGCCGGTGCCCGGCTGCCCGGTCGACCTCGGCTGGGAGGGGACGGAGACCAGCCGTGGCTCTGCGACTCTCGTCCGGACGGACGCGAAGGGAGAGGTCGCGCAGTACGGCCTGGCGCACGGCGTCGTGCGAGTCGAGCCGCGCTGCCCGAGCCACGCGGCCGTCGATCCCGTCCAGCTGACGCTCCCCGTCGGCGAGGTCCGTCGGGTGGAGCTGCTCGTGGACCGGGTGGACGACTTCACGCTGGGCGTGCTCGACCCGTCGGCCCGCCCGATCCCGGGGGCCGCGGTGCTCGGTCTCGCGGAATCGCTCTACTGGTTCCAGACCTGGGGCTTCTCCGCCTCGCCGTCCCCGATCGGGACCACGGACGCGAGGGGAGAGCTCACCATCGGCGGGAACGACTGGGCGGGGAAGCCCTTCTTCGTGATTGCCGAGGGACGCGCCCTCGCCATGGGACGCTTCCCGCGCCCGGGGAGCTGTGCCTCGAAGGAAGCGTGCCGCACAACGGTGCGGATGGAGCCTCGCCCGGTCTTCGCGGGTCTCGCCGTCGTCAGAAGGAAAGGGAAGCCGCCTCGGAGCTTCGAGGTCGCCTTCTCGAAGGACGGGATCCCGATCCCGGAAGAGGTGATCCAGCAGGTCGCTCGGGCGAACGGTGCGGAAGTGCTGCGCGTGGGCCGAGACCCCTACGACGAGCAGCTCCCCTCGTACTTCGAGAGCGGTACCTACGTGGTCCGGACCTACGCGAAGGGTCCGAAGCCAATCGCGTCGCCGACGCTCCAGCCGATCGGCACGGTGACCGTGCCGCTCTACGAACGGCTGGAGCTCGTCGACGTGAACGCCGCCGACTGAACGGTGGCGGCCCGCCCGAGGTCCCGAAGATGATTCACCTTCACTAGAGGAATCGGGCCGCGTAAGAGCCCACCATATTCTGCAAGCCGGAACAGGGCCCGGCCTGGTTGGCACAAACGCAGATGCGCCCGCTTCGCTGGAACGGGCGCTCCTGCTCTTTTTGGGGCATTTCCCGAGGAGGCCACGATGGGGGTCAGAGACCAGTCCGGGTTCGAGGGCGCACCGCCCACGTTCGGCGGCGTGGACCGTCGCGAGTTCGTCAAGGCGTGCACCATGGCGGCGGCCGCGGTCGGGCTCACCGGCGCCGCCGCGGAGCAGATCGCGGAGGCGGCCGTCGCGCGCAAGCTCAAGCCGTCGGTCGTCTGGCTCCACTTCCAGGAGTGCACGGGCTGCACCGAGTCGCTGCTGCGCACCTCGAGCCCGGCGATCTCCGAGCTGATCCTCGACCTCGTCTCCCTCGACTACCACGAGACCCTGTTCGCCGCCGCGGGCAAGCAGGCGGAGGAGATGCTCGAGAAGACGGTCAAGGAGAACGCCGGCAAGTTCGTGCTGATCGTGGAGGGGGCGATCCCCGAGAAGGACGGCGGCATCTACTGCAAGATCGCCGGCCGCACGGCGCTCGATCTCCTCAAGGACGTGGGCGGCAAGGCCGGCGCCATCATCTCGATCGGCTCGTGCGCGTCGTGGGGCGGCATCCCGTCCGCCGACCCGAACCCGACCGGCGCCACCGGCGCGCCGATGATCCTCAAGGACAAGACGGTCGTCACCATCCCGGGCTGCCCGGCCAACCCGTACAACCTGCTCGGGACCGTCCTCCAGTACGCGACGTTCGGCACCCTCCCCGAGCTGGACGACAAGGGGCGTCCCAAGTGGGCGTACGGCCGCACCATCCACGAGCACTGCCCACGGCGGGCTCACTTCGACGCCGGCCGCTTCGTCCAGGTCTTCGGCGACAAGGGGCACAAGGAAGGCTGGTGCCTCTACAAGACCGGCTGCAAGGGTCCGGCGACGCACGCGAACTGCTCGACGCTGCACTTCGGCGAGGTGACCGACTCGTGGCCCATCGGCCTCGGCCACCCGTGCTTCGGCTGTACCGAGAAGGCCCTCGCCTTCCGGACGCCGCTGCACGCCACCGTGGACATCGAGAGGCCGACGCCGCCGGACACCTATCCGCCGATCCGCGCGCCGCAGGGCGGCATCACCCCGGTCGCGACCGGGGTCGCCGGCCTCATCGGCGGCGCGCTCCTGGGGGCCGGCTACATGGCGAGCAAGAAGCTCGGCGGACCGGACGACGAGCAGCCCCCGAAGGAGGGCTGAGCGATGTCGACCGACCGCCGTTCCGTCCTCAAGGGACTCGCCGCGACCGCGGCGGTGGCCGCCGCCGGCGGTGAGACGCCGCTCGAGGCGCGCACCGCGGCGCTGCCTCCGGCCGACGCCGTCGGCATGCTGTACGACACCACGCTCTGCATCGGCTGCAAGAGCTGCGTCGTCGCCTGCCGCGAGGCCAACGACAAGAAGCCCGATCGCTCCAACGCGCCGGGCGGGGTCTGGGACACGCCGATCGACCTGAACGGACAGACCAAGAACGTCATCAAGCTCTACAAGGACCCCGACGGTCCCGAGAGGTCCTACTTCAAGGCTCAGTGCATGCACTGCGTCGACCCCGCTTGCGTCGGCGCCTGCATGATCGGCGCGCTCCAGAAGCGCGAGCACGGGATCGTGACGTACGACCCGTTCTTCTGCTCCGGCTGCCGCTATTGCCAGATGGTCTGCCCGTTCAACGTCCCCAAGTTCGAGTGGAGCAAGCTCGCGCCGAAGATCGTCAAGTGCGAGCTGTGCAACCACCGGATCGCCGAGGGGAAGATCCCGGGCTGCTGCGAGGTCTGCCCGCGGAAGGCCGTGATCTACGGCAAGCGCGACGAGCTCCTGGCGGAGGCCAAGCGCCGGATCGTCGAGCACCCGAAGAAATACAAGGGCTACCGGAAGGGCGATCCCGCGCGCGTCTACGGCGAGACCGAGGGAGGCGGCACCCAGGTGCTCTACCTCTCGCACGTCCCGTTCGAGAAGCTCGGCCTGCCCGACCTCGACGCCCGCCCGGTGCCGGAGACGGCGCAGACCGTCCAGCACGGCATCTACCAGGGCGCGATCGCGCCGATCGGGCTCTACGCCGTCCTCGGCGCCGTCATCCTCCGGAACCGCAAGAAGGAGAAGGCGAAGGAAGCGGCGGCGGAGAAGGGAGGCGCGTCGTGAGCGCCCGCGCGGTCGAGCACCAGCCGCCCGCCCCGGTCGGGGGCGAGCTCTTCACCAGGCCGTTCCGCATCACGCTCACCATCCTGGCGGCTGGCGCGTTCTTCTGGGCCTACCGTTTCGCGGCCGGCCTGGGCGCGTCGACCGGCCTGTCCGACGGCTACCCGTGGGGGATCTGGATCGCCCTCGACGTCGTGACCGGGACGGCGCTCGCCTGCGGCGGCTACGCGGTGGCGCTCCTCGTCTACATCCTCAACGAGGGGAAATACCACCCGATGGTGCGCCCCGCCCTGGTGACGAGCGCGCTCGGCTACACGGCGGCCTCCATCGCGATCCACATGGACGTCGGCCGGCCCTGGCTCCTCTGGCGGGTCCCCGTCTTCTTCAAGCACTGGAACCTCAATTCGGCTCTCCTCGAGGTGGCGCTCTGCGTCATGGCGTACGTCTTCGTCCTCTGGATCGAGGTCTCACCGGCGCTCATGGAGCGTTGGAGCCAGGGTCGGGACGGCTTCCTCAAGTCCGCGTCCCGGACGATGTCGCCCCTCGTCGAGAAGGCGCTCCCGTGGATCATCGCCCTCGGGCTCCTCCTCCCCACGATGCACCAGTCGTCGCTCGGCACGGTGATGCTCCTGACCGGGCCGAAGCTGCACCCGCTCTGGAACACGCCGCTCCTGCCGCTGCTCTTCCTGGTCTCCTGTCTCGGGATGGGCTACGCCGTCGTGGTCTTCGAGTCGACGCTCGCGACCGCGATGCTGAAGCGGCCGCGGGAGACGGCGATGCTCGGCGGCCTGGCCGCCGTGATGGTCCCGGTCCTGGCCGGCTTCACGGTCCTCCGCCTCGCCGACCTCGCGTTCCGGGGGCGGCTCGGGCTGATGCTCAGCCTGGACCTGTACGGCGTCATGTTCTGGGTCGAGACGCTCCTGATCCTCGCGCCGGTGGCGATGCTGGCGAGCGCCAGGGCCCGCCGTGACCCGGGGAACCTGTTCCGCGCCGCGATGGTGATGATCCTCGCCGGGACCGTCTACCGGGTCGACACCTACCTGGTCGCCTTCCGTCCGGGAGCGAACTGGTCGTACTTCCCCTCCTTCGCCGAGATCATGGTCACCGTCGGCGTCTTCGCGCTGGAGATCGTCGCCTACGTGGTGATCGTCAAGAGCTTCCCGATCCTGGCCGGGACCGGGAAGGCGCCAGCGCCTTCGGCCGCGAGGTAACGTCAGATGGGCAAGCGAATCACCGTTGACCCGATCACCCGGATCGAGGGACACCTCCGGATCGACGTCGAGGTCGACGGAGGCCGCGTGACGAACGCCTGGTCCTCGGGCCAGATGTTCCGGGGGATCGAGGAGATCCTGAAGGGGCGCGACCCGCGCGAGGCGTGGCTCTACACCCAGCGCTTCTGCGGCGTCTGCACCACGGTCCACGCCATCGCGTCGGTGCGCACGGTCGAGAACGCGCTGAAGCTCGACGTCCCGCTCAACGCCCAGTACATCAGGAACCTGATCCTGATCGCCCACGCGATGCACGATCACATCGTCCACTTCTACCACCTCTCGGCGCTCGACTGGGTCGACGTGGTCTCGGCTCTGAAGGCCGACCCGGCCAAGACCTCGGCCCTCGCCGAGAGCCTCTCCGACTGGCCGCACAACGGACGCCTCCAGATGAAGGCGGTGCAGGACAAGCTGAAGTCGTTCGTCGAGGCCGGGCAGCTGGGGATCTTCGCCAACGGCTACTGGGGCCACCCGGCCATGAAGCTGCCGCCGGAGGTCAACCTCCTCGCCGTGGCGCATTACCTGGAGGCGCTCGACTACCAGCGAAAGGCGAACCGGATCGTCACCCTCCTCGGGAGCAAGACGCCCAACATCCAGAACCTGGCCGTCGGCGGAGTCGCCAACGCGATCAACCTCGACAACCAGGCGACCTTGAACATGGAAAAGCTCTACATGATCAAGGACGTCTTCGACGAGATGAAGGGCTTCATCGAGAAGGTCTACTTCCCGGACGTCTGCGCCGTCGGCGCGCTCTACCCGGACTGGCTCGGCCACGGCGCCGGGGTGAAGAACTACCTCGCGGTGCCCGACCTGCCGCTCGACGAGAAGGGGACGAAGTTCGACCTGCCCGGCGGGACGATCCTGGGCGGCGACCTCGCCACGGTGAAGGAGATCAAGACGTTCGGCGACGACTACTTCAAGGAGAACGTCGCCGAGTCGATCGCCCACGCCTGGTACGACGGCTCCTGGTCGAAGCACCCGTACGACGAGGAGACGGTGCCCAAGTACTCGGAGTTCGACGCCAACGGCAAGTACTCGTGGGTGAAGGCCCCACGCTTCCAGGGCAAGCCGATGCAGGTCGGCCCCCTGGCGCAGGTCCTCGTCGGCTTCGCGCTCAAGCACGAGCCGACCGTGAAGTGGGCCGCCAAGACCCTGGAGGTGGCGGGCTCCATCGCCAAGACGACGCTCACGCCGGCGGTGCTGCACTCGACGCTCGGCCGCCACGCCGCGCGGATGATCCGGACCTGCGTCCTCTCGGACCTCGCCCTGAAGCACTGGGAGCTGCTGGTCACCAACATCGGCAAGGGCGACACGAAGATCTTCAACGAGCCGACCTTCCCGTCGGGCGAGGTCCGGGGGTTCGGATTCCACGAGGCGCCGCGCGGCGTCCTGTCGCATTGGGTCGTCATCGACGACGGGAAGATCAAGAACTACCAGGCGGTCGTGCCGTCCACCTGGAACGCGGGGCCGCGCGACGACAAGAGCCAGACCGGACCGTACGAGGCCTCGCTCGTGGGCAACCCGATCGCCGACGCCGAGAAGCCGCTCGAGGTGCTGCGCACCATCCACTCCTTCGACCCGTGCCTGGCGTGCGCCGTGCACACCTTCGACGCCGAGGGCAAGGCGATCGCCCGCGTGAAGGTCCTGTGAGCGACGGCCCGGGCCGAGACCGCGTCCGGATCCTGGGGATCGGGAACGTCCTGATGGGCGACGACGCGTTCGGTCCCTGGGTCATCCATGCCCTCGAGCAGACGATGGAGCTGCCGCCGGGCGTCTCGGCGATCGACATCGGGACGCCCGGCCTCGACCTCACACCGTTCCTCCAGGACGTCGACACGGTCGTCTTCGTGGATGCCGTCGACGCCACCGGCGCTCCCGGCGAGCTCCGCACCTACCGGAAGGGCGAGATCCTGGCGCACTTGCCAAACCCGCGCCTCTCACCCCACGACCCGAGCCTCAAGGAGGCGCTGCTCCTCCTCGACTTCGCCGGGATCGGCCCGCGCGACGCCGTCCTGGTCGGCGCGATCCCGGCCCGGGTGGAGAAGGGGACCGGGCTGTCCCCAGGGGTGAGCGACGCCGTGCCGCGAGCGGTGGACGCGGTTCTCGCCGAGCTCGCTCGCCTCGGCGTCCCCGCCGGGAGACGAGAGCGTCCGGGCATGCCGGCGCCCTGGTGGGAACGGTGCGGCGCCGCGCCGGAGGAAGCCGTCCGGAGCTGATGAGACCGGAGGGCTCCCCTGGTCAGCTCCCGTGGCCGAAGGTCCTGCGCTGGCTGCTCGTCCTGGTCGCGCTGCACAGCTACGCCGTCGGGCTCTTCCTGCTCTTCGCGACGGAGTGGGGGGCTCTCTTCGGCGGGTTCGGCGCCGTGACGCCGCTCTTCTTCGCCCGCCAGGCGGGGATCTTCCACCTCGTCCTCGCCACGGGCTACCTCCTCGAGCACTTCCGGTACGGCGGCGTCGCGCTGGTCCTGACGGCGAAGGCGACGGCCGTCGTCTTCCTGGTCTCGATGCTCCTGCTGGGCGTGGACGCCTGGTCGGTGCCGTTCTCAGCCGCGGGCGACGGCCTCATGGGGATCGTGATCTGGCTGGTGAGCCGGAGGGCCGGGGCTCACGCCTGACGCGGGCGGCAGACGGCGGCGCGCCCGCTCGTCGCGCTCCCTCCGGATGTCGAACACCTCCTGCACCTCGTCCATCGAGAAGAGGAGCGGCATGCTCACCAGGTCGACGATCGCGTCGCCGAGCTCGCGGCCGCCCGGCTGCCTCGAGAGGACCTGGATGCAGGTCCGGTTGAGGGCGTCGAGGGCGTTGCAGAGGTCCTCGCCCTTGAAGCCCTGCTCGTAGCGGCGCGCGGCGAGGTCCCGCACGTACGACAGGAGGATCCCCTTGTCGCGCGTCCTCACCGCGTTCTTGAGGTGACCGAGGACGAGCCGGTGGTTCCACTCGTGGTCGTCCGCGCTCACCTTCTGGTAGCTCTCGTAGCGCACCGGGCCCTCCGGCCCGAGGAGGGTCCGTGTGTACGCGGCGATGATCTCCTCCTCGTGACGCTCCAGGAGCCGGTGGATCCTGAGGTTCGTCGGGAGATGGACCTCTTTCATCGCGGCCCGGTTCAGGCGATGCCATTCGAGGGGGTCGGTCTTCAGGTTCTGGACCAGGAACGGCAGGCGCCGGAGGATCTCGAGGCGTGGCCGCGGAGCCCAGCCCAGGCGGGCGCGCGTGCGGCTGGCGTCGATCGCCATCACGGTGTCGATGTAGCGCGCCATCCAGGGGCGCTCGAAGGGGCGCTGACCCCAGAGCCGGCCGAGGAGGTCGAGCGTCCACATGCCGGGCGTGCAGAGGAGGCGGGGCATGTGGATCGGCCGGCGCGCGGCCCCGAGCATGTTCTCGGTCGCCGCGCGGAACAGCTCGTTGTGCGACGTCGCTCCGTCGGGGCTCGCGATCAGGACCTCGCGCGGGGCGAGGTCGTCGAGGCGGTCGAGGACGGTCTCCAGGAACGAGACGACGTCCCTCACGTGGAGGTACGGGATCGCGGTGATGCCGTTGCCGCCCAGGATGCGGCGGTTCCACGCCTTGGTCAGCCAAGTCTCGAGGAACATGTAGAGGGGCGGGTATTCGCACCAGTCGCTGAAGAGCGCGGCGAACCGGACGATGACGGGCCGGAGCGAGCCCTCGTATTCGCGGAGCATCTCCTCGCCGATCCGCTTCGTGCGGGCGTAGACGTGGACGCCGTCGGGCGGGCTCTCCTCGTTCAACGAGGAGCCGAGGGGCGGGAGCTTGCACGCCGCCACGGAGCTGGAGAAGACGACGTTGGTCACGCCGCAGGCGCGTGCCAGGTCGAGGGTGTTGCGCAGCCCCACGACGTTGGTCCGTTCGTACTCGGGGTGCTCGTCGCCGGTGAAGTCGTAGTGCGCGGCGAGGTGGACCAGCGTCTGCGCTCCACCGGCGAGGCGTATCTGGTCGAAGACCGTGGTGAGCGCCTCGCGCTCGCCGATGTCGACCTGGAACCAGGAGACGTTGGGGTGCTCGGGAGCGCCGCAGCGCGCCTGGGAGCGGCGGGCGATGCCGAAGATCCGGTACCTCTCGGCGAGGACCTCCAGGAGGTGGCGTCCGACGAAGCCGGACGCGCCGGTGAGGATCAGGCCCGGGAGCGCCACCTCAGCCGCCGACCAGGGCGTCGGCCCCCCGGAGCTCGACGCGGAGCGTGGCGAGGGGTGCGGGCGGCGGCCCCGAGGCGACACGGCCGTCGTCGTCGAAGCGTCCCTCGTGACAGGGGCAGAGGTAGGCCCTTTGCACTTCGACCCAGAAGACCTCGCAGCCCTGGTGCGTACAGAGGAGCGACCGCGCGGTCAGCGCGCCCGAAACGGCCCTCACGAGCTCGATGGGGCGGCCGTTCACCTCGACCCGGATGCGCTCCCCGGGCGGGATCCGGGTGAGCGGCACGATCGTCGGTTTGGGTCCCTCCGCGGCCTCACGTCTCGCGCAAGCGGCCGCGGCGAGCCCTGCGAGGCAGGTGAGGATCCGGCGGCGGCTGGGGTGCGGACCTGTGCCCAAGGCAGCTCTCGATTCTACTCCCGTGGAGGCTCCGGCCGGGCGCTTCCCGTCACTCCTCGTCGCGGGGGATGTCCACGGGCTGCAGGATCGCCCAATCGATCGCGGCGGGGATCTCGGCCGGGGCGACGCCCTTCCAGTAGACCGTCCAATCGGGGACCCGGAACAGCCCGTCGCAGAGGCGGGCGTACCACTCGCTGATCGGGTTCGTCCGCCGCGCGCGCCAGAAGACGACGGGGACCTCCGCGACGAGCGCCTCCCAGAGATCGCGCGCCAGCCCTTCGCCCTGGGCCTCGGCCGACACGGCGAACTTGGTGAGGTAGGCGCCGAGCGGCGTGTCCGACAGGATCACGCAGCCGCGATAGGCTTCCTCCAGGTAGACGCGGGCGGGCGTCCGGGCGAAGAACTCCTCGGTCGGGGCTCGGCCGAAGCTGGACGTGAGGAGCTCCCGGATCCGTGTCATGTCGACGCCGTCCCATCCCTCGTGGCGGACGATCCGCGCGCCGCGCCGGAGCATCGTGCCGGCTCCCTTCACGGTGAACAGCTCGCGCAGGAGATTCAGCGGCGAGGTGATCGACACCGTGAGGGGCAGGGGCGGCGCTCCCTCGCAGAGGCGGCGCGCCTCCTCCACGATCAGGGCTTCCTTGCGCGAGATCTCCTTGCTCGAAAGGAGCGCCGGAACGTCGGTCATGAGGTTCACGATCGGGACGAGGACTCCGCCCTGACGTAGCCCGCCGGGGCGATGCAGGAAGAGGAGCTTGCGCGCCTGGAGGTCGCGTACGAGGAGGCCCAGCCGGTCGAGGCGGTCGGCCGCCTGCTGGCTGCCCGACGGCTCGAAGACGACGATCGGCACGCCGCCGCCGGCTGCGCAGGTCGTCACGTGTTCCGCGAGGCCTGTCGCCGCGGAGCTCAGCTCTTCCACGCGGACTCCCTCGGCCGTCAGCTGGCGGCGCAGGGAGCGGGCGTGGGCGACCGCGTCGGCCGGCTGGAAGATCCCGAGCGCGACGGTGGGGAAGAGGTCGAGGGCCGCCAGGAACTTCAGGTCCTGGACCACGGCGTCGAGCGCCCCCGACATGACGTTGGCGTCGACCGCGATGACCGCGAACTGCTCGCGCGGACGCGCCCGGAAGAGGTCGAGGTAGAGCCGTGCCTCCGAGGGGCGTCCGGCGCTCTCCAGGAAGCGGAGGACGACGTCCTGCGGGGCGAGCTCGTTGGAGGTGGCGGATGCGGGACGGTCGGTGCTCACGGACGCCGGAGCATACGGAGTTTCGACACGACGGGGCCGAACCGGTGGTGGGCCGGATCAGCGCGGCGCGTCGAGCACCTCGCGGACCTTCCGCGAGAGCGCGTCCACCGTGAACGGCTTCTGGAGGAACGAGACGTCCGACTCCGAGACGCGGCGCCGGATCGCGGTGTCCTCGGTGTAGCCCGAGACGAAGAGGACCTTCAGGCCAGGCCGGTCGGCCGTGAGCTTCTGGGCGACCTCGCGCCCGCTCATCCCGGGCATGACGAGGTCGGCCACGAGGAGGTCGATCGGCCCGGGGTGCGCGGCCGCGACGAGGAGCGCGTCGGCGCCGTCCTTCGCTTCGAGCACGAGATACCCCTTCCCTTCGAGGATCCGCCGGCCCAGACGGCGCACCGTCTCCTCGTCCTCGACCAGGAGGATGGTCTCGCGGGCACCCGGGGAGCTCGCCGCGGGCGGCTCCGGCCCAGCGCTCGTCGCGACCACGCCGCTCTCTTCGCCCTCGACCCTCGGGAACGTGATCCGGAAGGAGGTGCCCGCGCCCGGCGCGCTCTCGCACTCGATCGTGCCGCCGGCCTGGCTGATGACGCCGTAGACGGTGGCGAGGCCGAGTCCGGTCCCCTTGCCGACCTCCTTGGTCGTGAAGAACGGCTCGAAGAGGTGCGACTGCGTCCGGGCGTCCATGCCGTGCCCGGTGTCCCGGACCGTGAGGTGGACGTGCCCCTTCACGCGGCCCGTCTCGAGCGTCAGCGTCCCGCCGTCCGGCATGGCGTCCCGGGCGTTCACGGCGAGGTTGACCACGACCTGCCCGATCTGGCCCGCGTCGGCCATGACGTGTCCGAGATCGGGCCCGAGCGAGGTGACGAGATCGACGTCCTCGCCGATGACGCGCCTCAGCATCTTCTCCATGCTGGTCACCACGCCGTTCAGGTCGACCGGCTGCGGCGCGAGGATCTGCTTGCGGCTGAAGGCCAGGAGCTGCTGGGTCAGAGCGGCGGCGCGTTCCCCGGCTCGCAGGATCTCGTCCACCTCGCCCCGCCGCGGGTCCTCGCCGAGCTGCGCCGACAGCAGCTCGGCGAAGCCGAGGATGGTCGTCAGGAGGTTGTTGAAGTCGTGGGCCACGCCGCCCGCGAGCCTCCCGACCGCTTCCATCTTCTGGGATTGACGGAGCTGCTCCTCGAGCTGCATCCGGAGCGTCACGTCGCGGACCGCGCTCACCCGCACCAGGCGCCCCTGGTATCGGATGTCCTTGCCCTGGACCTGGACCCGGACCCGCGTCCCGTCGCCTCTGAGGACGGCGAGCTCGAAGGGGTCGTCCGACGGGCTCTTCAGCCGCGTGGCGATCGCGTCCAGCGACTCGGGCGCGACCAGGTCGACGACCGACATGCCCAGGAGGTCGGGGACGCCCCGGCCCATCAGGTCGGAGAAGGCCCGGTTCACCTCCTGGATGACGCCGCGGTCGTGAATGACGATCCCCTCGAACGTGGCGTTGGAGAGCGTGCGGAACCTCTCCTCGCTCTCGCGGAGCGCGTCCCCGGCCCTCAGCCTCTCCAGCGCGGCGGTGATGTTGCGGGCGACGAACGTGAGGACGTCCTTCTCCCGTGCGCCGTACCGCTCCGATTCCACGTAGCTCTGCACGACGAGCACACCGATCGTGGATCCCCCGCTCGTCAGCGGCACGCCCAGCCAGTCGACGGACGGCTTGCCCACGCGCGCGACCTTGCCCGCGGCGGCGAGCGCGGCGAACGCCTCCGCCGGCTCTCCGTCGCGGGGGCGCTCGGAGCAGAGGAGCGGCTCGCCCGTCCGGAAGACGTAGCCGGTGAGGCCCTCCTCCAGGCGATACGACTCCTGGAAGGGGTCGATCTCGTCGGCGTAGTAGGCGACGCGGAGCCGTGAGAGGGCGGGATCGTGGAGCGCGATGTAGAAGTTCCGCGCGACCATCAGCTCGCCGACGACGCCGTGCACGAAGGCGTAGAAGCCCCGGATGTCGGTCGCGGCGCTCGCCTGCTCGGCGATCCGGTAGAGGGCCGAGCGGAGGGCCTCGGCGGCCCGCTTGTCGGTGATGTCGCGCGCGATCCCGGAGAGGGCGATGACGTTGCCCTCGGGGTCCCTCACCTGGGACGTGCTGAGGAAGATGGGGAACTCCGAGCCGTCCTTGCGCCGGTTCAGGAGCTCGCCGCGGAAGCCGCCGCGGAGCGTCTCCTCGACGATCGCGAGCCGGATCCCGGGCGGGTTTCGCGGCGAGTCGACCAGGCTCACGTGCTGTCCCAGCACCTCGTCCTCGGTGTAGCCGTACGCCTCCAGGAAAGCCCCGTTCACGAACGTGAACCGGTCCTCCACGTCGGTGATCGAGATCATCTCGCGGCTGCTCTCGACGGTGTGCGCGAAGAAGCGATAGCGCTCTTCCCGGCTGGCCCTCTCCTGCGCCATCGTCGATCGCCTTTCCGCCCGGCGGTCCGCCTGCGATACCGATCCTACGCCGCCCGGTGCGCGCTCGAGGGACCGATGGGCGGGGTCGTCTCGTGACGTGACCGTCGGGAGGGCAGAATGCTCCGGGATGATCGCCTTTGCCACCTTCATCCTGGGCCTCGTGACCGGTCTCCACACGGTGGAGATCGTTCCGGGCGAGGGAGTCGTCCGGGTGGAGATCCTCTTCGACGGGGTCCTGGTCGCGGAGCGCTCGAAGCCGCCGTGGAAGGCCGAGGTCGACTTCGGGCCGTATCCGGAGCCCCACCTGCTGGTGGCCGTGGCGAGGGACGCGCGCGGACGCGAGACCGCGAGGGCCGAGCAGTGGGTCAACCGCCCGAAGCGCCTGGCCGAGGCGTCGCTCGTCCTGCGACCCGGCAGCGGCGGCTCGGGGCGGACCGCGGTCCTCTCGTGGCGCTCCGTCATCGCCGCCGACCCGGTCTCGGCGCGGGTGACGTTCGACGGCCGCCCGCTGGCCGTGGAGGACCTCACCCGGATCGCGGTTCCGGACTACGTCCCGGAGCAGGTCCATTTCCTGAAGGCCGAGCTGGACTTCCCGGAGAACGTCTCCGCGGTCGCCGAGACCTTCTTCGGCGGGCGCCAGCGGGACGAGACCCAGGCCGAGCTGACCGCCATCCTGGTCACGGTCCCGGCCTCCGGCAAGGCGAAGCGGTGGAGGCTCCCCGCGCCCGAGAGGATGGACGGCTGGTTCGTGGACGACTGCCTGCCCGTTCCGGTGGTGGCGACGGAGGAGGGGCCGGGCGAGGTCCTGGTCGTGATCGACTCGAGCGCGCGGCCTGCCCTCGAGGCGATGGCGTATTCCGGGTCCTGGTTTCGAGGCGCCGTGCACCTCGGGAAGGACCAGCGGCTCCGGGTCGTCTGGCCGTATCCGCAGAGGCGAATCCACTCGGGCAGCGAGCACGTCCTCTTCCCCGAGTCCGAGGACCTCCTGTCGGACGCGCCCGATGGGTTCCTCGTGCAGTACACGCGGCTCCGGGAGCCGGCGCGCCGGCTGGACGAGCA
>CAYLNK010000115.1:0-17652 GCA_964384675.1 uncultured Holophagales bacterium | reverse complement strand
CACGCCTGCGGTGTCCGAGATCCCGGCCTCGGCGCGGGGCGAGGTGGCCGGCACCGCGCGCGGCGTGGACGGCTCCCCCCTGGCCAACGCGGTCGTCTACGTGTCGGGGCTGGAGACGCTCGTCTTCGCGCCCGCGGCGGACGTCCGGCTCGAGCTGACGCCCCGCGGCCTCGCACCCGACCCGCTGATCGTCGACACCGGAGGGAGCGCGCTGATCCGATCGGGGGACGGCCGGCTTCACACGCTCCACGCCTGGGTCGGCGCTGGCGAGGCGCTCTTCAACGTCCCGCTCCTGCCCTCCGGGGCGGAGCGCCGCGTGACGTTCGGCAAGGCCGGGGCCGGCGGGATCCGGTGCGAGGTCCACACGGGCGAGGCCGCGCGGCTCCTGGTCGTGACGGGCGGCTTCGCGACGCGCACGGCAGGCGACGGCCGTTTTCGGCTCACGGGGATCCCGGCGGGACCGATCCGGATCGCCCTCCTCGGCGAGACGGGTCGAGGCTCCACGCGGGACGTCGTCGTCGCCGCTGGCGCGAGCGTCGACGGCTCTCTCGCGCTGCTCCCCGATGGCGCGCCGACACCGACGCCCCGGGACTAGACTTCAGGGGTGCTCGACAGGCGCGACCGCCAGCTCCTGGAGACCGTGCTCGCGAGGTTCCTCGAGCTGACCGACGGCGAGCGGCGGCACCACGAGCTGAAGCGCCAGATCGGCGCTCTCCTGAGGGGCGATGCCGAGCGGCTTCCCGTCGAGGCGCTGGGTGAGCTCGTCGTCCTCCTCCTCTTCTACGGCACGCACCTGGGCGCCGGCGAGATCGCCGGCCTCGACCTCTCCCGGGTGACGCCCGTCGAGATGGGGCGCTTCCAGGTGAGCACCGGGACCGGCGAGGCCGAGCGGCGATTCATCCTCTCGGCCGAGCTCAGCGAGGCGATGCGGGTCTACCTGGAGCGGCTGCCCCGGCGCGAGGGGCCGCTCGTGTCCAACCCCGGGGGGCGCGCGCTCGGCGAGACCGAGCTGTACGACCTGGTGCAGCGCACCTCCAACGAGACGCTCGTCGCTCCGCTCGCCGCCACCGGGACCGTCTTCCGCGGGCAGCACGTCGTCCTCCCGACGCCGACGCGGATGCGTGCCCACCCGGGCTACGCGGGACGCGGCGTCACGATCGCCTTCATCGACTCCGGCTTCTACTCCCATCCCGACCTGATCCGGCCCCGCAACCGGATCCGGGCCTACGTCGACGTGACGGGCCAGGGGCACAGCTTGCTCGTCCCCTCCGACGATTCGTGGCACGGCACGATGACCGCCTCGGCCTGCGCCGGGAGCGGCTGGCTCGCGGGCGGCCTCTATCCCGGCATCGCGGCCGAGGCCTCGCTGGTGCTCGTGGCCGTCGGGCGCAAGCTGGAGATCCACGCCGACGACGTCGCCAGGGCGATCGACTGGGTGGTCGCGCATCGCGAGGAGTACGGCATCCGCATCCTGAACATCTCGCTCGGCACGCGGCTCCCGCTCTCGTACCGGGAGAGCCCGATCGACGCCGCGGCCGAGCTGGCCGTCCAGGCCGGCATCGTCGTGATCGCCGCCGCGGGGAACGACCCGCTGCGCCCCTCGGCGCCTCCCGCCAACTCCCCCGCCGTCCTCACCATCGGCGGCCTCGTCGACAAGAACCTGCCGTACGAGCTGACCTACAGCCCGTACCTCTCGCCCGCGGGCGCCACCGTCGACGGCCTGCTCAAGCCGGAGATCACGGCGCCGTCGGCCCTCGTCGCCGCGCCGATCCTGCCCGGCACGAAGGAGTTCGAGAAGGCGCGCGCGCTCTGGTACCAGAAGTCCGTCTCCGACGACGAGCTCGTCGACGAGCTGACCCGCCGCAAGGAGGTGCTCGCCCTGCCCACGGCGTGGGAGACGATGGACGTGGCGGAGCTGCGGGACCTGCTGGAGGCCGAGACGCGCAAGATGAAGCTCGTCGCGGCGCACTACCAGCACGTCGACGGGACGTCCTTCGCCGCCCCGATCGTCACCTCGATCGTGGCGCAGATGCTGGAGGCGAACCCGGACCTCGACCCCGCGGGCGTGCGCGAGATCCTGATCGGCACCGCCCAGACGGTCCCGCACATCCCGCGCGAGCGGCAGGGCTACGGCGTCGTGCAGGCGCTCGCCGCGGTGCAGGCGGCCGAGAGCCCGTCGCTCCGCGCGACCGAGCCGGCCACGGCCTCGCCCCGGGTGCGCGGGAACGAGGTGACGTTCCGCTGGGAGGGAGGCGACCTGACGAGCGTCGCCGTGGCGGGGGACTTCAACGGCTGGATCGCCAGACCGCTGGGACGCCGCGGCAAGACGACGTGGGAGACGACGCTGCGCGTCCCGCTGCCGGGCACGTACCGTTACAAGCTCGTCCTCAACGAACGGTTCTGGGTGGAGGACGCGAGCAACCCGCGGAGCGAGCCGGACGGCTTCGGTGCGGTGAACTCCGTGTTCGAGATCGGGAGCTACGTCTCCGGCGAGGGCTCGCTCGACGAGGTGTTCGACCGGCGGCACCCGATCGTGGACGCCGCTCTCGCCCGGAGCGCCCTCACGGCCCTCGACTTCTTCCTGACGCTCCCGGGCGCCGCGCGGAACGAGGCGGTGGCGGCGTACTGGCGTCGCTGCCTCGACCACGTGGCCGAGCAGCTGGCGCGGCCCGCGGAGACTCCGCTCGAGGTCTGGCAGCTGTACGGAAGCGGCGTCATCGTGAGGACGCCATCCTTCGCGCTCGGGATCGACGTCGTGACGGGTCGCCACGTCTGGGGCGTCTCGTGGAAGGTCCCCGAGGAGACGATCACGGCGCTGACCGCGCGCCTCGACGGCCTCCTCGTGACCCAGCGCCTCCCCGACCATCTGGACCTCGACGTCGTGCGCCATCTGCTGCGCGCGTCGCGGCCCGTCGTGGTGCCGGAGGAGGTCCGTACGGTGATCTCGGAGCAGGCGATCGGCATGGCCGCCGGCACCACGCGGACGCTCACGCTGGGCCGGGCGTCGGCGGAGGTGACCGCGCACCGCGCCGTCCACCCGCGCGACGAGGCCGGGAGCGTCGTCCAGCGGGCCTACGAGGTCTCCTTCGACGGCCTCGCCCTGCTCCACCTGGGCGACCACGACCACACGCGCTACGTCGACTTCCGGAAGAGCCCAAACGTGCTCTTCGCGAAGCTCGGACGCTTCGGACGCGACGACGAGCCGCTTCAGGACCTGCGCAAGCTGGTCGCGCGTTGCAAGCCGGGGCTCCTCATCCCGGCCCACCTCGCCGAGCTGGGCGATCCGGCGCACGGGAGCGAGGAGGGGTACGACGCCGTGCAGGGGTGGCTGGACGAGAGCGGGGTCCCGTCGCGGCTCCTGGCGTGGGGGGAGAGCTGGGCGCTTTCGGTGTGAGCGGCGAACGGTCGGCCGCGCCTCACGTCCCGGCCTCGGGCGCCGGGAGCGTGACGGTCGCGACCGTACCCGCTCCCTCCACGCTCGCGAGCTCGATGGTCCCTTCCATCCGGGTGAGGAGGGCCCGCGCGGTCGCGAGGCCGAAACCGAGCCGCCCCGAGGCGGTGCGGAAGAGCGGTGTGAACGCGTTCCGCCGGACGCGGTCCGACATGCCTCGCCCGTTGTCCGACACGACGATCTGGACGACGCCGCCGCGCCGGCGGGCCTCCAGCGTGATCGAGGCGTCCGGCCGTCCGGCGGCCGCCTCCGCGGCGTTGGAGACGAGGGCGAGGAGGACCTGGCTGAGCGCCTCCCCGTCCGCCCGGACCGACCTCGCCGCCGGACCGACCGAGACGCCGAGCACGATCTTCCGGGACCACAGGTCCGGTCCCGCCGTCGCGGCGACTTCGTCGAGGAGCGCCGCCACGTCGACCGCGGTGGAGTCGAGCGGTGCCGAGGCGACGAAGGTCTTGAGGAGGCGAAGGAGGTTCTCGACGCGGAGGAGCTCCTCCATGATCTGGTCGATGCCCGCCGCCACGGCCTCGTCCGAGAGGCGCGACAGGTTCATCCGCAGGACCGACAGGGCGGTCTTGGCCGAGTTCAGCGGGTTCCCCACCTCGTGCCGGATCGCCATGAAGAGCTCGTCGAAGAGCGCGGCGGTCTCGCTCGCCGCCGCCAGGGACTTGCGGCGCTGCGTCTCGGTGATGTCCCGGCAGAAGACCAGCCGCAGCGGCCCGTCGCCGTAGACGGAGTAGCCGATCAGGCGCCCGTCGAGCGCCAGCGTCCCCGGCGTGCCGATCGGCGGGGTCAGGAGATTCGCCTCGACCCAGGCGAAGTCCGGGCGGCCGCCGAAGGCCTCGAGCGCCCCGTCGTTGGCGAGGATCGTGCGGCGCGCCTCGACGTCCACCACGACGAGCCCGGGCTGCAGGTTCCGGAGCGCCACCGACAGCCGGGCCTCGTCCTCCGGTCCGGTCTCCACCGGCGCGCGCGTCGGCGCCGGCCGGCCGGCGCCGGCCTCGCCGTCCGTCACCGGGCGTTCTCCCGATCCCCCCTCGGATTGGCAATTCCCGGGCGGGATGGCGCGCGGTAGGTCCCCGAAGCCTCCGAGGTCTCGGACCGGAACGTGAGGGTGACCCGCGTGCCCACGCTCTCGCCGGTGTCGATCTCGATCGTGCCCTCCATGCGCGTGACCATCTTCTTGGCGATCACCAGGCCGAGACCCGTCCCCTCGGGCTTCGTCGTGATGAACGGCTTGAACATGTGGCTCCGGACTTCCTCGGGCAGGCCCGGGCCGTTGTCCGCCACGACGACGCCCGCCAGCCCCTCGTCCGAGAACGTCGACAGGGTGATCCGGGCCCCGGGACGTCCCTCGAGCGCGTCGGCCGAGTTCGCGAGCAGGTTCAGGAGCACCTGCTTCAGGGCGCGGGGATCGACCCACGCGGCGCAGCCGGAGCCGGAGGGACCCAGCGCGAGATCGACGCCGCGACGCTCGAAGTCGGGTCGTACCAGAGCGGCGAAGCCCGACACCAGATCGGCCAGGTCGACGACGCGCACCTGCACGTCCTCGTACAGGCTGAAGCTCTTGAGCGACGAGAGGAGGTCCTCCACGCGCCCCAGCTCAGAAAGGGACCGGTCGAGGTAGCTCTCGACGGACTCGGCGGGAAGCCGGCGCACGCTCTGGCGGAGGACCGAGAGGGCCATCTTGACCGAGTTGATCGGGTTGCCCAGCTCGTGGCGAACCGTGGAGAAGACGTAGCCCAGGCTGTTCATCGTCTCCACGGCCTCGGCGATCGACTCCAGCCGCTCCTCGCGCGAGACGTCCCGGAAGACCACGACCGCGCCCGCCGGCTGCGGGCCGTTGCGGATCGGGGTCGAGACGTACTCGACGGCGAAGCTCGAGCCGTCCCGGCGCCAGAAGGCCTCCGACCGGACGCGCCGGGTGACGCCGTCCCTCAGCGCCGCATAGACGGGGCACTCGGACTCGGGGTAGGGCGTGCCGTCGCGCCGCGAGTGGTGCCACGTGCCATGGGTCTTCTTCCCGATCAGCTCCTCGGCCGCCCAGCCCAGCAACCGGGCTGCGGCCGGGTTCACGAACGTGTGGTACCCCTCGTGGTCGATCCCGAGGATCCCCTCCCCGGCGCTCTCCAGGATCATCTCGTTGCGTCGGGTGACCCGATCGAGCGCCGCGCGCGACCGGTTCCTGTCGGTGACGTCCCGGAAGTAGACCTGGACGAGCGAGGAGGCGCGGTACTGGACGGGCGCGGCGGTGAGCTCGACGTCGAGGAGCGTGCCGTCGCGGCGCCGGTAGACGGCGGACCCGAGCCGCTCGGCGGACGTCTCGACGGCCGCCCCGACCAGGCCGTCGTGGCCGACCACGAACTCCTCCAGGCGCATGCCGAGCATCTCCCGCTCGGAGTAGCCGAGCAGCTGGCACGCCATGCGGTTCACCTGCTGCAGGCAGCCGGTCTCCGGGTCGTAGAGGAAGATCCCCTCGGGGCACTGCGCGACGAGCGCCCGGTACCGGTGCTCGCTCCGGCGGAGCGCGTCCTGCGCCTCCACCCGCTGGAGCGCCGCGCCCACCTGCGCGACGAGGGCGAGCGCGGCGTCGCGGCTCGAAGCGGGCAGGACCGTCCGGACCGCGAAGACCGAGACCGAGGCGAGCTCCGCGCCTTCGAGGAGGATCGGCACGCGCATGTCGCACCGGTACCCTTCCGGGGACGCGTGGCAGGGGCTCCGCAAGCCCGCCGGATCGTCCGTCCACTCCGGCTCGCCGCTGCCGGATCGGATCGGGCAGGTGCAGCCGGAGAGGTCCAGGGTGAGGCCCATCTGGCGGAAGCACCGGAGCCTGCCGCTCCCGGCCTCCTGCCGGCACAGGACGCCGCCCCTCACGCCGTCCAGGGCGAGGAGACTCTCCAGGATGCGGTCCGCGGCCGCCTCGAGCGACGGCGCCGCCGCGAGATCGAGCGCCAGCGCTCGCTGGCGCGTCAGGTGCGCCCGGGTCTCCTCGATCTCGGTGACGTCGATGCAGGCGCCGACGTAGCCCTCGAAAGCGCCGCCCTCCCCGAAGACGGGGACCCCGCGGTCGAGGATCCAGCGAAACACACCGTCCGCGCGGCGCAGGCGGTAGCGCAGCTCGAAGGGCACCCTCCGGGCGAACGCCGCCCGGTAGCCGCTCACGCACGACTCGAGGTCGGCGGGGTGGACGCCCTCCGCCCACCCGTCGCCGCGCTCCTCCTCCATCGTGCGGCCGCGGAACTCGAGCCAGCCGCGATTGAAGTGGTTGCAGCGGCCGTCCAGGCCGGCCACCCAGACGAGCACGGGCGCGGCGTCCGCGAGGAGCCGGAAGCGCTCGTCGCCGGCCGAGGGCGCGGCCGGAGGATCCAGCCACGACGCCGAAGGCGCCGGTTCGGACATGACGTCCATCCTATGCCTCCGCGCGGACGCGGATCCGCCGCACTGCACGGCGGATCCGCGTCCCGGCCGCTCAGAGGCGGAAGTCCTCGCCGAGCTTGTCGATCGTCGAGCTGACCTTCATCTTCGCGAAGCCGATCTGGCTGTCGCCCGAGAGCGCCAGCACGAGGTGGATGTGGGCCTTCCCGGGCTGGGACTTCAGCGGGTCGTTCCCCTCGTTCAGGCAGCGGACCAGGAAGTGCGCCTTCTCGGCCTCGACGTGCACCTGCTGGCCCCGTCCCGAGCCCATCTCGAGAGAGGCCTTCTGGGCGTTCATCAGGACGTTGTTCGCCAGGATGCCGATCTCCTTCGAGAAGCCCGTCCCCGCGCTGACGACGGCGAGCGGCTCGCCCGTCGGGGTGAAGACGCCGGCCCCCGCGAACCCTTCGAGCGCCGTGAGCTCCTTGAGCTTTTCCGTTGCTGACATGTCGTTGTCCTCCTTCGACCGATCGGTTTCCGTGGACGGGAGCGAATCCCCCGTCTCCTCTTCTTCGTTCCTCGCGCGCGACGCCCGCGCGCGCCTCTCGTCCTCGACCCGGAAGCTCTCCAGCAGCAGGTGCTCCACCGAGTGCGCCACGCGGCGCGTGTGCGCGCCGTGCCCCCCGAGGATCTCGATGGCGGCGCCCTCCCACCTCACGATCTCCTGGGCGGCCTCCTCGCCGGCGAGGTCGCCGGTCTCCGCGTCCCAGAGGACCCCTCCCACGAAGTGGAGCTGGCCCGAGCGGTCCCCGGCCGTCACGTGCAGGGAGCAGCTCTTCTTCTCCAGGGCCAGCACCTGGAGGAAGGTCGGGAGGCCGATGCCGCGGACGTAGCCACGAGCGCCCGCCGACAGCTCCCCCTCGATCCTCGCGGCGAGGGACCGGAAGTCGACGGGCTTCTCGACGAAGCCGTCGACGCCCAGCTCGCGCAGCCGTCCGCCCACCTCGGGCGTCCCGAACGCCGTCATGACCAGCACCGGGACCGACGCGAAGCGGCGGCTCATGCTGGCCAGGAGCTCGAAGCCGTCCATGACCGGCATCTTCAGATCGGTGAGCACCAGGTCGACCCGCTCCCGCTCGAGATACCGGCTCGCGACGAGACCGTTCTCCGCCGTGAGGACCTGCAGGGACGGATCGAGCGCCTGGAGCCCCTCGGAGAGGCTCTGCGTGAAGAGCTTCTCGTCGTCCACGATGAGGATGGTGCGCGGGGCCTGCTCCACGCGCGCCGGAGCTGCACGCGACGTGCCACGCGAGCCACCGAGGCTCGGGCCTCTGTTTCAGCGGCTCGACGCGACTCAGCCCCGCGGCGAACCCGGCCAGCCCGATCGAAACGACCGGGTGATCCCGGCCGGCTCGCCTACTTTGGAGCGGTCTCGCTCACCTTGCGCCGGAGCGTGGAGACGGAGATGCCGAGGGACCGCGCCGCGCGCGTGAGGTTCCCGCCGAGGCGCGCCAGCTCCGCCGCGATGTGGCGGGCCTCGACCTCGGCGAGGGGGAGTCCGGATGCCGCCGTCTGGTCCGGCCCGGCGGCGGACGCGGGCGCCGAGCCGCTCGGCAGGAAGCGGGACGGCATCAGGGGACCGGGGCCGCGGTGGAGGAGCACGGTGCGCTCCAGGACGTTGCGCAGCTCGCGGACGTTCCCGGGCCAGTCGTAGGCCGACAGCCTCGAGAGCTCGGACTCCGGGAGCGACTCCTCCGCGCCCAGCCCCCGGAGCAGGTGCCTGGCCAGGGCGGGGATGTCCGTCCGGCGCTGCCGGAGGGGCGGCAGCTCGATCCGGATCACGTCGAGCCGGTAGTAGAGGTCGCTCCGGAACCTCCGCTCGGTCACGGCGGAGCCGAGGTCCGCGTTCGTGGCCGCGATCAGCCGGAAGTCGACGCGGCGCGGCGTCCGGCCCCCGACGCGCCGGACGGTCTTCTCCTCCAGCACCTGGAGCAGGCGCGTCTGCAGGGCCGGCGTCATCTCCGCGATCTCGTCCAGGAAGAGCGTCCCCCCTTCGGCCATCTCGAAGAGACCTTCGCGGGAGGCCGCCGCCCCCGTGAAGGCGCCCCTCTCGTGGCCGAACAGCTCCGCCTCGACGAGGCTCTCGGGCAACGCGGCGCAGTTCACCGCGACGAGCTCGTGGTCCCGCCTCGCGCTCCGGTAGTGGATCGCCCGCGCCACGAGCCCCTTCCCGGTGCCCGTCTCGCCCGTGACGAGGACCGTGGCGTCGGTCGCGGCGGCCGCGTCGACCACGACCGCCACCTCCGCGAGGGTGGTGTCCGAGCCGATCAGCACGGCGCCGCCCGCCTCGTCCGCCTTGCGGCGGCGAGTCATCCCGCAGGCGCGCTCCAGGTCGAGCGTGGAGAGGCAGCGCTCCACCACCAGCCGGACCTGCCGCGGGTCGCACGGCTTGGAGAGGTAGTCGACGGCCCCTCTTCGCAGCGCCTCGACGACGTTTCCGAAGCTCGGGTACGCGGTCGCGAAGACGACCTTCGCCCGCTCGTTCGTCGCGAGGATCTCGGGGCAGAGGTCCGCGCCGGCTCCGTCCGGCAGCTGCTGGTCGAGGAGCACCACGTCGAAGGGCCTCTCGCGGCAGAGGGGGAGGGCGTCGGCCAGGGAACGGGCGAGCACGACCTCCAGCCCGGGCGCCTCGAGGTCCTCCCGGACCGCCTCGCCGAAGAGCCGGTCGTCGTCCACGACGAGGAGCGACCGGCGGGCCGTCACGCCCCGCCCTCTCGCGATCGGGTCGTGGCGCGGGGGACCGCTCGCGCCGGCGGGGAGCTCGTCATCGGGCCGCCCGAGGATGCCACACGGGGCGGGAGGGTGCCGGGACCGCGGTCGTTCCGCGGCGCCGTCCGGTCGGACGGGACGACGAGCCGCCGGAGGCGCGAGGGGGCGGGGAGCGCCGTAGGACTCGAGTCTGTTCACATTGATTAACAGGAATGTTCTGTTTCACGAATGAATCTCGGGGCGCTCGTCGCCCTCACCGGCAACCTGGAGTGCTTCGACCTGGCGCTCCTGGTGCAGGCCTTCGACGAAGGACGGGATTCGATCCTCGTCCAGCTCTCCCGATTCGAAAGGCCGGGAAGATCGTCGCGCTGCGGCGAGGCAGGTACACGCTCGCCGAGCGCTATCGGCGGGGTCCGCTCTCGCCCGCGAGGCTCGCGAATCAGCTGTACCGCCCTTCCTACCTGAGCGGACTCTGGGCTCTCGGCACCCACGGCCTGATTCCTGAACGGGTCGTCTGGCTTACCAGCGTCACGCCGCGCCCGCCGCGTCGATTCGAGAACCCGTTCGGGGTCTTCGACTACCGGAGCCTCAAGCGCGACGCGTTCTTCGGCTACACGACGCTCCCGTACAACGAGCGTGACGTCCTGGTGGCCGAGCCGGAAAAGGCGCTGCTCGACCACTGGCACCTCGGACCGGGCGAGTGGACGACGGAACGGCTGGCCGAGATGCGCTATCAGAGCACCGACCGGGTCTCCGCAAGGAAGCTGCGACGCTACGCGGCCCCTGGCGTTCGTCGGCGGGACGGCGCTCCGCTTCCTCCACTCTCTTCCGCTCTTCTCGGAGAAGCTCGACTTCTCGACGGTCTCGCCCGCCGGGTATGCCGGCAGGAATTGGATGGCGAAGGTGAAGCGTGACCTGACCCTGGCGGGGCTGGAGCCTTCGGTGACGTGGAACGAGAGGCGCGTCGTCCACACCGGCTGGGTGCGCATCCCGCATCTCCTTCACGACGCTCGGCTCTCGGCCAGGCCCGAGGAGAAGCTCTCGATCAGGCTCGAGATCGATACGCGTCCGCCCGCCGGGGCGCGGTGCGAGCGCCGGATCGTCACGCGGCACGTGACGTTCCTGGTGCAGCACCACGACCTCCCCTCCTTGCTCGCCGGCAAGCTGCATGCGGTGCTGGCGCGGCCGTACGCAAAGGGGCGCGACTGGTACGACCTCGTCTGGTACCTGTCACAGCGTCCTCCGGTGGCCCCGAACCTCCCGTTCCTGCAGGCCGCGCTCGATCGGACTCGTGGTCCGGGCAAGCACGACGCGCGCGAGTGGCGCACGTTGGTCGAGCGGCGCCTGGCCTCTCTCGATCCGAAGGCGATCCGCGCCGATGTCGCTCCCTTCCTCGAGCGGCAAGAGGACGCGGCTCTCTTGACGCGCGGGAACCTGCTCGGGCTCCTCACGGTGTGAGGGTCGCGGCGAACGGTGCGAGGCGTCCCGGGCGAGAATGACCCGGTGATCCACCACCGCTTCGTCCTGCCGAGCCGCCTCGGCGAGCCGATCCGCGGCGACCTCCGGTTCCTCGAGGGTGCCGGCAGGCGCCCGGTGGTCGCGGTTTGCCACGGCTTCAAGGGTTTCAAGGATTGGGGCTTCCACCCGTGGCTGGGGGAGCGGCTCGCGGGAGCCGGCTTCGTCGCCGTCCACTTCAACTTCTCCCGAAACGGCATCGGCGAGGACCTCCTGGAGTTCACGGAGCTCGAGCGGTTCCGGAGGAACACGTACTCGACCGAGCTGGACGACCTCGCCTCGGTCCTCGCCGCGCTGTCGACCGCTTTTCCCGACACGCCGCTCGACCTCACGCGTCTCGGTCTCCTCGGGCACAGCCGCGGCGGCGCGATCGCGGTCCTCGGCGCGGCCGCGAATCCGGACGTGAAGGCCCTCGTCACCTGGGCCGGCGTCTCGACGCTGGAGCGCGTCACCGACGCGCCGACGCTCGCCCTGTGGCGGCGGGATGGCTACATGGAGTCCCTCAACACCCGGACCGGCCAGCCGATGAGAGTCGGCGTCGAGCTCCTCGACGACTTCCTGGCGAACCGCGAGCGGCTCGACGTGAGGAGGGCCGTCTCACGTCTCGGGTGTCCGTACCGGATCGTCCACGGCACCGCGGACGAGGCCGTCCCGTTCCAGGAAGCGGAGTCCCTCCTCGCCTACGCGGAGGGACGGGCCGGCGTCGACCTCGTCCCGATCGAGGGAGCGGGGCACACCTTCGGCGCGGCGCACCCGTTCGCTGGCGCCACGGACGCGCTCGAGAAGGCGTTCGAGGCGACGAGCGCCCACTTCACGCGCCACCTCTCGACCTGAGGCTCGAGGGAGCGACACCCCTCACGCGCCGAGACCGGCGAGGCGAGCCGTCGCGTCGTTCCGGTGCGCGGCGGGCCCCTTCGAACCCACGGCCTCGAGGAATGCCCGGTACGCGACCGCGGCCTTCGCGGCGCGCCCCGCCGATTCCTGGACGCGGCCCTCCCAGTAGAGCGCCTGGGCGAGGTCCGGCGCGGCCTTCCTCGCCTTGCGACAGGCGGCGAGGGCGCGGTCGAGGTCGCCGTTGCCGAACCGCTCCACGTGGGTGAGCGTCGCCTGAGCGAGGGCGGCGAGGACGAGCGGGTCCGCCGGGCGGGCGGCGGCCTCGGCCACCGCGAGCGCGAGAGTCTGCCGGATCGCCCGGTCGCTCCGCCGTTTCCGCCGGCACGGAGGACAGCGGACCGCGGTGGCGTCGAGGCGGAACCCGAGCGTCTCGTACCAGTACTTCTGCTCCGCGGCGCCGAAGACGAACGACGCGCCGCACTGCAGGCACGTCCTCGCCTGGTCCACGTAGTAGTAACGGGGCGGGTCGCAGCAGTACGTCTGGCGACGCGGGTCGCCGCGCACCGCGCCTCGCGGGAGGGGCGGCTGCCAGTCGAGGTCGAAGTCCCAGCGGACCACCGGGGCTCCGCTCGCGCCGGCCACGGTGGTCGGCGCGAGAGGCACCGCGCCGAAGAGAGGGTGCAGGTAGAGCCGGGCGTGCGACGTCGACGGAGCGGCCTTCCGGGGACGTTTCCGCGGCTCGCGCCGCGACGGGATCTTCACGGCGGGCAGACGGAGGGAAGGCCGATCGACGGCATCACGATCCCTGTCGCAGGCCCTTCTCCAGGGCCGCGACCCGCCGCTTCAGCCCGGGATCCGCGCTCCCCTCGACGCTCTTCGCCAGCTGGCTCACCCGCACCGCCGTCACGCCCAGGCGTTCGGCGATCTTCACCGCCGAGAGTCCGGTGAGCCTCCGCGCCAGGTGCGCCGCCACCGCCCTCTGCTCACCACGCCTCCACGGCGCGAGCAGCGCCTCCACCGTCAGCCCGTACTCGGCCGCCACCGCCTCCAGAACGGCTCCGAGCGTCACGAAGCCGAGCTGCCGCTGCGCACGGGGGATCGCCGTCGACAGCGTCTGCTCCTCCACCCTCCTCTTCATCTCGGCGAGGAACGCCGGGCTCCCGAGGAACACCTGGCCGGCCACCTCGTCCATCGGCGACCCCGCGCCCTTCCCCTCGGACACGAACCGCCGGTACGCCTCCCGCGCCCTCGCTCTCTGCGCCCCGAAGCACCGCAGCGTCCAGTCCACCTCCAGGAACGCGGGCCGCTCGTCCTCTCCCGACGTCGCCCGGTAGTTGCTCCACCGGAAGTCGCGCGCCGATCGAACCATCCCGGCGCGCACCGGATTGAGCACGACGTAGCGACAGAGCTCCAGCAAATAGCCCTCCTTCTCCACCACGATCGCCTTGTAGCGGTCCTCGAAGACGTGGCCCTTCCGGGAGTGGCCGAGGTTGAACGCCTGGCTGTAGCGCCCGTTCAGGCGCTGCATCCCCACCGACAGGTTCGCCTCGGGCGTCTCCACGAGGAGGTGGTAGTGGTTGGTCATCAGGCAGTACCCGTGCACGACCCAGCGCTCCTCCTGCACCGCCCGATCCAGGTCCAGCAGAAACCGCTCCCGATCGCCGTCGTCGCGGAACACCTGCCCTCGCTCCTGTCCGCGCGACATCACGTGGTACACGGCACCCGGGTACTCCAGCCTCAGCGGTCGGGCCATACCTCGACCTCCGTCGGGCGCACTGTATCATTTATCCTTTGGCCCTGACCCCGTGCCTGACGCCGTCGGCGGAGGGGGCCGGCCGTGCGGTGAGACGCGCGACGCCGGCGCCCTCGGTCAGCCCCGCTCGTACCGTTCCCGGATCGCGCGCGAGCGGATCTCGCCCTTCCCGAGACAGCCCGGGCAGCCGCACGGACGCGCCCCGTGCGCGCCCGGGTAGTAGCGCCAGCCGATCACCTGCGGCAGCTCCCTCGCCCGTACGATCTCGCGCGGCTCGACGCGGCGCGGGAGGAGGATCTCGTAGCCCTCCGGCGCGTCCAGAACCTCGAAGCGTCCGGCGGCCTCGCTGGCGGTGAGGCCCGCGTGCTCGCGCCCGAACCGCCCGAACCAGACCGGCTCCTCGTCCGGCACACGGAAGTAGACGGCCGAGATCGAGCGCGCCCCCGAGCGCTTCAGCTCGCGGAGCCACTGGTGGGAGGCGTGGAAGCGGCGGCTCACCGGCATCGCGAAGACGCCCGAGGGAAGCCCGCATCGGGCCCGGCTCCGGCGGATCCCGTTCCGGGTCACGCGCGGAACGGCGTCGGACCGGACGAGGTGAACCAGGATGGGCACGCCTACACCGCCGAGCCCTTCCACTTCCGCGCGTCGATCGCGCGGAGCTTGCGGGCCACGCGCTCCTCGTCGAAGACCCTGCGCTCCGAGACGACCTCCGCGAGCTCGACCGTCATGACCTCGGCCACCGCGTGGAGCGCCTCGTGCCGCGTCGCGCCCTCTGCGATCAGCCGGGCCACGCACGCCCCGACGGCGGCCGGCGCGCCGCCCGCGATCTGGTTCTCGACGACGACGTGCGCGGTCGCGTGGAGGTACGGGTCCGGCGTCGGCGGGTGGACCGCCACCCTCTCGTGGAACGCGCGTACCGACGCGATCCGCTCACCTTCGTCCCGCTCGAGCCAGCCGGCGCCCGGCGGGCGCGACGCGTCGTACGACGACGGCTCCTGGCTCGGCGGCGTCGGCAGGCCGATCTCGCGTCGGAGCGCGAGGAAGTCCACGGCCTCGAGACCCGGCTGCCTGCCGATCCCGCGCTCGAGCTCGGTGAACAGCCCCTCCACCTTCCGGCGCCCGGCCGCGGTGCGCGCGGCTTCGCGCGGAGACTTCCCCGAGAGGGCGGGCAGGGGGAGGTCGAGCCACTTCCGGTAGTACTCGACGAGGTACGGCCCCAAGACCTCCCGCTGCTGGGCCTCCGGGATCGGCTCGTGTCCGCTCCGGGGCTCCCGCGCTTCCCGGAGGAGCCGCGTGGGGTCCTCGACGGAGTCCAGGCGGTGCACGGCCAGCGGCCCGAGCGCCGATTCGAGGAGACGCTTCCCGCGGTCCAGCCGTTCCCGGGAGTTCGTCTCCAGGCTCAGCTTCCCGTCTCGAATCTCGAGGTGTCCGAGCAGCAGCGGTCCTCCGATCCTGTCGTTCCCCACCGGATCGATCCAGTCGATGCCCGCCCCACCCTCCGGCTCCATCCCGGGCAGCGCCGCGAGCCGTTCGCGGACGGCCGCCTCGTCCGACACGTCGTAGCGCGCCTGGCAAAGGAGGAGCTTCTCGGCATCGGTGTTCTCGAGGGCCGGCCCGGGGGACGTGCGAACCGCCTTGCGAAGGGCGCGCAAGGCGTCCGGCGCCGCGTCTCCGCCGAGCAGGCCCATCGGAACGTCCGGATGTCGCCGGAGCGCGGCGTCGAGCCCCGCCTGGAACGCCTTCACCACGCGGCGGAGGTGGAGAGGCGGAACGAAGAACGAAGGACCGGCGAGCTCGGCGCGATCCCCCATGTCCACCAACCAGGCGAAGATCACGTCGCCGCGGGAGAGCTGCGCGGAAGCCGAGAACTCACGTACGTCGGTCGAGCCCTCCGACGTCAAGTCCTTCAGCCGGAGCCCTGCGCCCTTGCGCACCGACTCGACCTCGAAGAGGGACGCCTTCGTCTGCTGCAGGGCCAGGATGGCGGCGCATTCCCCCAGTGAAAGCTCCCGTCCCCTCGCCTCGAGGAAGAGGTCGACGAGACGCCTGCCGTCCGGCCGCCGGTGTCCGAACGCGACGATCCCGGTGATGGCGCTCTCCTCCCACTCCCCGGGGGGCTGGTCGGCATCGAGACACCGGAGGATGGCCTCTCTGGTGAAGCCCCGGCCGGCCGCCGTGTCACCGAACGCCAGCAGCTTGTCGACCGCCGACGACATCGAATCCCGGGAGATCGACGGTCGGCCGGGCCCGGCCTTCAGCACCGCGAGGCCTCCGAGGTGGGCGCAGCTCGAGGGACAGTCGATCTCCCGGAGTCTGTGCTCGCCGCAGCAGAGAGAGCAGATGGCCCCGAGAACGGGGCAGGCACGCTTCCCCTTCCTCGCCTTGCAGTATCCGCACGTCGACATGCGCGCAACGTACCAGGATTCTGGCCCGGCGGCAGGGCTGGACGGGATCGGAGCGGTCGCTCCATTCCCCCCACCTCGGGGGGCGGAGGTATCATTTATCCTTTGGCCCTGACCCCGCTGACCCCGCCGGCAGGACGAGGCAGCGGGTGAAGCCCGCCTCCTTTCCCACCTCGTCCAGCACGCCGACCGAGACGATCGCCCCCTTGCCGTCGACCTCGAGCTGCAGCTCGTACGTGTAGTACGACCCGCGGGCGCGCTCCAGGTCCGCGGTCCTGATCTCGAAGGGGCGCAGCTGGCGGGTCACCTCGCTCAGCGCCCCGTCGGGGCCGGCGCTGGCCACGTAGACCGAGAACGATCCCTTGCTGACCCCGGCCGCCGGCACCAGGGCGAGCGAACGGATCGGGATCCGCACCTGCACGTCGAGCCGGCGCCTGGCCTTCTTCGACCCGCCCGCCTTCGGCTTCGGGAAGACGGAGATCTCGAGCCTGGTGGGAGGCTCCTTCACGTAGAGGTTCGAGAGCACGCGGTCCTTCATCCTCACGTCGTCCGACTTCTCGACGAACGCCCGGCGCGAGCGCACCTCGAGGCTCCGGTCCTTCGCGCGGACGGTGACCTTCACGGCGCGGTCCGGCTTCCCGGGAGGCGCGGCGTAGCCGATCGAGTAGTACGACTCGAGGTCCTCCGCCACGCGCGGAAGGAGCGCCGCCGCGTCCGGCCCCATCGCCACCAGGCCGCCCGTCTTCTCCGCGACGAACTCCAGGGCCTCCGCCTCGTTCCCGTTCACCAGCAGCTCCCGGCCGCCCCTCACGGCGTCGGCGAGCCCGGGATTCAGCGACGGGTGATCGGCGGCCGACGGGAAGGCCTCCTCCTGCCGCTCCGGATGGAGGCCGTACATCGTGACGCCGTGCGCGTTCGCGCTCTCGGCGACCGAATCCAGGATCCGGAGCGCGTCGAACTCCTTGGCGTCGGCGCTCAGCGGATCCCCGGCGCGGGCGCGCGGGCCCAGGTTGTACTCGAGCCCCGCGTAGCGCGAGAACCGGTGGCTCGCCAGGATGAGCACCCGACGGCCTTCGACCCCCCCGAGCACGGAAAGCAGGCCCTTGATCGCGGCCGCCTTGGACTGCATCTCGTGGTACGCCTCCGAGGCCGCGAGGCGCTCGCCGAAGCCGGCACCCGTCGGAGCGGCTCCCTGGGACGCGCTCGCGACCAGCTGGAACCAGGCCGCGTCCGCCGTGAGGGTCTCCAGCGTCGCCTTCTCGTCGGGAAGCCCCGTGGCGGCGCGGGCCAGCCGGCCGAGGCCTGCCTCGAGCGCGGAGAGGTCGCCGGTGAACGGGACCACGGTCCGGAGGGAGCGCTCCCAGGCGACGATCATCGCCCGGTCGCGGGGCCCCACGACACGGCGCAGCAGGTCCTCGACCGCCCCGAAGAACGTGTCGCGGTGCTCCGGATCGGGGAGGCGGAGGCGGTCCACGAACAGGATCACCGTCCGGGGTGGACGGGCGGGCTCGACGGCCGGCGCCGGCGACGCCACGACGAGGGGGGCCGCCGGCGCGGAAGGGGCGGGGGACGGGGCC
>CAYLNK010000114.1:0-17688 GCA_964384675.1 uncultured Holophagales bacterium | reverse complement strand
CGAGGGCCTCCGCGGCGGCGCGCCGCGCGGTGAACGCTTCCACGTGGCGCGCCTCGAGCGCGCGAAACTCCGGGCCGGCCGCGCTCGCCCGGATCCGCGCGGTCTCGACCGGGTTGAAGAGGAGCGGCGGAGGGACGAACTGGTAGAAGACGAAGACCATGGCGCCGAGGAAGAGGATGAAGAACTGCATCGGCACCTTGAGGAGACCGTTCAGGAGAAGGCCCAGCCGGCTCTCGCCGACCGACGCGCCGCCCAGGTAGCGGCCCACCTGCGACTGGTCGGTGCCGAAATACGCGAGCTGCAGGAAGAAACCGCCGATCAGTCCCGACCAGATGTTGTAGCGGCTGGCGGGGTCGAACGACAGGTCGATGGTGCGCAGCTTCCCGAGCTTCCCGGCGACGCGCGTCGCCTCGCCGAACGAGACGTCGGGGAGCGAGAGGACGATGACGACGAACGCCGTCACGATCCCGAGGATCGCCACCGCGAACTGCCAGCCCTGCGTCCAGGCGACGGCTTTCGAGCCGCCGGTCGCCGTGTAGAGGATGACGAGCCCGCCGATGACGATGTTGGTGATCGTGATGTTCCAGCCGAGGAGCACCGACAGCACGATCGCCGTCGCGTAGATCGAGACCCCGGTCGAGAGGGCGCGTGGCACCAGGAAGAGGAACGTCCCGAGCGTGCGGGTCTTCAGGTCGAACCGCTTCTCCAGGAGCTCGTAGGCGGTGAAGACCTGGAGGCGATGAAAGAGCGGGACGGCCGTGACGGAGAGGACGATCATCGCGAGGGGCAGCCCGAAGTAGAACTGCACGAAGCGCATCCCGTCGACGTACGCCTGCCCCGGCGTGGAGAGGAACGTGATGGCGCTCGCCTGCGTCGCCATGATCGACACCGCGACCGCCCGCGCGCTCTGGCTGCGACCCGCCAGGAGGTAGGCGTTCATGTCCCTGGCGTGGCGGTTGCGCCAGACGCCAAAGCCGACGATGAGCCCGAGCGAGCCGAGCAGCACCGCCCAATCCAGGAGGCTCACTCGAACGCCTTCATGAAGAGCCAGAAGAGGACGATCTCGAGCCCGAGCACGCCCGCCACGAGGGCGTAGAGAGCGCGCCACGAGCGGAACAAGGGCGGCGGCGCGTCCGGGGGACCGGATCTGGAGATCCCCCCGTTCAGCTCAGAGCACCCGGCCAAGGGGGGTGCGGGGGGACCGGACTTGGAGGTCCCCCCGTTCAGCTCAGTGCGCCCGGCCAAGGGGGGCGCGTGGGGGCCGGACCTGGAGGTCCCCCCGATCACTTCGCCTCGAGGAGGTTCACGAAGAGGCGGATCGCGCCCGGCACGCCGGCGGGTATCTGTCGGAAGAAGGCGTAGCCGGTGTACGTGAAGGTCCCCTTGCCGTAGCGCGCCACCAGGAGCCCGCCCTTCCGCTCCGGCTCGTCCGGGTCGTGGCTCGAGAGGGGCGTCTCGTACTTCGCGTCCCACGTGCCGGCGAAGTAGAGGCCGCGCTCCTGCACCCAGCCGTCGAAGTCCGCGGCGGCGATCCGGTTCGGACCGGCGAGAACGGCGTTCGGTACCGCCGTGACCGGAGCCTCCTCCACCGTGACCCGCTCGCGGGACAGCTTGAACGGGTAGGGACCGAAGGCGTCCACGACGAGGTCGTTCGTCGTCTGGTACTGGACGACGTAGCGGCCCCCCTTCTCGACGTAGTCGAGGAGGCGCCGGTTGAGTACCTTCAGGCGCGGGCGCGTGTTGTAGGCCCGGATGCCGGCGACGATGGCGGTGAAGCGCGAGAGGTCGGCCGTCTCGAGGTCGTCGTCCGAGAGGAGCGTCACCGTGTAGCCGAGCTGGCGGAGGCCACCCGGGAGGTCGTCGCCGGAGCCCATGACGTAGCCGATCGCGCCGGCCTTCCCCCTCGTCACGTCGAGCCGGACCGCCTTCACCTCCGCGGGCGGGAAGAGCGTCTGCACGGGGATGTGCGGGTAGTCGACGCGCACTAGCTCCCTCGACACCGTGCGCGCGCCGAGGTCCGCCTCGGCGGCGAGCGTGACGGTGCCGGCGGTGCCCGGAGGCACGACGTCGAACGTGACGGTCGCCTCGTCCCCCTTCTCCTTCAGCGAGAACGGCGCGCCGGCGGGAGTCGCCGCCCAGCCGGCCGGCATCTTCAGGCGCAGCGTGCCGGCGACGTTCGGCTCGCCCGCCCTCACGGTCAGCCGCAGGCGCTTCGCCCCGCTCCCGGCGAACAAGTACACCTTCTCGTCGAACGCGATCGTGATGGGAGGCGTGACCTCGAACGGGCGGTACAGCTCCCCCTTCACGGGGTCCGTCGTGCGGTACAGCACGGGCGTCTCGAAGGAGAGTCTCTGGTCGCCGGCCTTCACCGTGAAGCGAGCGACGAGCGGGGCGGGGGACTCCGGCCGGCCCACGAGGGTCGGGTCGTCGACCGTGTAGAGGCCCTTGGCCGGCGGCTTCCTCAGCCAGTACGGCGTGGTGTCGTCGAGCGTCGCGGGGAGGACGACCTTCACCTCGGCCTTGACCGGCTCGTTCGGCTTCAAGGGCGCTGGCGTGAACGCGACGTCGGCCTGATGCGTCACCTCGACCGTCTCGAGCGTCATCGGCACGCTCGACCGGTTGAGCGCCAGGGCCGCCACCGTGACGCTACTGCCGGGCGTGGCCGAATCGTCCGGGACGATCGCCTCCACCCAGAGGCCGGCGCACGAGCGGATCACCTCCGCCAGCTCCTTCCTCTTCCGCTCGACGTCGGGGCCGGAGAGCGCGGCCATCCGCGCGTGGGCGTCGAGGAGCGCCGGGATGGACGCGGCGGGGTTCCGGGGATCGAACGAGCGGTAGATCGCGTCGAGGAGCGGGCCCATCGCCGCGCCGCCAGGCACCCGGCTCCATGACAGGTCGACGCCGTCGAAGAGGTCCTTGGCGGCCGGCTCGCCGAGCCGCGGCTGGAAGTCGTTCAGCCACGTCCCGCGTCGCTCGGCCGAGCCGAACCCCTGGCTCTTGTGCATGCTGCGGCTCAGCGCGGCGATCTCGGTGTACGAGCGACCCAGGAGAGCGTTGTACGCGCCGAGGTCGACGGCGATCTGCCCGGCGACCTCCTTCCGCGGCGCATTGGCGCCGAAGCGGAAGACGTTCCACAGGAGCCGCTTCGCCTGCCACGGCTCCACGTACGCCAGCTGCTCGGGGAACCGCTTCGGATCGGCGGCCGCGGTGAACGCCTCTTCCGCCAGGATCGCGGACGACGTGTGGTGCCCGTGCCCGCCCTCCCCGGTCGTCGGGAAGCGCGTGACGATGACGTCGGGCCTCACCCGCCGGATGGCCCAGACCACGTCGGCCAGCGCTGCCTCTCGCCCCCAGATCCGGAGCGTCTCGTCGGGCCCCTTGGAGAAACCGAAGTCGATGGCACGCGAGAACGTCTGCTCCGCGCCGTCGATCCGACGGGCCGCCAGGAGCTCCTGCGTCCGGAGGAGCCCCATCAGGTCGCCCTTCTCCGTTCCGATCAGGTTCTGGCCGCCGTCGCCGCGCGTCATCGACAGGTAGGTCGTGCGCACCAGGCGCTCGCGCGAGAGGTAGGCGAGGAACGCGGTGTTCTCGTCGTCCGGGTGCGCCGCGACGTAGAGTGCGCTCCCGACGACGGTGAGCTTCTTCAGCGCGAGCGCGATCTCGGCGGCGCTCTTCGGCTCCTCCGGCTGAGCGGCCAGCGGCCGGCCGACGGCGGTCGAGACGAGCAGGAGGGCAGCGAGGGGGCGAAGGGTGCGGAGTCGGATCATGAAGCGGCCTCTCGGGCCGGTGACCCTTCTCTACGCGGAATCCCGGCGAAGGTTTGGAGGGTCCGGCCGCGGCAGGATAGCCGAGCGGCCGGACCCGTCCCCGGCTACTTCTTCCGCGTGTAGG
Organism: uncultured Holophagales bacterium; assembly: GCA_964384675.1. GTDB lineage: Bacteria > Acidobacteriota > Thermoanaerobaculia > UBA5066 > UBA5066 > CAYLNK01. The sequence continues at coordinate 13,797 of CAYLNK010000114.1, read as the reverse complement.
TGATCTCCAGGGACTTCATCAGCTTGCCGTCCGGACCCGCGTTCCACACCTCGAGCTTGTGGTGGTCGGCGTCGACGTGGGTGACCGTCTCCTTCATCCGGGCCATCTTCCCGGTCATCGGGTCGGGCATGGCGCCGAACATCGTGAGGACCTTCCCCGTCTTGTCGTACGCCCCCGTCATCGTGGAGACGCCGGTGCCCGCGGTGTCCATCCAGACGCTCTGGTACTTCTTCAGGGCGTTGTCGTAGCCGACGAAGCCGACGCCGGTGAACGGCTGGCCCATCATCGTCCCTTCCCAGCGCATCTCCTGGTAGCGCCCGCCGAGGATCGTCTTGTACTCCATCGTGCCTTCCGACTCGTCCGGCGGCTTGGTGGCGTCCATGGTCATCTTCACCTTCCCCGTCCAGGTGCCGGTCAGGGACTCGAATTTCTTGTGGGGCTCGCCCGGCGTGGCGTACGCCATCCAGGCCTTCATCATCTCTTCCGGGCTGGGCATGCCGGCCGGAGCGGCGCCCTCCTTCTTCTCTTCGGGCTTCGGGGCGGCGTCCTGCGCGAGGACGGAGCGGCCGAGGGTGAGCGCGAGCGCGGCGAGCGTCACGCGCGTCGTGAGACGTCGGATCGTCATGGGAGCCTCCTTTTTCGGCGGATCCTACCAATCCGGCCCGCGTGTCGTTTCGGGGGTTCTTTATACTCCGCGCGCGTCGGAAGGCCAGGAGGTCGAGATGGTGAACCCCGCGATCCTCGGAGACATCGGCAAGGCGAAGGAGGACGAGTTCTTCCACCGCAAGGAGCGTGAGCTTCGCGCCAAGCTGCACGCGCGCCGCGAGCTGGCCGCGGCGGCCGGGGGCGTGGCGGACGAGGCCGTCCTCGGCACGCTGGAGGAGCTCGGCTTCACCCGCGAGACCGTGAAGGTCCTGTACCTCGTCCCGCTCCTCGAGGTCGCCTGGGCGGACGGCGACGTGAGCGAGAAGGAACGGAAGAGCATCCTCGCGGCGGCGGCGCTCCGGGGCGTGACGGAGGGGACCCCGGCGTACGCGACCCTGGTGGGATGGCTCGACCGGCGGCCCGACGCCCATCTGCTGCAGCACTCCCGGGCGATCCTCGCCGACCTTCTCGAGGGCAAGCCGGAGGAGGACGCCGCGGCGATCCGGCGCGACGTGCTCCGGATGGCGGAAGAGGTGGCGTCGGTCTCGGGCGGCTTCCTGGGCTTCGGCTCGAAGATCAGCGACGAGGAGCGCGAGGCGCTGGCCGCGCTGGCGCGCGAGCTGTCCGAGGGGCACCCGCAGAAGTAGAGGCCCGGCCCGCCCGGACGCTCCGGAACAGCCCCTTGGCGCCCCACAGCTGGAAGCAGCCGAAGAGCTCCTCTTCGCCGGAGGCTCCCCGGCGCCGCCGGAAGAGCGGCATCGCCTCCCGCAGAGCCGCGCCCAGGGGCTGGCCACCCACCAGAGCGCTCAGCAGTCGGTGCTGCGCCGGCGTGAGGTCCAGGCGATAGACCGAATAGTCCCTCCGCCAGAGGGCGTAGTGAGACGCCTTCGGCCGGATCGGCGGGATCGCCGCCTCGCCCCTCACCGCGTCGAGCACGAGCCCCACGGGATGGCCGACGGCGACGAGCCGGAGGGCGGCCACGCCCTCGAAACGCGCCCGCTCCCACGCGTCGGACGGGATGGCGGCGAAGTCGGCGGGGGTCGCCGCGGGCGTCTCCTTCTCGTCGAACGCCTGGGTCATCGCGAGCTCCAGCACCGCGAGGTCGGCCACGGGGGCCGGCCGCTTCAGCCGGCTCGATCCGCGGAGGAACGACGGGAAGGCGTCCCCCAGGCGGTTCAGCGTGTAGCTCGTGGAGGGATGGAGCTGCACGTAGTCCTCGACCAGGTGCTCGAAGAGGTGGTCCCCGACCCAGGCCTTCACGTACGGGTAGTCGGCCGCGAGGGCGTCGACCATCCGCATCGGATACATGTCCTTGTAGATCTCGAGGCGTTCGCGCACGCCGAGCGTGCGGGAGGGGAGAAAAAGCCCCTCGGCCGCGTCCGCGGACAGCCCCACGTCCGTGGCGGCGTACGCAACGGCGTCCTCGATGCGGCCGGGATGCACGACGACCGACTGGAGGAGGCGCTCGAGCTTGGCGAGCGGAACGGTTCTCTCAGCTCGCACGGCCGCGGTACCGCAGGGCCTTCCGGGCCTCGGCGCGGACGGTTTTCAGGTCGGGGATGTCCGCGTCCCACTCGTAGAGCGTCGACACGTTCCCGACCCGCTTGCAGAGCCGCCGGTACAGCTTCCAGACGGCCGGGATCGCGTGGTCGGAATGGGTGTCCACGATGTGCGTCCCCTTGTTGGTATGCCCGGCCAGGTGGACCTGGACGATCCGGTCCGCGGGGATCGCGTCCAGGTACTCCTCCGGGTCGAAGCCGTGGTTGTAGGAGCTCACGTAGATGTTGTTCACGTCCAGGAGGAAACCAATGTCGGCGGCCTCCCCGAGGCGCACCAGGAACTCCCACTCCGTCATCGTCGTGGAGCGGAACTGGAGGTAGGTGGACGGGTTCTCCAGGAACAGCGGCCGCTCCAGGATCTCCGAGACCTGGCGGGCGCGCGCGGTGACGTGAGCCAGCGTCTCCTCGTCGTACGGCAGCGGGAGCAGGTCGTGGGTGTTGCGGCCGAGGACGCCCGTGTAGCAGAGGTGGTCCGAGACCCACCGGGCACGGGTCCGCGCCGCCAGCGCCTTCAGCTTGCGCAGGTAGGAGCGGTCGAGTGGGCTGGTGCTCCCGAGGTTGAGGGAGACCCCGTGCAGCGCGACGGGATAACGCTCGCACACCTGGTCGAGCACGTACGCGGGCCGGCCGCCGGTGTCGAGGAAGTTCTCGGAGAGGATCTCGAACCAGTCGATCGCGGGCCAGCGGGCCAGGATCTCGCCGAAGTGAACGGTTCGAAGTCCGATTCCGACGCCCAGGTCGGGAAGGCTCCAGCGGTTCGTCATGCCGGCCGGAGGATAAAGCAAAGGGGTCGCGCCCCGGCGCGACCCCTTCTCCGTGGTCGTGAGAGGAGGGATCAGCCCTTCTTCTCGGGAGCCGCGGCCGGGGGAACCGCGCAGCCGCCCTTGCCCTTGCAGGAGTTCTTGCCGGCGCAGCCGGCATCGCCGGACTTGCAGCCGCCCTGGCCCTTGCAGGCGTTGTGGCCCTTGCACTCGTGCTTGGCCGCGGCGGACGCGCAGCCGCCCTTGCCCTTGCAGGAGTTCTTGCCGGCGCAGCCGGCGTCGCCGGACTTGCAGCCGCCCTTGCCCTTGCAGGCGTTGTGGCCCTTGCACGTGTGCTTGTCGGCGGCCGCCTTGGCGTCGCCCTTCTTCTCCTCGCCCGCGAGGAGGGTGGAGCTGGCCACGAGGCCCGCCGCCGCGGCGGCCATGTACTTGCCGAAGTCTCTACGATTCATCGTTCACTCCTTATTGCGCCGTTTCCGGCCGTCTTCAAGATGAGTCTCAGTCTATGACAACTCGACGGAGGAATTCGAGGGGGCTCCTCGGGAAAAGAATTCCTAAAGTGTTCCTTGCCTCTCGCTGCGCTCGAGCCGCCGGTTAACGCGCCAGGTAATCCCGCAGCTCGGCGAGCTCCTGCTCGAACCCGCCCGAGAGGATGGGGAACCGGCACCAGGTCTTCGGGTCGAGGTTCTCGTCGTCGAGGTGGAACGACGGCGCGTATCGCTCACGCTTCCACTGGTTCCGGCAGAAGAGCCGGAAGAAGCGCTCGACCCAGAGCCCGAGTGTCTGCTCGTCGTGGTCGGGGAACTGGGTGCGCAGCCGCCGGAACGCCTCCAGCGGCGCTTCCTTGTCGCGGATCGCGGCGCGCTCGATGGCGTCCAGCACCGGGTACGGCATCAGGTCGCCCTCGTCGGTCTGGTGCTCTCCGGGCGGGCGCAGCTCGGCCGTCGGGGCCTGGACGGTGATGGCGTGCAGCTCCGGGATCGGGTGGAGCCCGTACGGCCCCTCCGTCTCCAGCCAGCGGAGCCAGGTGCGCAGGAACGCCTTGTCGATGCCGGCGATCGGCGAGAGCCCGCCGGACGTGTCTCCGTCCATCGTGGCGTAGCCGACCGCCGCCTCCGACCGGTTGCTGGTGGCCAGGAGGAGCGCGCCTTTCAGGTTCGCGATCATCCAGATCCCCGGCGAGCGGACGCGCGCCTGGACGTTCTGGAGCGGGACGTCGTCCGTCTCCCACGAGAGCGAATGCCCGATCGCGCCCTCCACCATCGCGACGTAGCTCTTGACGATCCCGTCCACGTCGAAGACCAGGTACTCCGCCCCGACGGCCCCGGCGACGGCCCGCGCCGCGTCCCGTGTGACGTCGCCGCTGTTGGCGGTCGACTGGTACGCGCACGTCAGCAGCCGGTGGACGAGGCCTCTGGCGTCGGGCGCCTCCACGAGCGTGGGCAGGTAGCGGAGCTTGGCGAGAAAGCGCTCGCGCCCCAGCTCGCCGAGGCCGAGCTCGACCATCAGGGCGACCAGGCAGGCGATCGCGGCCGAGTCCGCCCCGCCCGACAGCGAGACGCAGAATCCGTTGGAGCGGCTCTTCCGCATGTAGTCGAAGAGCGCGAGGGCCTCGGCCCTGACGAACTCCTCCTCCTTGACGCGCGGGCCCTTCTCCCACGGCGCGGCCTCGAGGACGGTCTCCTCGGGCTCGAGGTCGGGGTACGAGAAGTCGATCCGCAGGCACTCGCCCGCCTCCTCGACGAGGTCGGGGCGGAAGCTGGCGGTGCGGGCCTGGGACATCCGGGCGGCCTCGATGTCGACCACCGCGGTCGTGAGCGACCAGTCGGCGAAGGAGAAGCGCGGCCCCGTCGCCAGGAGCTTCCCGGCGGACGCGATGATGGCGCCGCCGTCGTAGATGGCGCGGCCCGACTCGTTCCCGAGGAGGTTCGCGTAGACGTAGCTGACTCCGAACGCCCGCGACCCCTCGAGGATGAACTGCTTCCTCACCTCGATCTTCCCGAACGCGAAGTGGCTGGCGCTCGGGTTGAGCAGGATGTCGACGCCCTTCCGCGCCAGAGCGGCGCCGGGCCGGTTGGCGACCCAGGCGTCCTCGCAGATCTCGAACCCGATGGAGACGCCGCCGCAGTCGAAGAAGAGATCGCCGATCGGGTAGCGCCGCTCACCCAGCCGGACCTGTCCGCGGAGGCCCGCCGGCCACGCCTTGAACCAGCGCGGCTCGTAGTGGATGCCGTCGCCCGCCAGGGACTGCTTGGCGACGAAGCCGAGGATCTCGCCGTCGGCGATGAGGCAGGCGCAGTTGAAGAGCGCCTTGTGGTGGAGGACCGGCAGGCCGACGGAGACGATCATCCCCTTCGTCTCGGGGAGGAGCTCCAGGAGGATGGCGGCCGATCGGGCCGGGACGTTCGAGCCGTGGAAGGCGTCCTCGCAGCCGTAGCCGGAGACGCACATCTCCGGCAGGCAGAGTACGGTCACCTCGGCCTTCCGGGCCGCGGCCAGGGTGTCGACGATGTTCCGCTGGTTGGCAGCCCAGGCGAGGGGGGTCTGGTTGAGCGCGGCCGCGCCGACACGGATCCTCTTCACGGGCGGACCTCCTGGGCCAGGAAATGGAGCCCGGCGTACACCTTCGGGTCGACCAGCGACCCGGCGTGGACGCGGGCGGCGAGCCAGTCCGACGCGCCGTCGAGCGGCACCTCGTGGACGGTGATCTCCTCCCCGCCGACGCCCCCTCCGTTCCCCTCCCGGGAGAGTCCGGTCGCGACGAACAGGGTGACGATCTCGGAGCTCAGGCCGGCGGAAGGGGGCCCCGAGAACGCCAGCCGGAAATGCTCGGCCCGGTAGCCGGTCTCCTCGATCAGCTCCCGCTGCGCGGCGCTCTCGAGCGACTCGGCCTCGCTGCCGGCCTCGTCGCCGACCAGCCCGGCCGGGAGCTCCAGCACGACGCGCCCCACCGGGTGGCGGACCTGCTCGATCAGGAGGAGCTTCCCGGCGTCGGTCACGGCCGCCATCACGACGATCCCGGTGACGCCCGGCCGCTCCACGAACTCCCAGCCGTCGCGCGAGACGAGCGAGAGGAAGCGGCCGGTGGCGAGGACGGTCTTGTCACTGCCCATGCGACTAGTGTGCCGTATACGAAGTGGCTTGGCAGCCGTTCGGAGCGCCGCGGGGCCAGATGCGCGGCGCCGCGACGACGGCTGGAGTTGGCTCTCCGCGTAGGAGCGGCAACAAAGCAGATGGCCCTGCGCCGCCCGAACCCGCAGGGCGCCAGGGGGTTGCGGCCGATCTCGGCGTTAGGCCGCCGCTTGGCGGAGGGCCTGCTCCAGCCTCGGTCGGCGCGCCTTGACCTCGGCCGCAAGACCCTGGCGCGGCTGGCAAGCCACATCGGATACGGCACACTGGGTTGCCGCCCTGCGACTAAACTCCGGTTCCGATGGTGAACGCCCCGATCAGTCCCTCCCTCCTCGCCGAGCACAAGCTGACGCCCGCGGAGTTCGATCGCATCGTCTCCGTGCTCGGGCGCGAGCCGAACCTGGTGGAGCTCGGGATCTTCTCGGCGCTCTGGAGCGAGCACTGCTCGTACAAGTCCTCCAAGGTGTTCCTGCGCCGCTTCCCGACGACGGGCCCGCGGGTGCTCCAGGGCCCCGGTGAGAACGCCGGTGCGGTCGACATCGGGGACGGCCTGGCCGTGGTCTTCAAGATGGAGTCCCACAACCACCCGTCCTTCATCGAGCCGTACCAGGGGGCGGCCACCGGCGTCGGCGGGATCCTGCGGGACGTCTTCACGATGGGCGCCCGCCCGATCGCGCTCCTCGACCCGCTCTTCTTCGGCCGCCCCTCCGCCCCGCGGATGAAGAGCCTGATCGACGGCGTCGTGCGCGGCATCTCCGGCTACGGCAACTGCATCGGCGTGCCGACGGTGGGCGGCTCCACCTTCTTCCACGCGGCCTACGACAAGAACATCCTGGTCAACGTGATGGCGGTCGGGATCGTCCGTCACGACCGGATCTTCCGCGCCAAGGCGTCGGGCCCCGGGAACCCGGTGCTCTACGTCGGCTCGAAGACCGGGCGGGACGGGATCCACGGCGCGTCGATGGCGTCGGACGTCTTCGACGACGAGAAGGCGCAGCGCCGGCCGACCGTGCAGGTCGGCGACCCGTTCGTCGAGAAGCTCCTCCTCGAGGCCGTGCTCGAGGTGCTGGAGGGGGACGCGGTGGTCGCCATCCAGGACATGGGTGCGGCCGGCCTGACGTCGTCCTCGTTCGAGATGTGCGCGCGCGGCGGCGTCGGGATGAAGCTCGACCTCTCGAAGGTGCCGGTCCGCGAGACCGGGATGACGCCGTACGAGCTGATGCTGTCGGAGTCGCAGGAGCGGATGCTCATCGTGGCGCACGCCGGCCGCGAGGAGGAGGTCGCCGCGGTCTTCCGCAAGTGGGGCGTCGACGTCGCGACGATCGGCGTCGTGACGGCGCCGTCCGCGTCGTTCACCTCTCCCATCGGGATGCCGCGGATGGAGCTCTTCTTCGAGGGGCGGCTCGCGGCCGACCTGCCGATCGGTCCGCTCGTGGACGAGGCGCCGGTCTACGAGCGCCCGGTCACCATCGCGGCCCCGGGGCTCGGGACGGAGGGAAGCGTCTGGATCGACGGTGCGCCGGACGACACCGCCGCCCTGAAGCTCCTCCTGGCGTCGCCGAACCTCTGCGGAAAGCGCTGGATCACCGACCAGTACGACTGGAGCGTGCGGACGAACACCGTGGTCGGCCCGGGCGGCGACGCGGCGGTGCTGCGGGTGAAGGGGACCGGCAAGGGGCTCGCCCTCACGGCCGACGTCAACCCGCGGTACGTCGCCGCCGACCCGGCGCGGGGCGCCGCCCACGCCGTCTCGGAGTCCGCCCTGAACCTCGCGTGCGTCGGCGCCGTACCACTGGCGGTGACGGACTGCCTGAACTTCGGGAACCCGGAGCGGCCGGAGGTCCTCGGCCAGCTGGCCGCGGCCGTGGACGGCATCTCCGAGGCGTGCCGCGTGCTCGGGACGCCGGTCATCTCCGGGAACGTCTCCCTCTACAACGAGACCGACGGCCGGTCGATCCTCCCGACCCCGACGATCGGGATGGTCGGCCTCCTCGACGACGTCACCACCGCCGTCCCGATGCGCTTCCGGAAGGAAGGCCACCTGGTCGCCGTCCTCGGCGAGACTCGCGACGAGCTCGGGGCGAGCGAGTACCTCGCCACGATCCTGGGCCGTGAGGACGGGCCGTGTCCGCGCCTCGAGCTCGAGGCCACGAAGGCCCTCGTGGCCCTCCTCGTGGAGCTGGCCCGGGACCGGTACCTGGCTTCGGCCCACGACGTCTCCGACGGCGGCCTCGCGGTCGCCTTCGCGGAGTGCTGCGGGGGAGAGGAGCAGCTCGGGGCCGACGTGAACCTCCAGTCGGCGCTCCTCCCGACGCCGCTCCTGTTCTCGCAGTCGTCCCCCCGGGCGATCGTCTCGTTCCCTCCGGAGTCGACCCGCTCGGTCCTGGAGGCGGCGCAACGCCTGGGGGTGCCGACCGCTCTCCTCGGCCGGGTGACCGAAGGCGCCCTGAAGATCGCGATCAACGGCCAGCCGGCCATCGACATCCGAACCGAGGAGATCCGGCAGATCTCCGAGACCGCCTTCGAGAAGCTCCTGGAGGATCCGTCATGAAGAAGACCGTTGCCGCCGTCGCGCTCGTCGCGTCCGTCCTCGCCGGCGTCGCCGGGGCCGAGACCCCGAAGATCGGCGCCGCCGCCCCCGATTTCAAGCTTCCCTCCGCCGCCGACGGCAAGGAGATCGGGCTCAAGGAGCTGGCCGGGAAGAGCAAGGCGGTCGTGGTGATGTTCATCGCCACGAAGTGCCCCGTCTCGAACGCCTACAACGAGCGGATGGCGGCGCTCGGCAAGGAGTACGGTCCGAAGGGGATCGCCTTCGTCGGCGTGAACAGCAACAAGGCGGAGCCCGTCCCCGAGGTGGCCGAGCACGCCAAGAAGCACGAGTTCACGTTCCCCGTGGTGAAGGACGCCGGGAACAAGGTCGCCGACCAGTACGACGCGCAGAAGACCCCCGAGGTCTACGTCGTCGACCCGAAGGGGAACCTGGTCTACCACGGCCGGATCGACGAGACGATGGACGACCCGAAGAACGTCAAGTCGCCCGACCTGAAGAACGCCCTGGACGCGATCCTGGCCGGCAAGCCGGTGCCGGTCGCGGAGACGAAGGCGTTCGGATGCACGATCAAGCGGGTCTGACCCACACCCTCCGGAGCCGCGGCCGATGAGAAGGGTGACGCTGCTCGCTCTTCCCGCGGCGGGGCTGGCAGCCGTCCTCCTGCTCCGTGTCCCGATCGAGGCCGCGGAGCCGGTCAAGCACCTCCTCCCCGGCCAGTACCAGAGCCGGGTGGTGGCGTCCCGGAAGGGGCGCGTCCTCGTCGTCAACTTCTGGGCGACGTGGTGCGAGCCGTGCCGCGAGGAGATGCCTCACCTGGTCGCCGCCTCCCGGGGCTACGCCGCCAAGGACCTGGCCGTCGTGCTCGTCTCCCTGGACTCCCAGAAGACGGGGCCGAAGGAGGTCCCGAAGTTCCTCTCCAGGCTGAAGGTCCCGTTCGTCTGCTGGCTGGCCAAGACACGGGATCCGCAAGACTTCATCGACGCGGTCGACAAGTCGTGGAACGGGTCGCTGCCGTACACCCTGATCTATGGGCGCGACGGAAAGGTGGCCGTGAAGCTCCTGGGCATGCAGACGGAGGCCTCGTTCGCCGAGGCGATCCGGAAGGCGGCCGCGGCTCCCTGAGCGCCCGGCCGCCCGTCGCGGTCCTACTCCGGAAGCATGATGATCAGGTAGTGGCTCCCCTGCCAGAAGCGGGCGGGGTCGGTCACCTTCAGCTTGCTGGTCTTGGGGCCCGTGGCGGTCAGCTCGAAGCTGTCCTTCGGATGGTCGGAAAGGACGCGGGCCTTCGTGGAGGCGGCAGCGACCTCGAACTCGGTCACCTCGCGCGTGTCGATCTGCTGGAACATCGACTCGTCGAACTTGCCGGTGCGGACCCAGCTCCCACCCATGCCGAGGACCGCGCCCTTCTTCTCGATGAGGCCGGCCTTCTTCATGGCCGCCTTGGGGCCGATCAGGACGAAGGCCTTGGCGACCTCCTTCTCCTTCTCGACGATGGTCGACTCGCGATCCTCGACGGTCGCCTTCAGCTCCTCGGTGGTCCGGGAGAGCTCCAGCACCTTCACCTCGAGCTCGGCGATCGTCGACTCCTTCTCCTCGAGCGAGCGGCGAAGCTCGCCGACCAGCCGCTCGAGCGCGGAGGTCTTCTGCTCGAGCGCCTTGACCTGCTTGCCCGAGGCCGCGGCCCGCGCTTCGGCCTCCTGCTTCTCCTTCTCGAGCCGGGTGAGCTTGTCGAGGTTCTCCTTGATCGCCTTCTTGATCTCGTCGATCTCGGCGTGGACCTGCTCCCGCTTGCTGGTGGCGGGCTTCCCTTCCTTGAGCACCTGGAGCGAGGTGCGGATCACCTTCAGCTCCTTGAGGCGGAGCTCCTCCAGGCTCTTCTGGACCTCGTCCAGGGTCCCTTCCATCTCCGCGCTCGTGGTGCTCGCGGTCTGGACCTCGCCCTTCAGCTTCGTCGACTCCTGGGTCAGCTTCGCGTTCTCGGAACGCAGCCGCTCCATCTCTTTCTTGTCCTGGCAGCCGGCGGTGAGCGCGGCGAGAGCGAGAACGGCGACGGCACGGGCGAGCGGCTTCGGCGTCACGTGAGCCTCCTCGGGTCGAAAGTCTTGGTTTCCCGGGACGATACCGGCCGCGCCCGAAGGGGTCAACGAACCGTGATCGCCCCGAACCCGATCCCCTGGTAGTCGAGGCGCAGCTCGTGGACGTCCGGCGGCACGCCGACGAGGAGGCGGAGCCGCTGCGGGCCGGACCGGTCCTCCCAGCCCGGGTCCCGGAAGGCGTCGCCGTCCAGCACCTCGAGGCGCGCGACCCCCGGGTCGTCGCCGTCGGACGAGGGCTCGGCTCGCTCGACCTCGAGGAGCGCCGGCTTCCACGCGGTCGCGGTGACCTCGGCCGGCGGGCGGGGAGTGACCGTGAGCTCCACGGTGAAGAAGCGGGCGGACGGGTCAGGGGCGGACTCCGGATCGTCCGGGTCGGCGGGAGGGGGCTCGGCCGTGGAGACGGAGTGGACCCACGCCGAGGCCCCCGCGAGGACTCGCGGCTCGGGCCTGGGGAGGCTCCCTCGCCGGCCGCGCAGGAGGACGAGGAGGACGAACGGGATCCCCAGGAAGACGAAGAGGCGGCTCCACGAGGGGAGGAACCTCGTCACCAGAAGGCACAAGACGAAGTACGCGAGGGCCGCGAGGTTGACCGGGAGACGCCGGGCCGTCATGACGAGCGATGATCGCCCGTCCCGCCGGGGATGGCACCATGTGGCGTGCCGCGCCCTCCGTACGACGCCCTCTTCCTGGACCGGGACGGGACGCTCATCGTGGAGCGCGGCTTCCTGGCCGACCCGCGCGGGGTCCGCCTCGGCCGCGGCGCGGCCGCGGGGCTGCGCCGCTTCACCGAACGCGGGACGCTCCTCTTCGTGGTGACGAACCAGTCGGGCCTGGCGCGTGGGCTCCTGAGCTGGGACGACGTGCGGGCCGTGAACGCCGAGGTGGCCCGCCGGCTCGCGCGGCACGGCGTCCCGCTCGCGGGGACGCTGGTCTGCCCCCACTACCCCGGCGGGACCGTGCGGGCTCTCTCCATCCGTTGCCGCTGCCGCAAGCCCGGCACGGCCCTCCACGAGCTGGCGATCCGCGAGCACGGCCTCGATCCGCGCCGGTGCGCGGTGATCGGGGACAAGTGGGACGACGTGGGGGCCGGCGTCGCCCTGTGCGCCGCAACGGCGCACGTCCTCACCGGACACGGGCGGGAGCACCGGGAACGGGTGAGGGAGCTGGCTCCGGATGCGATACTCGCCGGCACGCTCGCGGAGGCGCTCTCGGCCCTCGAGATCCGGGCCCGCCGGTCGCGCGCGCCTTCCCGACGACGGAACAGATGACGAAGAAGACCGCGCCGCGCGCGCGCCGCCGCGCCACCACCTACCCGATCGCGACACGCCGCTTCAAGGTGGGCGTCGAGGCGTTCGGCGCGCCCCCGGCGGAGTCCGACTCGTTCCTCCGCTTCTGGGAGGGTCTGCCGCGGCTCCTCGCGGCCGAGTCGCTGCGCCGGATCGTCGACTCGATCGTGGCCGCGCGCGAGAAGGGGAAGCCGGTCGTCTTCGCGTTCGGCGCGCACGTCCTGAAGACGGGGCTCTCGCCGACGCTGATCGAGCTGATCCGCCGCGGCTTCATCACGGCGCTCGCCACGAACGGGGCGAGCGGCATCCACGACTTCGAGGTCGCGTTCCACGGGCAGACCTCGGAGGACGTCGGCTCGGTGCTCGCCGACGGCGAGTTCGGGATGAGCCGCGAGACGGGCGTCGGCGTCTTCCGCGCGTTGCGGGCGGGGCGCGGGAAGGGCTGGGGCTACGGCCGCTCGCTCGGTGAGGCGATCCTCGCCAGCCGCTACCCGTACCGCCACCTCTCGATCTTCGGCGCCGCGGCCGAAGCCGGGATCCCGCTGACCGTCCACGTCGCGATCGGCACCGACACCCTGGCGCAGCACCCGGGGATGGACGGCGCCCTCGTGGGCGAGCTGTCGTACCGCGACTTCCTCGCCATCCAGGGCGTGATCGCCCGGCTCGGAAACGGCGGGGTCTGGATCAATGCCGGCTCGAGCGTCATCCTCCCGGAGGTGTTCCTCAAGGCGCTGTCGCTGTCGCGGAACCTGGGGCACGACGTGCGCGACTTCACGACCGTCGACCTCGACATGATCCGCCACTACCGCCCGGGCGAGAACGTGCTCAAGCGCCCGATCCTGGCCGGCGGGCGCTCCTACGCGATCACCGGCCACCACGAGATCATCGTGCCCCTGATCGCCCAGGCCCTGCTCCTCCGCGCGGGGGAGCGCGCGTGACGCCGCGGGAGCTGGCCGCTCTCGCCTCGGCCGCGCCGAGCGTGACGGTCGCCGTGGTCGGCGACCTGATGCTGGACGAGACGTGGACCGGCGAGGTGCTGCGCGTCGCCCCCGAGGCTCCGGTCCCGCTCCTGTCGCTCTCGGCGATGAGCCGGCGGGCCGGCGGCTCCGGCAACGTGGTCGAGAACCTGGCCGCGCTCGGCGCTCGCACGGTGGCGTTCGGCGCGGTGGGCCCGGAGGAGGAGGGAGCCTGGCTCTCGCGCCGCCTCCTCTCCATCTCCGCGGGCGGGACCATCGTGGTCGACCCGGCAAGGACGACGCCGGTGAAGAGGCGGATGGTCTCCGACGGTCGCCAGCTCCTGCGGGTCGACCAGGAGCTTCCCGCCGGGCTCTCCGCCGCGGCCGAGGAGGAGCTCCTCTCCGCCGCGCGCGCCGCCGTCGAGCGGGCCGACGTCCTCCTCCTCTCCGACTACGCCAAGGGGACGCTGACCCCCCGGATCCTGTCCGAGCTGATCGCCGCCGCGCGTCACCGCGGCATCCCGTCGCTCGTAGACCCGAAAGGCCGGGACTACGCGCGGTACACCGGGGCCACCGCGCTGACGCCGAACCGCAAGGAGCTCGAGACGGTCACCGGCGAGTCGGCCCGCGACCTCAGCGCCGTCGCCAGGCTCGGGAACGGCCTCCGCAAGGCGCTCGCTCTCGACTCGCTGCTCGTGAAGCTGTCCGAGGAGGGGATGCTCCTCCTGCAGCCGGGCGCGGAGCCGCGCCGCATCCGGGCGCGCGCCCGGGAGGTGTTCGACGTGACCGGCGCCGGCGACACGGTGCTCGCCAC
>CAYLNK010000113.1:0-18284 GCA_964384675.1 uncultured Holophagales bacterium | reverse complement strand
GCACGGCGCTTCAGCTCCTCGCCGCGCGGATCGTCACGGAGGACGTCGGCCAGCTCGCGCAGGACGGCCCCCTCGTCCAGCCGCGCCGCCGCCCCGATCTCGACGAACGAACCCTCTCCGGGACGGCGCCTCGCCGCGCCGCGCGCGAGCAGCAGCGCGGAGCGCCCGCTCGCCAGGGTGAGCCCGCTCCCGTCGAGCCCCGGCGCCGGGAAAGCGAGCCCGAGGAGGTCGGGGCCGACGGCCGCGGCCGTCCCGGTGAGGCGCGCGATCTCGTGGAGGAGGAGCTCGGGACGGCGTCCCAGCGCGTCCGCCTGCAGACAGAGCGTCGCGAGCTCGCCGGCCCCCGGTGAGCCGGACCCCGTCGCGCTCCCTCCCGAGCGCGTCGAGGCGCTGCGCAGCTCCCCCACCGTGGCCCCCTCCACCCGCCGGCCCGAGAGGCGCAGCGCGATCACCGCAGTCGCCACGGCGGGCGGGACGGCGCGCCAGTCCGGGACGGGCGGGCCCGGAAGCCAGGGCCGCGCGGGCATCCGCGGCATGGAGCCGACCGCGAGGAGGTCCCGCGGAGAGATCCCCAGGCCTCGCCACTTCAGGAACGCCGCGAGGCCCAGGAAGCGGACGAGGAACGGCCCGGCCACCTCGGGCGCGGCGCGCCCGAGCGGCTCGGGCGCGGCGACGCGAGGGAACAGGCGGAGGCCGTCGGGTCCGAGCACGGCGGCCGTCGGCTCCGGGAGGAGCGGGTGCGACAAACGGACCAGCCCGGCCCCTCCGAACGCGAGGTCGGCCCGCGCCAGGAGCCAGGTCCCGCCCGGGCGGCTCATCCGGGCATGCGGGCGGTGACCAGCTCGAATCCGTGCACGTAGCCGTCGCCGATCCCGCGGACGGAGATGTCGTCGAGCCCCGCCCCCCGGAGGTATCCGGCCAGCTCGGGACCGTCGCACGGGGACGCCGGCGCGCCGCGCGTGATCCGGAGGAGGCGCACCGCCGCGAACTCCTGCGCGCCGTCGACCGCGCGCTTCCAGCGTGGACCACCGCCGCTCGTCACCGCGACGAACAGCCCGCCCGGCGTGATCCGGCGGACCACGGTCGCCAGGAAGGCCGCGCGCTCCGGCTTCGCGACGAGGCAGAGGACGTCGAGCAACGCCACCTGCTCGTACGCGCCGCGGGAGGTCTCGGCGACCTTTCCGGCCCGGAAGGCGCGCTCCTCGTCCTCCCCGGGCCAGCGTTTCGCGCGCTCGATCTTCCGCGGATCGGGGTCGATGCCGAGGTACGAGCCGCGGAAGCCCGAGCGCTGGAGCAGGTACGGCAGGAGCCCGGGACCGCAGCCGACGTCCAGCAGCGAGGTCTCGAGCTCGAACGCGGGAAGGACGCGGTCCCACGGGAAGCTCCGGAAACCGGCGAGGACGTGCTGCCGCTCCACCAGCGGGCTCGGCGGCACCACGGCCTTCAGCTCGGCGATCGAGACCGGCCCCGCGACGCGACTCATCTTCGGATTCCCTTAGGCTACTCTATCGCCCCGCCCAGAGGACGGCCGCCGAGACGACGTGAACGACGCGACCAAGCCGCTCCCGCCTTTTCCGTGGCCCTGGCAGGGCCGGGACAACCGTCGCCTGTCGCTGCTCGCGCTCCTGTACGTCGTCGCGCTGAACGCCTGGGCGCTCGTCGCCGTCGACTTCTTCCCGATCCCCCGGCATTCACCGTGGGCGCCGGAAGCGAACCAGCGCGCCCCGCTCTACGCGCGTTACGACTCCGGCTGGTACGACGCCATCGTCCGCTTCGGGTACGGACCTCCGCCGGAGCCCGGCAAGGGCTCGGTGCACGCCTTCTTCCCGCTCTATCCGGAGCTCGGCCGGTTCCTTCACCTCTGGACCGGGCTCGATTCGTTCCAGTCCGCGCTGGCCGTCACCTACGCGGCCCTCCTCTTCGCGCTCCCCCTGTTCCACGAGGAGGCGAGGCGCCGGCTCGGGGACCAGCGCGCTCCCCGTGCGCTCGCCTTCCTGCTCCTGTATCCGGCGGCGTTCTTCCTGATCGCCGTGTACACCGAATCTCTCTACCTCCTCCTCGCGCTCCTGGCGTTCCGGGCGGTGCGGGGCGCGCGCGCGGGGCCCGCGCTCCTGTGCGCGTTCCTGCTGGGGCTCACCCGCGCTCCCGCCGTGGCGGTCGGCCCGGCCCTCGCCCTGTCGTGGTGGCTGGCGCATCCCGAGGACCGCCGGCGCCTGCGCAACGCCGGGCTCCTCCTCGTCACGCCCCTCGCCGGCGTGGCGAGCTGGATCTGGGGCATCGGGCTCGCGAAGGGCGAGCCGGGGCTCTTCTTCCGGTCCATGGGTACCTGGGGCCGTCAGGCCGGCGCCGCCGGAGGGTCGTTCTTCACCGAGCCGCTCAGGCTGTGGCGCGACGGGCAGTTCGCGCGGAACCCCTTCGACCTCGAGCCGTATCCGCACTTCCTCCTCTTCGTCTGCGTCGCGGCGTGGCTCGTCTGGAAGCGTCGATGGCCCGACGCCGCCTGGACCCTCGGCGTCCTCGCCCTGCCGGTCCTGACCGGCTCCGGCGCGGCGATCGTCGACCTCGGCGCGCACGACTTCCCTCGATACACGATGACGGTGTACCCGGCCCACTTCGCGATCCTGGAGGCGTGCGAGAACCGCCCGATCGCGAGACGTCTGCTGCTCGGCGTCTACGTCGCGCTGCTCCTCCTCAACACCGCCTTCTTCACGAACTGGCACTTCGTTACCTAGCCACAATTGAGAATGGGGACCTGACCCCGAGGCCGGGTGATAGGCTGGAACGCCGTGAAGTCGATCGTCGTCATCGATGACGAGCCGTCGCTGCGTCGCCTGATCTCGGTGGGCCTCGGCCGGGCCGGCTTTTCGGTCATCGAGGCCGCCGACGGCACGGCCGGGCTCGCGCTGTGCGTCGAGCGGCCGCCGGCGCTCGTCCTGTGCGACCTCAGGATGCCGGGCCTGGACGGCTTCGAGACGCTCCGGCGGCTCCGCGCCGACCCGCGCACGGCCGCGGTCCCGGTGATCCTGATGACCGGCTCGACCGACGGCGCCGGGATGCGCCGGGGAATGGAGCTGGGCGCCGACGACTTCATCCTCAAGCCGTTCCACCTCGACGACGTCAGCCGCGCGGTCGAGAGCCGGCTCGCCCGGCAGAAGGAGCTGGAGGCCAGGGCCGAGCAGCGGCTCTCGGCCCGCCGCGACGGTCTCGGCACGACGCTCTCGCACGAGCTGCGGACGCCTCTCAACGCGGTCCTCGGCTACGCCTCGCTCCTCGTGGAGGAGGGCGGGACGTTGGCGCGCGCCGAGGTGATCGAGATGGCGCAGGCGATCCTCCGCGCCGGTGAGCGGCTCGACCGGCTGGTGGAGCGGCAGCTCGCCTACTCCGAGGTGGAGCTCCTGAGCCTGGACCGCGAGCGGCTGGCGTCGCTGGCCGGTCCCCCCCTCGACGACGGCGCCGTCATCGTCGCCGACGTCGCCCGCCGGGTCGCCGGGGACGCCTCGCGCGCGGGCGATCTCGCGCTCGAGACCGTCGCCGCGCCGGCCCGCCTCCCGCAGGCCCACCTGTCCCGCATCGCGCGCGAGCTCGTCGACAACGCCTTCAAGTTCTCGACGCGCGGATCTCCCGTCCGTGTCACCGTGGGCCCCGGCGACCTCGGGAGCTTCCTGCTGGAGGTCGAGGACGCGGGGAGCGGCATGACCGCGGAGCAGATCGCCGCGATCGGCGCCTACGTCCAGTTCGACAGGCGGCGCCGGGAGCAGCAGGGTCTAGGGCTGGGCCTCGCCCTGGCGCGAACGACCGCGGAGCTCTGGGGCGGGGCCCTCGAGCTCGACTCGGGTCCCGGCCGCGGGACGCGGGTCACGGTGCGGCTGCCGGCCTGACCAGCGCGCTCCAGTCCTCGAAGAACGCCGGATACGACTTGGCGGTGACTCCGGGCGCGTCGAGAGTCGATCCGGGAGGCAGGACCAGGGCGAGCACGGCCGCCGACATCGCCACGCGGTGGTCGTCGTGCGCTTCGAACGCCGCCGGGCGCGGGACACCTCGCGCTCCGTCGATCACCAGGATGGGCCCTTCGGGGTCGATCCGGGCCGCCGCCCCCGCGCGGGTCAGAAGGTCGACGGCGGCCGCGAGCCGGTCGGACTCCTTCTCGCGCAAACGGGCGACTCCCCAGAGCCGGGACGTCCCACCCGCGAAGGCGAGCATCGCGGCGAGCGGGAGCGCGGCGTCGGGCGCCGGGTCGACGTCGACCGCGAGCGGCCGGACGACGCCCGTCCCGCGCACCCGGAGGACGTCCGCCTCACCCTCGCGGCGCCACGTCACCTGGGCCCCCGCTTCCGCGGCCCAGGACCGGAGCACCGCGTCCGGCTGCGCCGAACCGCGCTCCAGACCGAGGATCTCCACATCGCCCGCGGAGAGGACGGCGCCCGCGATCGCGAAGCAGGCCGCGGAGTCGTCCCCCGGCACGCGGTAGCGGCACGCCCGGTACCGTCCCTCGCGCGCGCCGGCCTCGACCCCGAACGCCGCACGAGTCCGCGCCGTCAAGGTCAGGTACGCCTCCGAGACCAGCGGCCCCTCGACGTCGAGGCCGATCCCACCGACGAGCGGCGACACCAGCTCCAGCGCCGACAGGAACTGCGACGACACGTCACCGCGGATCGCCACCCGCCCGGCGTGGAGCGAGCCGCCGAGGATCCGGAGCGGGAGGAAGCCCTCCGTTCCGAGCGGCTCGATCCGCGCCCCGAGCCGCCGGAGCGCGTCGACGAGCGGCCCCATCGGCCGCTCCCGCATCCGGGCGGAGCCATCCAGGACAAACCGGCCGGGAAGGGCCGAGAGGAGCGCGAGGAGGAAGCGGGCGGGCGTGCCGGCGGGGCCGACGTCGAGCGTCACCTCTCGGTCCGTGGGAGGCGACAGCGGACCCGCGATGGTCCAGGCGCCCGGTGCGATCGACACCCGCGCGCCGAGAGTGCCGAGGGCGTCGGCGAGGACGCGCGTGTCGTCGGCGTCGAGCGGGTCGAGGAGGACGCTCTCCCCTTCCGCCAGCGCGGCGGCGACGAGCGCCCGGTTCGTCACGCTCTTGCTGCCGGGGATCCGGATCCGGCCCGTGAGCCTGCCGGGGGGCAGCGGGATCGGGCTCACGCCGCCGGGGCACCGGCGCGACGGACGGCGCGGGACGCGGTCTCCTCCTCCACGATCACGAGCGTCCCATCCGGCCGGATCTCGGCGTGCTTCCGTTCCTCCAGCCAGGCGGGCAGGATGCGGGCCAATCCTTCCGGGGACTCGAACGTCCGGTCGACGTGGAAGTGTCCGATCAGGACGGCGTCGTACCCCGCCCGGCGGGCCCGGCGGCCCTCCTCGAGGAGGTGGGCCTCCGGGAGCTTCGACTTGTGCTTGAAGTTCGTCCCGTAGAGCCGCGCCTCGGTCGAGCGCACGATCGAACGGGCCACCGCCCCGGGCAGGATCCTGAGGACCGCATGGGAGACCGGGTTCTTCGAGAGGACCCTCCAGAAGCGATACGGCAGGTCGTCCGTGTTGATCCGGTCGCCGTGCACGAAGGCGTATCGGGCCCCGGCGACCTCCACGCCGTCGGTCAGGCCGTACGCCGAGAAGGACTCGGCGAAGGAAGAGCCGGCGAGGTAGAAGTCCCGGTTCCCCTCCACGTAGCGGAGGCTCACCCCGGCGGCGGCCAGGCGGCGCCAGCCGTCCAGGACACGTCGCACCAGGGGCGTCTCGAACTTCCTGTCCCCGATGAAGTAATGGAAGATGTCGCCGAGCAGCACGACCGTTCGGAACCCATCGCGCCGGCAGGCCTCGAGGGCCTCCAGGAAGTCGATCGCATCTCCCTCGACCTGACCCAGGTGAGAGTCCGCGAAGACCGCCACTCCCCCCTCCGGGATGCGGACATGTGACGGATATCGCAGCACGGTGGGATTGTATCGGTCAGTCTCACTCCCCTCGCGGCCCGGTCCGGGCGACCCTGCTACAGTGCAGCGTTCGTCCCTCCGCCCCGCCGGAGACGACGAACGATGCTCGCACCCCTGCTCCTCGCCGCCCTGCCTCTCGCGACCCCTCGGGTCGCGCCTGCCGTCGTGGCGCGGCTCCAGGCCGGGGAGGCGTACGTCCCCGTGGTCCTGACCCTCCGGGTGGACGGGACCGCTTCCGGATCCCGCCGGGAGGCGCTCGGGCGAGCCGCGGAGGACGCGCTGGCGGGGCTCGACGTGACGCGCTTCGCGCCCAGGCACCGGCTGCTCCATTCCCCCGTCGTCTCCGGCTCGGTCACCCGCTCCGGCCTCGAGGAGCTGCGTAACCGCCCGGGCGTCGCGTCGATCTCGGAAGACCTTCCGGTGCGCCCCGCCGGACAGCTCGGGGGCGCACAGATCGGCACCGACCGCCTCTCGGCCATGGGGCTGACCGGCTACGGGCGCACCGTGGCGATCGTCGACAGCGGCATCGACGCCGATCATCCGTTCCTCGGGGGGGGACCCGGGCCGAGTCCCCGGGTCCTCGGCGGCTGGAACGCCGCCGACGGCGGGACCGACCTCTCGGACTGCAACGGGCACGGCACCGCGGTCGCCGGAGTGGCGGCCGGCCTCGACGGCGTGGCTCCCGAGGCCGGGATCGTCGCGGTGAAGGTCTTCAGCCGCCGGGACGGCTGCGACTTCGCAGCGCTGTCCGACGTCCTGGCCGGGGTCGACTGGGTCATCGACCACCGCGAGGAGCTGAGGATCGACGTCATCAACCTCAGCCTGACCGGCGACGAGAGCTACAACGGGTTCTGCGATGCCGACGACCCGGCAGGGCGCGAGGTCTTCGCCAGAGCGAGGGAAGCGGGGATCGCCGTCGTGGCCGCCGCCGGGAACTCCGGCTGGTCCGACGCCGTCTCGTGGCCGGCCTGCCTGAGCGACGTCGCCGCGATCGGGATGGTCTTCTCGCGCGCGGTCGAGGGCGTGAGCGGCGCCGGCTCCACCGGCTGCCACGACACCCGCGTCGAGCCGGACGTCGTTCCCTGCGCGAGCAACTCCGGCTCGCAGCTCGCGGCCCTCGCCCCCGGCGTGAACTGGACGACGGCGGTCGCGGGTGGCGGCCTCGCCGGCTTCACCGGGACCTCCGCGGCCGCTCCCGCCGCGGCGGGAGCGCTCCTCCTCGCCCGGCAGGTCCGTCCCACGCTCGATCCCGCCCTCTCGCTCGGGCTCCTCGCCGCCTCGGGGACGCCCGTGGTGGACGCCAAGAGCGGACGCGTCACCCCCCGCCTCGACGTGGCCGCGGCGGTCGACGCCGTCGCCCCGTTCACGGGCCCGTGCTCGTCGAGCGCGATCCCGCTCGATGGCACGCCGCTCGTCTGCCGAAGCCGGATCGACGCGGTCACGGGTGACGTGGTGTCGCTCGTCGCCGCGCTGACGATCGACCATCCGGATCCCGCCCGGCTCCTGGTCCGCCTCCTCGGCCCGGACGGCACCTCGGCCGTGCTGATGGACGGCTTCGGGTCCAAGGCCCGAGCGGTCCGCGCGGTCTTCGGACGGACGGCGGTGCCCGCCGAGCCCCTCTCGCGGTTCACGGGCCGGCCCTCGGCGGGGACCTGGAGGCTCGAGATCACCGACCGCAGGGGATCCGCGACCGGGGCCGTCGCGGGCCGGCTCGTCTCCTGGGCTCTCCAGCTCGAGCCCGAGGGCCCCGACGGAGACAGCGGCCGGCTGGACGGTGAGTCGCTCCTGCCGATGGCGGTGCGGGGCGCCGGACGCTTCGGCGCGTTCTGGGACGCCGACCTGCGCCTCTTCAACGCGGGCCCGACGACGGCCAGCGTGAAGCTCCGGTTCGCAGAGCGGGCACCGGGGTACGCGCAGAGGACGCTCTCCCTCACGATCCCGCCGCTCGGGACGCGCGCCATGGACGGTCTCGTCGGCGACGCGTTCCGCTCGAACGGCACCGGACCGGTCTTCCTCGACGCGGCGGAGTCGGTGCTGGGGCTCGGTCTCGTCCGCAGCTCCGCGCCCGCGGGCGGCCGGTACTCGTCCCCTCTGCCGACGTACGTGCGGAGCCGGGCGCTGGCCAGCGGCGCGGCTCCGCGCCGCTTCCTCGTGCCGGTCGGTGACGGCTTCCGGGTGAACGTCGGGCTGGTCGAGGTCGCGGGCGGCCCCGCCACCGTCGAAGTGTCCCTCCTGGACCGGTCCGGAATGCTCAAGAGCCTGCTCGAGGTCCAGGTCGGCGCGCTCTCCACCCGCCAGGTGAACGGTGTGGCCGACAGCCTCGGGACGCCGATGGCGCCCGACGATCGCCTCGAGCTGCGCGTCGTGGCCGGCGGCGGCCAGATCGTCCCTTTCGTCACCGCGCTCGAGAACGCCACGAGCGACCCGATCGTCCTCTACGGAGCGACGAAAGCCGCGCACCTCCTGCTGCCTTCGGTGATACGGGAGACCGGCGCCGACGGGTTCCGGACCGACCTCTCGCTCGGGAATGCGTCGGCCCTCGCCGTTCGCGTCCGTGCGACGTTCCGGCCCACCTCCGGCACGGCGACTCCCTCCGTGATCGTCCCGATCGGTCCAGGCGACACGCGCTTCCTCGAGGACGCGCTCCCCCAGCTCTTCGGAGCCGCCGGCACCGGCCGCGGCAGCCTCGAGCTCGAGTCCCTGGACGGCCCCGCGATCCTCGCGGCGTCCCGCACCTGGCACCGCACCGCCGCGGGACGGCCCGGGTTCTCGCTCGAGGGCGTGGTCCTGGCGGAAGGCGGGGCCGGCGATCGCCTCGCCCTTCCGTTCGTGACGCGCGGCTCGGAGATCGGCCTCCTCGAGACGGCTGGAGCCACGGCACGCGTCCGGCTCGTCCTCCTCGGAGCCGACGGGACCGCGCGCGCCTCGAGCGAGCTCAGGCTCGGCCCGCGCGAGGTGAGGCGCGTGGCGGACGTCTTCTCCCAGCTGGAGGACGCGTCCGACGAGGAGGCGACGCTGCTGGTCGAGGTCCTCCAGGGCGGCGCCGTCTCGGCGTACGTGCTCCGTCAGGACGAGCGGACCCACGACGCGGTCGTCTTCCCGGCTCTCGCGGTGCCGTAGAGGTCCGGCACGCCCGGATTCGGCTCTCGCTCCGATCGAGCCAACCGGGTATCGTCCGCCGCCCATGATCGCGCTCTCGAAGGTCTGCAAGCAGTACGGCCGTCAGGTCCTCTTCGTCGACGCCAGCTTCCAGCTCAACCCCGGCGAGAAGGTCGGGCTCGTCGGCCCGAACGGCGCCGGAAAGACCACGGTCTTCCGGATGATCACCGGCGAGGAGACCCCCGACGACGGCGACGTGTCGGTGCCGAAGAAGCTCTCGATCGGCTACTTCCGGCAGGAGATCGACGAGATGTCCGGCCGCTCGGTGCTCGAGGAGGCGATCGCGGGGAGCGGCCGCCTCGGCGACCTCCACCACGAGCTGCTCGAGCTCGAGCACGCGATGTCCGATCCGGCCCGTGCGGACGACATGGACACCATCCTGGAGCGGTTCGGCGAGGTCCAGGGCGAATACCAGCAGAAGGGCGGCTACGAGCTGGAGGCCCGCGCGCGCGAGGTGCTGGACGGGCTCGGCTTCCACCCGGAGCAGGTGGACGGCGACGTCGGAGCCCTCTCGGGCGGCTGGAAGATGCGCGTGGCCATGGCGAAGGTGCTCCTGGGCCGGCCCGACGTCCTCCTGATGGACGAGCCGACGAACCACCTCGACATCGAGTCGATCCTCTGGCTCGAGGGCTTCCTCAAGGGGATGCCCGGCTCTCTCCTGATGACCTGTCACGACCGGGATTTCATGAACCGGATCGTGACGAAGATCGTGGAGGTGGACGCCGGCGAGCTCCTCACCTACAGCGGCGACTACGACTTCTACGAGCGTGAGCGGAAGCTGCGCGAGGCGCAGCGCGAGGCCGCCTATGCGCGCCAGCAGGCGATGCTCGCCAAGCAGCAGCGCTTCATCGACCGCTTCTCGACCCACGCCGCCAAGGCGGCGCAGGTGCAGAGCCGCGTGAAGATGCTCGAGAAGATCGAGACGATCGAGCTCCCCCGCCGGCGGGCGATCGTGAAGTTCGACTTCGCGCGCCCGCCCCGCTCCGGCGACGACGTCGCCGCGCTGGACGGGGTCTGCAAGAGGTACGGCTCGCGCACCATCTACGACCGGTTCTCCTTCCTGGTCCGCCGCGGCGAGCGGTGGTGCGTCATGGGCCGCAACGGCGCCGGAAAGTCGACGCTCCTGAAGATGGTCGCCGGCGCGCTCGAGCCGGACTCCGGCACGGTCAAGCTCGGCGCGAGCCTCAAGCTCGGCTACTTCGCCCAGCAGTCGCTCGAGCTCCTCGACCCCGACAAGACGGTCCTCGAGCAGATGAGGAGCGACTTCCCGCGGGAGGGCGACGGCGTCCTGCGCAGTCTCCTCGGCGCGTTCCAGTTCTCGGGCGACGACGTCGACAAGATGGTGCGGTACCTCTCGGGGGGCGAGAAGTCGCGGCTCGTCCTGGCGCGGATGCTGTTCGACCCGCCGAACTTCCTGGTGCTCGACGAGCCGACGAACCACCTCGACCTCGCCACGAAGGAGATGCTCGTGGAGGCCCTGTCGTCGTTCGACGGGACGATGCTCTTCGTCTCGCACGACCGGACGTTCCTCCGCGGCCTGGCCAACCGCGTGCTCGAGCTCTCCAGGGGCGACGGGGCGGACGCCCATCCGGTCGTCTACCCCGGCACGTACCCGGAATACGTCGAGCGCTCCGGGCACGAGGCGCCCGGCGTTCACGCCTGAGGCGCGCCGCTCTACAATCCGGCCCTCATCCGACCGGGAAAAACGAGCTCGCCAAGGAGGACCCATGAACGTCCGCGCTCTCCTCGATCGCCGCCTCGCCACCGTCCTCGCGCTCGCCGCCGTCCTCACCGGCGGGTTCCTGATGGGCCGCGCCAGCGCCGACCAGCCCCGCATGAAGGCCGCGCTCGGCCACCTCCAGGCGGCCAAGTCCGAGCTCGAGGGAGCCACCAACGACAAGGGTGGCCACCGCGTGAAGGCGCTCCGGGCCGTCAACGAGGCGATCGAGCAGGTGGAGAAGGGGATCGCGTTCGACCGTCGGAACTAGTTCGACGGCTCCGACGGCGGCTCCGCGGGCGTGAACGCCCGGCTCGCGTAGTCGAAGACCTCGCCGCGCACGATCTCGCCCGGAAAGAGCTCTCGGAACCGGTAGCGAAAACGGTGGTGATCTCCCATCTTCACGAGGGCGTGCGACGTCTGGACGTACAGCTCGCCGTCGTATCTCAGGATCTGCCCCCGGCCGAAGAGCCGCGCGTCGCCGGTGACGAGCTCCAGGGTGCGCTTGCCTGGCTCGCCCTCGAGCGAGACCTTGTCGGGGCGCGCGGGCCCCAGCTTCCGTTCCAGGTCGAGGAGGCGAAAGGCGCGTGCGCCCCTCACGACGGCCAGGTACGGCACGGCGAGCACCGCCATTCCCCGGCAGCGGCCGGTGGTGGCCGCCTCGACGGCACGCACGGCCCCCTCGAAGAGGTGGAAGAGCGCGATCCAGGGCGTCGGCGTGAAGAGGTACGCGATCAGCCCCATCACACCGATCCCCATCAGCTCGCCGGTGTCGAACTGCGGCTTCGACGTGACGTACCGGGTGCCCCACGTCTCCGTGAAGTCACGCAGGAACGGCCGGGCCCCGAACGCGAAGACGGCGAGCCCGGTCAGCGCCTCGACGACCCCGGAGACGACGTGGGCGTCGGCCCGCAGCAGCAGGTCCCCCCAGCGGCGCTTGAACGGCTCGGGCAGCGGCGCGGCCGCGAAGGCGACGAGGAGCTGCGCCGTCAGCCCGAGCCCCGCGCCGGCGTCGGCGGCGAAGCGGCGCGCCTCGGCTTCCGCCCGCGACCGCTCGGTCACACGGCCGCCGTACCCGCCTCGAGCCGCCGGAGCGTCTCCTCGCGTCCCGCCTTCCAGTGCCGGATCCAGCGCGGCACCGCGTCGAGGAGGACGAGCAGGACGCAGAACATCATCACGCTCGTCAGCGAGGTGTTCAGGAGGCCCTTGAACCTGTCTCCCGGCAGCGCCGGGCTCCGGAACATCGGCCAGAAGATCCGCTGGATCGACATGGCGCCGCCGGCCAGCGTCGTCGTCCCGACGAAGAGCATCGGGGCGATCGTCACCCAGGCGTAGCGGCTCCGCCCCTCGTTGATCAGGACCGTCGTGCCGACCGCGAGCGCCACCACCGCCAGGAGCTGGTTCGCGACCCCGAACATCGGCCAGAGGGTGAGGATGTTCCCGGTGTAGATGAAGTAGCTCCAGCCACACACCACGGCGGCGCTCGCCACGATCGTGCCCGCCAGCCAGTCCGTCCGTCCGAGGCGCGGCGAGAAGCGGCCGGCGAGCTCCTGCACCAGGAAGCGGCCGATCCGGGTCCCGGTGTCGATGGTCGTGAGCACGAAGAGAGCCTCGAACATGATCACGAAGTGATAGAGGTAGCTCGCCGCCGCGCGGAGCACCGGGAATTCGGTGAAGATCTGGGTGATCCCGACGGCCAGTGAGACGCCGCCGCCCGTGCGGCCGGCCAGGCGCACCTCCCCGACGAGGGCCGACAGCTCGGAGAGGTTCCCGCCCGAAAGGTCCATCTTCGCCGCCAGCGCCGCGAACGCCTCCGGCTTCATGTTGATCTGGTAGTAGTCGGCCGGGTGGAGAGCGCAGGCGGCCACCAGCGCCGTGACGCCGACCAGGCTCTCCATCAGCATCGCGCCGTACCCGATCGCGCGCGCCTGGCCCTCGCGGTCGATCATCTTCGGCGTGGTGCCCGAGGCCACCAGCGAATGGAAGCCGGAGATCGCCCCGCAGGCGATCGTGATGAAGACGAACGGGAAGAGCGGGCCGGCCACGATCGGACCGCCGCCGTGGATGAACGCCGACAGCGCCGGCGCCTTGATCTCGGGGCGGATCACGAGGACGGCGGTGACGATCAGCGCGATCGTGCCGACCTTCATGTAGCTCGACAGGTAGTCCCGCGGGCAGAGGAGCATCCAGACGGGGAGCACCGACGCGATGAAGCCGTAGAGGGCGATCGCGGTCGTGATGCCGTGCTCGGACAGAGCGAAGACGTGGGCGTATCCCGCCCAGGCGCCGCCCGGCTGGAAGCTCGCTCCCGCGATGACCGCCGCGAAGAGGAGCGTGACGCCGATGGCCGACGCCTCCCCCACCCGGCCGGGCCGGAGCCGATAGAGGTAGAGGCCCATGAAGAGCGCGATCGGGATCGACGCGGCGATCGTGAACGCGCCCCACGGGCTCTCGGCCAGGGCCTTCACCACCACGAAGCCGAGCACCGCGAGCGCGACCACGATGATGAAGAGGATGGCGATCATCGCGACGAGCCCGCTCCGCGGCGACACCTCCTCGCGCGCGATCTCGGCGAGCGAGCGCCCCCGCCGCCGGATCGAGGCGGTCAGGATCACGAAATCCTGCACGGCCCCGCCGAGGCAGACGCCGAAGACGAGCCACATCAGGCCGGGGAGCCATCCGAACTGCGCGGCCAGCACCGGGCCGATCAGCGGCCCCGCGCCCGAGATCGCGGCGAAGTGGTGTCCCCAGAGGACCCACTTGTTGGTGGGGTGGTAGTTCTGACCGTCGTTGTAGACGTGCGCGGGGGTGACCCGGCGGTCGTCGAGCGCGACCACCCGGGTCGCGAGGAAACGGCCGTAGTACCGGTAGAAGACCGCGTAGACGCCGAGCGCGAAGAGCATCAGCCAGAAGCCGTTCACCGTCATATCGCCGGGATTATCCGCCGCCCAGCGCCGGGCTCGCGGCCCCGGCGCGGCACCACCGGCCGCCCGAGCCCGCCGTCTACCAGGGGACCGACTTGCCGTCCTTGTCCTTCACGTCGTCCTTCGGATCCGTGGACGGCACCCGGAACGGCAGCTTCACGTCCACGCCCTTGTTGTAGATCTGGAGCGTGTAGAGGCCCGGCGGAAACGCCCCCTTCGGCGCGCGGAAGAAGAGGTCGCCCAGGGCCAGGCGGTCCGGACTGATCCCGAAGGTGTCGAGCACGATCCCCTCACCGGGCACGGTGAAGAACTGGATCGCCTCGAAGCGGGTCGGGCCGACGAAGTAGCCGTCGATCGGGTCGCGCGAGATCGACACCTCGCGGAGGAAGCGCCGCAGGTCCGGCATCCCTTCTGCCAGCGCCTTCTGGCTCGGGAGCGGCAGCCTCTCGCCGTCCGGCATCACGAGGAGGACGTCCTCCCGCGAGATCTCGGCCACCTTGGTGCCTCGGGCCGACACGCCCACCTGCAGGAGGATCCACGGGGCGTCGAGGTGCTTGTCCGCGTGCCGGTAGCTGACGACGACCTGCACGGCCTCGTCCTTCCACTGCATGACCGTGCGGCCGAGCCGCTTCACCGGCCCTTCGTCACGGTCCGCGGCCAGCGCGGGCAGGGCGAGGCTCAAGGCGAGGGCGGCGAGCCCGGTCATCGGTGCGACTCTCTTCATTCGGGTCCTCCCGGCCGTCTCGTGAAGGGGACGGCTCCTGACGCTGACGGGGCCTCCAGCACGCTCCGTACCAGCCCTTACCTTACACTCGAAGGATGGTGACCCACCGGACCGTCACCGCCCGGCTCCTCCTCGTCGTCCTTGCGCCGTTGGCCCTCGACGGCTGTCTCTCGATCGGCGTCTCACGCGCCGTGACGGGCTCCGACACCCGGACCGGCAGCGTGGCCGTGTCCGTCCACGCCACGCCGAAGGACCGCGACGAGGACGTCGCCGTCCCCGACGCGGTCTTCTCGGAGCTGCTCTCCGGCGACGGGCCGTCCCGGACGCTCGTCGCCCGCTCGATGTCGCCCCGCTGGTCCGTCGCGGGCCTCAAGCCCGGCGAGTACCGCCTCCGCGTCACCCGGAAGCTCGACGCGGCGGGGGACATCGAGGACCTGGGCGAGCACGAGAAGGGCCTGACGGTGAGGGCCGGCGAGGAGACCCGCGCCGCGGTCGTGCTGCGTAAGGTGCCCGTCGTCTGGATCGTCCTGGCGGCGATCACCGTGGTCGTTCTCGTCATCCTGTCGATCGAGCTCGCCAAGGACGGTGACCTGCCGCTGCCGCCGCTCCCGCCGCTGCCGCCCCCGCCGTTCGCGGCCGTCGTCGTCTCGAGCGACGTCTGGTTCGACGCGGGCCACGCCCGCCCCCGCGAGGCCCCGCCGGCCGTGGCCGACGTCTTCCCGGCGAAGGGAGCGGTCGTCGCCGCGCGGCGCGTCACCGTCAACTTCCTGATGTCGACGCCGCTTTCCGGACGCGGGATCGAGAAGGGGGCGGTCCTCGCGCTCGGCACGAGGTCCGGCGAGATCGAGGGAACGACGTCGTACCTGGAACGCGACCAGCTCCTGCGGTTCCGGATCGACCAGGACCTCCAGCCGGGAGAGAGCGTCACCGTGACGCTCGACCTCTCGAAGGTCCGGGGCGCCAACGGGAGCCGGGGCGACGGAAAGGTCTCCAGCGGCTTCTCGGTGGCGCGCCGGTAGAATCGACCGACATGCAGCTCTTCGAACTGAAACGACACGTGCCCCGCCGGCTCGCGCTCTCCCGGCGAGTCGGCGCGCTGCCGGCGGGCGAGACGGTCGACTTCACGGTCCTCCTCCACCCGAAGGACGACCACGCGCTGGCCGACGCGGCCCGCGCCGTGGCCGATCCGAAGAGCCCCGAGTACGGCACCTACCGCACCTCCGAGGACGTGCGCCGGCTGGTGGCGCCCGGCTACCAGGACCTCGACGCCGTGCTCGCCTGGCTGCACGACGCCGGGATCGCGACGGAGGAGCCGAAGGGGGCGTGGACGGTGGTCCGCGCGCGCGGCACCGCCGACGCCGTCTCCCGTCTGGTGGACGCCCCGATCGGCACGTACCGGCGTGCGGGGCGGCGTGGCACGACCTACGCCGTCGAGCGGAACCCGTCGATCCCCGCCTCGCTCGCACCGATCGTGCGCGGCATCGCGGGCCTCAACGACCTCCCCGCGGCGCGACTGTTCCCACCTCCGATCGCGCCGAAGCGTTCCCGTACGGCGCGGCGCGGCGCCTCCGACACCCGGGGCCCCGGCGGCGGCTACACGCCGGCCGCGATCCAGGCCGCCTACGGCGTTCCGCCCCTTCACGCGCCGAGCGCCGGAGGCGCGGGCGAGCGGATCGCGATCCTGCAGTTCGGGGGGGGCTACTCGCCCGCCGATTTCGCGACCTACTGCGAGACCTACGGCCTGCCTGCCGGCAACGTCGGCGAGGTGTCGGTCTCGGGCGGGCGCAACGACTTCCGCGGCCGGACCGGCGACGCCGACGTCGAGGTGGCCCTCGACATGGACTGGGTGCGCGCCGCGGCTCCGAACGCCGCGATCGATCTGTACTGGGTCCCGAACGACGACCGCGGCTGGCCCGACTTCCTCGCGATCCTCCTCGATCTTCCGGAAGACCGCCGGCCCACGATCGTCTCGATTTCGTGGGGCCTCCCGGAGGACGGTTTCACCAGCTCCCGCCGCTACGACCAGACCCGGCAGCTCTTCCTCCAGTGCGCTCTTCTCGGCATCACGTTCGTGTGCGCCTCGGGGGACGCCGGGGCCTCGGACGAGATCCCGGGCACGCCGGAGTTCGACGGCCAGCGGCACGTCGACTTCCCCGCGTCGATCCCGGAGGTCACCGCCGTCGGCGGCACGAAGCTCGTGTCGACGGCCAGCGGCTTCGAGGAGACGGTCTGGAACGACGGCGGAGGGGCGACCGGCGGAGGCTTCTCCCGCTTCGTACGCGTCCCGCCCTGGCAGGAGAAGGCGCTCGGGAAGCGGACCGCGGTGACCGGACGCGGGGTCCCCGACGTGGCCGCCGTGGCGTCGCCGGACCCCGGGCTCTCGGTCCGGGTGCGGAAGACGTGGGGGGCCGCGGGCGGGACGAGCGTCGCCGCGCCGCTCTGGGCCGGGTTCCTCGCCCAGGTCAACGCGGCGCGCGTGGTGTCCGGACGCCCGCGGCTGGGCACCGCGAACCCGGTTCTCTACGCGGCGGCCGCGGGCGCCGGCTCCCCGTTCCGCGACGTCACCCGCGGCGACAACGGCTACGCCGGGGTGAGCGGCTTCGCCGCGGGCAAGGGCTGGGACCCCGTGACGGGGCTCGGCTCGCCCGAAGTCTCGCGGCTCGTCAAGATCTGACCGGACCCCGTTCCCACTCCGCCGAGTACACCGGGTGGCGCCGCGCCGCGTCGAGCGCCTCCGCGGACGCGCGCGCGTCGCGGCGCCCCTTCAGGATCTCCGCCGTGCGGAAGAGCCCTTTCAGCGACGCCGGGTCGGACGGGTAGCGCGTCGCCAGGTCGCGGTACCAATCGAGGGCCAGGGACAGGTGCCCTTCCCGCTCGAGGAGCCCCGCCGCCGACAGCAGGAAGCGCGCCGGCAGCGGATCCCGACGGTCTCCCGCCTCGTGCACCAGCTGGAGGGCGAGCGCCCTCTCTCCACGCGAGAGGAAGAGGTCGAGCAAGCGGGTGGACGTGCGCGCGATCGCCTCGGCGTTCCCTTCGAGCCGCGCGATCTCCACCGCCTGGATCCAGGCGTCGACGTTGCCCGGGTCCTCGCGGAGCGCCTTCTCGATCGAGAGCCGCGCGACCAGGAGGTCTCCGCGCGCCCGCGCGTCGCCGGCCTTCACCACGTCCGGGTTCTGCTCCCAGGAAACCTCCTTCTCGATGGACGGGTTGATGAACCGCTCCTCCACGCGGGTGGCCTTCAGCACCGCCGCCGCCGCGAGGCCGAACGCGAAACCACCGAGGTGGGCCCACCACGCCACGCCCGACTCGCCGCCCTCGCCCCCCACGTTCACGAGCTGCTCGAGCAGCCAGAGCGGCAGCACCACGTACGCGGGGGCCCCGAAGCGGAATCGAAAGAAGGGCAAGAGGACGATCGGGATGCAGAGGAACCGGATGCGGGACCTCCCGAGCCGCAGCAGGAAGGCTCCCATCACCCCCGCGATCGCGCCCGAGGCCCCCACCACCGGCACCAGGCTGGTCGGGAACTGCCACGCGTGGGCCAGCGCCCCGACGATCCCGGACAGCAGGTAGAGGAAGGTGAAGCCGACGCGTCCGTACACGTCCTCCAGGAACGGCCCGGTGATGAACAGGAACCACATGTTCCCGACCAGGTGCAGCCACCCCGCGTGCACGAAGAGCGACTGCACGATCGCGCCGAGCGCGGGGTGCGCGGGGATGAAGCCGTACGACTCGAGCGGCGAACGGCGCGCGATGGCGAACAGCTCGTCGGTGAGCCGCTGCAGGTCCTGTCGCTCGCGCGCCAGCGTGGCCGGCGCGGGCGCCTCGCCGCGCGCCAGCGCCGC
>CAYLNK010000112.1:0-18446 GCA_964384675.1 uncultured Holophagales bacterium | reverse complement strand
CGCTCGCGCCGGACCACGCCGCCGCGCTGGACGCCGCGCTCGCCGCCGGCCACGCCCCGGTCGCGTAGCCTGACGCATGCCGATCGCCCGGATCGCCGCCTTCCTCGCCGTCGTCCTCTCGATCACCTTCCTGGTCCACCGGTACCTGTGGGCCCGCCTGGTGCGGGACGCCGAATGGCCCGCGCCGTGGCGGAGCGCCGCCACCTGGGCGCTCGTCCTCCTCGGCCTCTCCATCCCGGCGGCGTTCACGGTCGGCGCCCTCTTCCCCCGCGCCGTCGCGCGGCCGCTCGCCTGGCTCGCCTACGTCTGGATGGGGCTGATGTTCTATCTCCTCGTCCTCCTCCTGCCTTTCGAGCTGCCGCGCCTCTTCATGGGAAGCGGGCGCGTGGACCTGGCGCGGCGACGGTCCTTCTCGCGGCTCCTCGCCGCCGGCGTCTCGGGCGCGGCGGCCGTGGTGGGCGGTCTCGGCACGGTCTCGGCGCTGTCCCGCGTCGCGGTGAAGCGGGTCCCGGTGAGGATCAAGGGGCTGCCCGAGGCGCTGCGCGGCTTCCGCATCGTCCAGCTGACCGACATCCACGTCGGGCCCACCATCGGGCACGGCCTGATCGAGGAGCTGGTCGCCACGGCGAACGCGCTCCTGCCCGACGTCGTCGCCATCACCGGCGACCTCGTCGACGGAACGGTCGCCGAGCTGGCCCACCACGTCGCGCCGCTCTCGAAGCTGGCCGCGAGGGACGGCGTCCTCTTCGTGACCGGCAACCACGAGTACTACTCGCGCGCGTCCGAGTGGGTGGCGCACCTCCCGTCGATCGGCCTCCGCGTGCTGCGGAACGAGAGGGTGAGCGTCGAGCGCGGCGGCGCGCGCCTCGACCTCGCCGGGATCGACGACTGGACGGCCCACCAGTTCGCCGACGGGCACGGCGCGGACCTCGGCAAGGCGCTCGCGGGGCGCGATCCGGCGCGCCCGCTGGTGCTCCTCGCCCACCAGCCGAAGGCCGTGCACGAGGCGGCGCGGCTCGGGGTGCAGCTCGTCCTCGCCGGGCACACGCACGGGGGCCAGATCTTCCCGTTCAACCTGGCGGTGAAGCTGTCGCAGCCGTTCAACGCGGGCCTCGGCCGGGTGGGCGAGACGCAGATCTACGTGAGCCGGGGCTCGGGCTACTGGGGCCCGCCGATGCGGGTGCTGGCGCCGGCGGAGGTGACGCTGGTGGAGCTGCTCCCGGCATAGCGGCCCTACCGGGGGGCCTCCCGCCGCGCGGCGAGGTTGATCCCGGGGAAGCCGGCGGCCCGCGCCACGCCCATCAAGGCCTTGACGTCGTGGAAGCGGAGCGTCGCGTCGGCCACGAGGAGGATCTGCTTCCTGTCGTTCTGCCGGTGGATCTCGGCGAGGCGGTCCACGAGCACCGCGCGGTCGAGCGCCTGCGAGTCGTACCAGACGGAGCCGTCGTCCTTCATGGAGACCGTGACGAGGTCCTCCTTGCGCGGGAGCTCCCCAGGGGCCGGAGTCTCGGGCGGGTGGACCGCGATCATCGGCACGACCACCATCGAGATGATCAGGAGGACGAGGCAGACGTCGACGAGCGGCGTGATGTTGATCTCGCCGCGCGGCGACTCGCGCCGCGCGGCCGTGCGGGTGTGGCGCATGTCCCCTCCGTGCCTGGGGGAGGAGACCCGTCTCGCGCCGCGAAGTTCCCGGCGCGAGGCGGAGCGCGAGCCGACCTCAGGGGACGAGCAGCACCTTCCCCGTCGTCTCCCGGCCCTCCAGGGCGCGGTGCGCGTCGGCGGCGCGGGCCATCGGCACCTCGCGGTCGATCCGCACGGAGAGCGTGCCGTCCGCGATCCAGGAAAGGACGTCGCCGGACCGCTCGAGCAGCTCCTCGCGCGTGGCGGAGTAGGCGCCGAGCGTGGGCCGGGTCACGTAGAGCGAGCCCTTCTGGTTGAGCATCTGCGGGTCGAACGGCGTCACCGCCCCGCTCGACTGGCCGAACAGCACCATCGTTCCCCGCCGGGCGAGCGCGTCGAAGCCCTTCTCGAACGTCGTGCGCCCCACCGAGTCGTAGACGACGTTCACGCCGGCCCCGCCGGTGAGGCGGCGCGCTGCCGCCACGAAGTCGGTCTCGGTGTACAGGACCACCTCGTCGGCGCCGGCCTCGCGCGCGAGGGCCGCCTTGGCCGGTGTCGACACCGTGCCGATCACCCGGGCGCCCCGCTTCTTGGCGATCTGGCACAGGAGCAGCCCGACGCCGCCCGCCGCCGCGTGGACGAGGCACGTGTCGCCCGGCTTCAGCGGATACGTCGAGCACGCGAGGTAGTGGGCCGTCATCCCCTGCAGCATCGCCGCGGCCGCCTGGCGGGTCGAGACGCCGTCCGGGATCGTCACCAGCCGCTCGGCCGGGACCGCGGCGCGCTCGGCGTACGCGCCCGGCACGCTCCAGGAGACGACGCGATCGCCGGGAGCGACCGAGGAGACACCGTCGCCCACCGCGAGCACCACGCCCGCCGCCTCGCCGCCCGGCGTGAAGGGAAGAGAAGCCGGCTTGTAGGCGCCGGTCCGGAAGTACGTCTCGATGAAGTTGACACCGATCGCCTCGATCGCGATCAGGGCCTCGCCCGCGCCGGGCGCGGGATCGGGGACCTCCGAGAGGACGAGGACGTCGGGGCCGCCGTGGGCAGACACGCGGATGGCTCTCATGAGCGGATGGTACGGCGCCCGGCGGAGGAGACGCCGGTGAGAAGATCGATCGGCTCGATGGCGCCCGGCCCCCTCCTCCTCGTCCTCCTGTCGGCGCTCCTCCACGCGCTCTGGAACGCGATCCTCAAGAAGCAGTCGAGGCCGGACCACGCGGCGGTGCCGGTGGCCGCCCTCGCGGCCCTGGTGGCGGCGCTCGCGGTGCCGTTCGGTACGTCGCCGGCGTTCCCGCACACGTCGAGCCTCCTCTGGGGCATCGGCGCCGGCGTCTGCGAGGGGGCCTATTTCACGACGCTCGGTACCGCGTTCCGGCGCGCGCCGCTCGGGAGCGCCTACGCGGTGTCGCGGGGAGGGGCGATCGCGCTGGTGTGGCCCGCGTCCGTGCTGCTGCTCGACGAGCCGTTGACGGCGGTGGCGGTGCTGGGCACCGGGCTCGTGATCGCCGGGCTGGTCGTCTTCGGCTTCGCGGGGGCGGGCGAGCGGAAGCTGTCGGGGTTCGGCTGGTCGCTCGCCTGCGCGGTCTGCATCGCGACCTACCACCTCTGCTACAAGCAGGCGCTGGCGGCGGGCGCGCAGCCCGCGGCGCTCTCGGCCGTTTCGCTCGCGGTCGCGCTGCCGCTCAACCTCGTTTTCCTCGGCCGAGGGAGCCTCGCCGGAGCGCTCGCCGCATTTCGAGGGCGGCCGGAGTCCCTGATCGTCGGAGGCGTGGTCTGCGCGGCGTCGTTCCTGGTCTTCCTCTCCGCGCTCGGCGCGAGCGGAGCGGGCGCGGTGCTGACGGTGAGGAACGTCTCTGTGCTCTTCGCGCTCGGGATGTCGCGCCTGATCGGCGAGCGTCCCGGCCGGCCCCAGGTCGTCGGGGCGCTCCTCGTGACGGTCGGGGCGATCCTCGTCGGCTGGCCGGCGCGCTGAGGAGCCTCGCTTCTCGAGCACGGTCTCGCCGCTGATCCGCCGGGGGAGGGGCGGCCCCGGTTCACTCACGACCCGCGCATCAGCCATGACGTCGAGCCGGGGCGGGGGCGGTCGCCTCGGGCGGCCGTTCGAGCACGCGCGGGGACCCGCTCGAGAGGGCACGAGGGGCGAGTTCGCGAGCCGCCCCGCGTCCGTCGTGTCCCTCTCGCTAGCGGGTCGCGCGCGCGCAGCGGCCGCACGAGGTGACTGCCGCCGTCCCGGCGGATCCAGAGGACCTGCGAACGTGAAGGGCCCGGGTGGTGGTCCCCTACAGGTTCTTCTCGAAGAACTCCACGAGCCGGAGGTTGGAGTAGAAGCGCGCGGCCGGGTCCTGCGGCCCGTGGAGCTGGCGCGGCAGCGGGACGAAGGTGAATTCCTTCTTCGCCCGCATCAGGGCGTCGATGAACGCCATCGACTGCTGCATGTGGACGTTGTCGTCGGACGTGCCGTGCATCAGGAGGACCTTCCCGCTCAGCTTCTCGGCGGCCCCGATCACCGAGGACGCCTTGTAGCCGGCCTCGTTGTCCTTGGGCAGCTTCATGTACCGCTCGGTGTAGATCGAGTCGTAGTACTTCCAGTCGGTCACCGGCGCGCCGACGAAGACGGCCTTGAACACGCCTTCGCCCTTGGTCGCGGCCGTGGCCGACATGAAGCCGCCGTACGACCACCCGTGGATGCCGATCCGCGCCCCGTCCACGAACGGCATCTTCCGAAGGTGCGCGACGCCCTCCAGCTGGTCCTTCAGCTCGATCTCGCCCATCCGCTTCAGGAGCGGGGTCTCGAACGCGTGCCCGCGTCCCCACGAGCCGCGGTTGTCCATCGCGAAGACCAGGAACCCCTTGGTCGCGAGGACCTGGTCGAGCACGGAGGAGGCGCCCCACTTGTCGACGACCATCTGGGCGTGCGGGCCGCCGTAGACGTGGACGATGACGGGGTACTTCCTCGCGGGGTCGAAGTCGGGCGGCTTGACGAGGCGGTAGTAGAAGAGCGTGCCGTCGCTGCCGGTGAAGGCGCTCATCTCGACCGGCGCCACGATCGAGCCTTCCAGCAGGTTCTTCCGTTCGTCCACGAGGGCCACGCGCGTGCCGTCGGCCTTCACGAGCGCGGTCTTCGGGGGGGCCGTGAGGCTCGAGTACGTGTCGAGGTAGGCGGCCCCGCCTGGCGCGACCTTGAGGGAATGGGTGCCGGGCTCGACCGAGAGGCGCTTGAAGCCGGTGCCGTCGAGCTTGACGCGGTAGAGGTGGCGCTCGCGCGGGTCCTTCTCGGTGGCGGCGAAGAGCACGGTGCCGCTCGCCTCGTCCACCTCCCACGGCTCGCCCGGGTCGACCATCCACTTGCCCGAGGTCACCGCGTTCTTCAACGTGCCGTTCGCCGCGTACCGGTAGAGGTGGAAGAAGCCGGTGCGCTCCGAGATCCAGAGGAAGGAGCCGTCCTTCAGGAAGCGGGGCGGCTCGAGCGAGTTGATCCAGGCCGGGTCGCTCTCGACGAGGAGCACCTTCGAGGACTGCCCGTTGCGGGAGAGGAGGGTCAGCTCGACCCGGTCCTGCGCGCGGTTCATCTTCAGGAACGCCACCGAGGTCGAGTCCGCGGTCCACGACATCTCGGGGGCGACGTAGAAGTCGTCGGGGGTGGACGTGATCGAGACGCCGGCGCCGGGCGCCTCGACCTCGACCACGTGGACGGACGGGATCGGGTTCGGATCGCCGGCCTTCGGGTACTTCTGGCTGCGCAGCTTCCCGTTCGTCGGCAGGTAGTCGACGATGGGGTACTCCGGCACGCGGGTCTGGTCGAGCCGCAGGTAGGCGATCGCCTTGCCGTCCGGCGACCACTCGTACGAGCGGCCGCTCTTGCGGTTCGCCAGCTCCTCCTCGTAGACCCAGTCGAGCTTGCCGTTCAGCACGTTCTCGGTGCCGGTCGTGGTGAGGCGGGTCTCCTTGCCGGAGGCGACCTCGACGCAGTAGAGGTCGTTCCGCTTCGTGTACGCGACGCGCGCGCCGTCGGGCGAGAACGTCGGGTTCTCCTCGTCGTCCTCGTCCTTGGTCAGGCGCCTGACCTCCTTCGACTTCAGGTCGAGGAGCCAGAGGTCGGAGTCCTGGGAGACGAGGAGGCTGGCGCCGCTCGGGCTGTAGCGGCCGCCGCCGAAGCGGAGCCACTTCTCCTTTCCCTTCTCGCTTCCCGGGAGGGCGACCGGGTCGCGCAGCCTGGTGCGCTTGCCGGTCGCCGCGTCGGTCTCGTGGAGGGAGGGCGCGGGCTCGCCCTCCCCCTTGGCGGTGCTGGTGAAGTGGCTGGCGTCGCGCCAGACGGGGTCGAAGCGGTCGCGGAACGCGGCGCCCGCCACCTCGGCGGCCCGCTCGAGCGTGATCGGCTTCTTGACGGGAGCCGAACTCGCCGCGGCCGGCGCCGCCGGCGCGGGCTGGGCGGCGACGGGGCCCGAGAGGGAGAGGAGCAGGAGTCCCGCGAATCGCTTCGTCATGGGGTCACTTCCCGAGGGGCTTCATCGTGAGCGGGTCGCGCAGCGGCAGGTCGACGAGCTTGCCGCCGGCGAGGTCGGGGTACTTCACGGGGTGCTTCGGGTCGGGGTTCATCAGGTCGTCCTTCTTGCCGACGGCGAGGATCGTGGCCGTCGCGGGGGTCAGAAGCCTCTCGGCCGTGCGCTTCACGTCGGCCGCGGTCACCTTCTCGACGTTGGCCCGATAGGCCGCGTAGTAGCCGGGGTCGGTCTTGTACCGGCCGGTGAACTCCTCGTCCGCGAGGACGCCGACGGTCTGCGCCTTGGTCGAGAAGCGGCGGGGGAGCGTCTCGATCGCGGAGCTCTTGGCGGTCGCCAGCTCGTCCTCTTCCTTCTTCGCCGCGTCCCCCGACGCCGTCCCGAACGCGCGCATCTTCGTCATCTCGTCGAGGACGATCTGGGTCGCGTAGGCGCAGGTGCGCACCTTCGACTGGAACCCGGCGCGCAGCAGGCCCGGATACCAGACGCCGCCGGTGAGGCCGGAGCCGGCCGAGTAGGCGAGACCCTCGTCGGAGCGCACCCGGTTGACGATGCGGCTCGAGAAGCCGCCGCCCCCCAGGATGGCGTTCATGATCGAGGCGGGGAAGATGTCGGGGTCGGTGCGGGAGAGCCCCGGCAGCAGGATCGCGACGCGCCCCTGGTTGACGTCCTTGTCGACCACGTAGAGCCCCGGCTTCAGCTTGTGGTCGGGCTTCGGGACGGGCGGGGCGGCCTCGCCCTTGAAGGGCCACGAGGCGAAGAGGGCCTCGAGCTTCCTCTGCATCTCGGCCTTCTTGAAGTCGCCCGCCACGGCCACGATCACGTTCTGCGGCGCGACCCACCTCCTGTGGAACGCGACCAGGTCGTCGCGCGTGATCGAGTCGAGGGACGCCTTGGTCGCGTACCGGTTCGCGTAGTACGCCTCGCCGGTCGCCAGCATCTCGCGCTCGCGCGCCTCGATGTCGGCCGAGTCGTCGTTCCGCTGCTTCATGTCGGACAGGAGCTGCTCCTTGCGGAGCTTCAGCTTGTCGTCCTGGAAGCGGGGCTCGGTGAGGATCTCGCGCAGGATCTTGAGGCCCTCGTCGAGGTCCTTGGAGAGGAGGTTCAGGCTGACCGATCCGCGCTCGTCGCCGATCGAGGAGCCGAGGTTCGCCGCAAGGAACGCGAGGCGCTCCTCGAGCTGCTCGGCGGTCCGGTCCTTGGTTCCGCCGCGGGCCATCAGGTAGCCGGTCAGCTCGGCGAGGCCCTCCTTGCCGGGCGGGGTCAGGTAGGTGCCGCCGCGGAGGACGACGGAGACGCTCACCAGCGGCAGCTCGTGGTCCTCGGCGAGGTAGGCGACGACGCCTCCCTTGAGGACGGTCCGGTACTCCTTGGCGACCGGCGGCGTGTAGGTGAACGCCTTGTACGCGAGCTTGTCGGGATGAGGGACCACCTCGACCGCTCCGGCCGGCACGGCGACGGCGAGCGCGAGGGCGGGAAGGGTGAAACGAAGGGTGTGCTTCATGGCGCTTCTCAACGTCGTTCTCCCGCTCACTTCTTCTTCAGCTCTTCGATGCGGGCCTTGGCCGCCTTGAGGACGACCTCGATGCCGGCCTTGGCGCCGACCGGGGCGTTGCCGAGCGCCGCCTCGGTCTGCTGCACCATGCCCTGCAGGCGGTCGAGGTTCGTGGACGCCTTGACCTGGGCCACCGTTGCCTTGATCCGGTTGCGGGTCTCCTCGGGCAGGTTCGCGATCGCCGGGTCGTCCGGCTCGGGTGCGGGCGCGCCGGCCTTCCGCGTGTAGACGGCGATCGCCCGGTTCTCCTTCGTGAAGTACTTCTGGGCGACGCGCCGCACGTCCTCGGCGGTGACGGCCTGGATCCTCTTCGGCCCGTCGTTCATCTCGCGCCAGTCCCCGAAGCCGTCGCTGCTCAGGAGCTGCACCGCGATCGGGAAGTTGGACGAGAGGCGGCGGAACGCGGCGGCCGCGAAGTTGTTCTTCACCTTCTGGAGCTCCTCGGCGGGGACGAGCTCCTTCTGCAGCTTCTCGACCTCGCCGAGGAGCTTGCCCTCGACGTCGGCGGGCGTCTTGCCGTCCTTGACCTCGGCGCTGATCGAGAACGAGCCCGCGTACTTCTGGGTCTGCTGGCCGGCGCCCGCCTGCGTGGCCACGGCGTCCTGGGGGAGGACCATCGACTTGTAGAGGCGGCCGGTGCGGCCGTTCAGGAGCTGGGCGAGGACCTGGAGAGGGTACGAGTCCTTGTGCTGGAAGCCGACGGTGTGCCAGCGCGCCTCGATCTGGGGATTGGTCTCGGCCTCCCCCTGGTAGCGCATCTCCGCCTCCCACTTCGGCGGGAGCGTCGTCATCTCGGGCGGCGCGGTCTTCCCGCGGGCGATCCGGCCGAAGTACCGCTCCGCCAGGTCGGCGGCCTCCTTCGGGTCGAAGTCGCCGACGAGGACGGCGGTCAGGTTGTTCGGGGCGTAGAAGAGCGAGAAGTAGTCGTCGGCCTGGGCCTTGGTGATGTTGGGGAGGTCCGACGGGTAGCCGATCACCGGCCACGTGTACGGGTGGCCGCGCCAGAACATCTCGTCGAACGCCTCTTCGAGGCGGCCGGTCGGCGTCGACTCGACCCGCAGGCGGCGCTCCTCGTAGACCACGTCACGCTCCGCGTAGAACTCGCGGAAGACGGGACGCAGAAGCCGCTCGGACTCCATCCACATCCAGAGCTCGAGCTTGTTCTTCGGGACCGTGATGAAGTAGACGGTCATGTCCTCGTTGGTGAACGCGTTCAGGCCCGAGCCGCCGGCCTTCTGGTAGAGGGTCGAGAACTCGTTCTTGTTGAGGAGGCCCCGCTGCTCCTTCACGAGCTCGTCGAACTTCGCCTCCAGCTCCTTGTAGCGGGGGGACTTGCTCTCCGGCTTCGTGATGTCGTCCACGTCGCCCTTGCGCAGCGCCGCCCGCATCCCGGTCTCCTCGGCGCGCATCTGGGTGCGGAGCTTCTCCTGCTCCTCGATGATCTCGAGGTCGCGCCTGGCGTCCTTGGTGCCGATCGTCGGGGTCCCCTTGAACATCATGTGCTCGAAGAGGTGGCTGATCCCGGTGATCCCGGGCCGCTCGTTCACCGAGCCGACGTGCGCCACCCAGCCGCCCGCGATGGTCGGCTCGTCGTGGCGGGGGAGCAGCAGGAGCTTCATCCCGTTCGAGAGGGTCCGCTCCTCGACCTTCAGCTCCTGGGCCGACGCCGGGCCGGACGAGCCGGACGCGAGGAGCGCGAGGAGGGCGAGCGCGCTCGCTCCCCTCGCCGTTCTGCATGTGTTCATGGTCACCTCATCGTGTTTCTG
Source organism: uncultured Holophagales bacterium (assembly GCA_964384675.1). GTDB lineage: Bacteria > Acidobacteriota > Thermoanaerobaculia > UBA5066 > UBA5066 > CAYLNK01. Next base: position 9,000 of record CAYLNK010000112.1, on the reverse strand, counting down.
GGCAAACCGCGGGAGTTTACGGCCTGGATCAGAGGAAGCGCCGGATGGCCCCGTTCCAGAACGGCCAGTCGTGGCCGCTCACGCCGCGCCAGAACTCCGCGTGGACCCGGCAGCCCTTGCGCCGCAGCAGGTCCGCGAAGTCCCGGTTCTGCCGGATCAGCCCGTCTCCCTCCCCGGTCGCCACGACCCACTCTACCTGCCGGAGCCGCTGGAGGGTCTCCCCCTCCATGTTGGCGATGGAGGCCGCCGGCGAGTGGTAGTAGCAGCGCTCGTCCCAGTAGCCGTCCAGGAACATCCCGATCTCGTAGAGCCCCGAGAAGAGGATCGCCTTCGTGATCAGGCCGGGGTAGCGCGCGGCGACGTTGGCCGCGTGGTACGCCCCGAACGAGGCCCCCACGGTGGCGACGTTCCCGTCCCCGGTGCGGTCCCAGATCAGGGGCAGCACCTCGTGGCGCAGGTAGGTGTCGTACTGCTCGTGGCGATAGGCGCGGTACTCGGGCGGTGCCGCCCGGTTGTACCAGCTCTCGGCGTCCACCGAATCGACGCAGACGAGCTGCAGGAACCCCGCCTCGATCTTGTCGGCGAGCGCGCCCGACAGCCCGAAGTCGTCGTTCTGGTAGTAGCGGCCCATGGAGGTGGGGAAGACCAGGACGGGGCGCCCGCGGTCTCCGATCCAGAGCATCTCCATCCGCCGCTCGAGGACGGGGCTGTCCCATTCGAGGTGCTGGCGTCTCACCGCTCTATTCTGAACCGTCGAGCACGGCCTGGAGCCAGGCGCCGCCGGTTCGAGGGGCCGGCTCCGACGGCAGGCGTGGGGCCCGCTCGAGCGCCCGGACGAGGGGGATCCAGCCGGCCGGCTCCAGCGTCGAGAGGGCGTTCGAGACGCTCCGCGGCAGCCGGACGCGATCGACGTTCGCCTCCGGGGAGCCGGGGAAGCAGGCGGCCGGCGGCGAGACGACGAGGTACTCCCGGCAGGCGGCCGGGCGCCCGGCGTACACCGCGCACCGCTCCTCCTCGAGGAACGGACAGTCGAGCCACAGGTCGAAATACGGTGAGGAGAGCTCCACGACCTCCTCGGCGGAGAGGCCGATCCGGTCGAGGCGCGACAGGAGCCCCGCCGCGTCGAGCCGGGCGCCCGCCGCCTCGAAGCGCGCCTCGACCGCGGCCCGGCGCTCCTCAGGCAGCGCGTCGACCACGGTCCGGAGCTGGCGCGCCTCGGTGGCCGAGATCGGGACGAGCTTGCGGCAGCAGGCCGCGCAGCCGGGGCCGCAGGTGATCGGCGTCCCGCCCTCGGCGAGCGTCTCACCGGTCAGCCTCACGACGGCGTCGGCGACCGCGTGGACGACCGGGAGCATCGCCGTCGCCGGCACCGGATCGGACGGGAGGGCGACCCTCCCTTCCGTCCGCCGGCCGGCGACCTCGAGCTTCAGCGTGAACGTCTCGGCGGGAGGGCGGGCCACGGCCGGATGATGCCCGTTTGCCCGGCGGCGCGCCGACCGGCTACGATCCGCGCACTCTTTCTCGAGGGAAATGGAGAGCACGTATGGCGACCAAGAAGATCGGGATCCTGTTCGGCCAGGAAGACACGTTTCCGTGGGCCGTGATGAACGAGATCAACACCATGGCCAAGGCGAACGGGGACGACATCGAGGCGGGACCGGTCCAGATCGGCCACCTGCAGCAGGAGAAGGGCTTCGACTATTCGGTCATCCTGGACCGGATCAGCCACGAGGTCCCGTTCTACCGGACCTTCCTGAAGTGCGCCGTCGCCCGGGGCGTCCAGGTGATCAACAACCCGTACTGGTGGTCGGCGGACGACAAGTACTTCGACAACATCGTGGCGCTCGCCGCGGGGGTCGCGGTCCCGAAGACCGTCCTCCTGCCGCACAAGGACTTCCCGCCGAACACCGCCGAGAAGTCGTTCCGGAACATGAAGTACGTCGACTGGGAGGACGTCTTCAGCTACCTCGGCTTCCCGATCTTCCTGAAGCCGGCGTACGGCGGCGGCTGGAAGGACGTCTACAAGTGCGACGACCGGGACGCGTTCTTCGCGGCCTACGACCAGACCCGTGACCTCACGATGATGGCGCAGGAGGCGATCGACTTCACCGACTACTACCGGTGCTACGTGCTCGGGCGCCGGCGGGTGCGGATCATGGGCTACGCGCCGAAGGAGCCGCACCACCTCCGCTACGAGGCCGCCAAGGGGAAGGCCGTGCCGGCCGCGATGGTCGAGCGCGTGACCCGCGACTCGATGGCGCTCTGCGAGGCGCTCGGGTACGACATGAACACGGTGGAGTTCGCCGTGCGGGACGGGATCCCGTACGCCATCGACTTCATGAACTGCGCGCCCGACGCCGACGTCCACTCGGTGGGACAGGAGAACTTCAACTGGGTGGTCCGGGCCATGGCCGAGCTCCTGATCGAGCGGGCCAAGAACCCGCGTCCGTACGAGGCGACCGGCAACTGGCCCTCCCTCCTCGAGCTGGCGCCCGCCGCGGCCAGCGCGCCCGCTGCGCCGACGTCGGCGAGCGAGAAGCCGGCCAAGAGCTCGGCCGGCACGCGGGTCGCCGCCCGCAGGAAGCCGGCCCCGGCGGCCGCCAGCCCCATCAAGAAGGCGGGCAAGGACAAGAAGAGGTAGCCAATCGTGGGCGCGCGTCCCTCCTTCACCCTCGGGATCGAGGAGGAGTTCCAGCTCATCGAGCCGGAGACGCGCGCCCTCAAGTCCCACATCCTCGAGCTCTTCGCCGAGGGGGAGTTCCGCCTCGGCGAGAAGATCAAGAAGGAGATGCACCAGTCGGTCGTGGAGGTCGGGACCGGCATCTGCAAGGACATCGCCGCGGCCCGCGCCGACGTCACCGGCCTCCGGCGGGAGCTGGTGAAGCTGGCCGGGGAGAACGGGCTCGCCATCGCCGCGGCCGGCACCCATCCGTTCACCCACTGGTCGAGCGTGGCGATCACCCCGAACGAACGGTACGAGCAGATCGTCTTCGATCTGGGGATGGTGGCCCGCGCCAACCTCATCTTCGGGCTCCACGTGCACGTCGCCGTGGAGGACGACGAGACCCGCATCGCCATCCAGAACAGCGCGCGGTACCTGCTGCCGCACGTCTTCGCCCTCTCCACCAACTCGCCGTTCTGGTGCGGCACCGACACCGGCTGGAAGAGCTACCGGGCGAAGGTCTTCGAGCGCTTCCCCCGCACCGGGATCCCCGACAACTTCTACTCGTGGGGCGACTACCAGCGCTACGTCGCGACTCTGGTGAAGACCGGCTGCATCGACAACCCGAAGAAGATCTGGTGGGACGTCCGTCCGCACCCGTTCTTCCCCACGCTCGAGTACCGGATCTGCGACATCCCGATGCGGGTCGACGAGACGATCTGCCTGGCGGCCCTCTTCCAGGCGATCACGGTGAAGCTCTGGAAGCTGTACGACAAGAACCTGAGCTTCCGGAGCTACACCCGGGCCCTGATCTCCGAGAACCGCAACCGCGCCGCCCGCTTCGGCATCGACGGCAAGCTCATCGACTTCGGCACCCAGGAGGAGGTCCCGCTCCCGCACCTGATCGAGGAGCTGCTCGAGTTCGTGGACGACGTCCTCGACGAGCTCGGCTCGCGGCGCGAGGTCGAGTACGTGCACGAGATCCTGAGACGGAAGACCGGCGCCGACCGGCAGCGCGAGGTGTTCGAGCGGACGGGGAGCCTCCCCGCGGTGGTCGACTACATCGTCGAGGAGACGCGCCACGGGCTCTGACCCGGCTTGAGCGCGCGAGTCCTGGGGCCCCTCCTGGCGGCCTTCGCGCTCGTCCTGACCGTCCTGTGGTGGAGGGGCGACGGACGCGTCGCCGTCCCGATCCTCCTCGTCTGGACCGTGGTCGCCGTGGTCGCCGCCCTCGCTCCCGGCCGACTGCGGGGACCCGCCGTGGCCTGCGCGGCGACGCTCCTGGCGCTGGCGGTCGCCGAGGGGGGGCTCGAGCTCCGATCGCGGTTGCGCGGGCGTCGTTCGGGATGGCGGCAGCCGGCGTGGACCGCCCACGACCCCGCCCTCGGCTTCCGGAAACGCCCGGGCCTCTGGCCCGGCGGCGGGAAGGAGTCGAGACCCGTGACGATCGGCCCGGCGGGCTTCCGGCTCGGTTCGGGGCGGGCGAGCCCCGAGGCGCCGATCGCCCTCGTGCTGGGCGACTCCTTCGGCTTCGGCCTCCACCTCCCCGACGACGAGACGATGCCGTACCTCCTCGAGGAACGGCTGGGGGGGCGGCTCGACGTGCTGAACCTCGCGATGTCGGGGTGGGGTCCGCACCAGACGGTGGCCCAGCTCGAGCTGGGGCTGGACCGCACCCTGGGAGGGCGGCGCCGCGTGGCGTGCGGGGTCTTCTTCGCGGCGGTGGACGCCTTCCGCCCGACGGGACAGCGGCCGTGGAGCCGAGCCGGGCCCTGGTACCAGCTCCGATCCGGCCGGCTCCAGCTCGTGGGCGACCTCGCGGACCGCCGGCCGTGGCGCGAGGAGCTCGCGTGGCGCACGGCCCTCGGGGAACGAGCGGGACGGCTCCTCTGGCCGGACCGGCCCGATCCGGAGCTGTACACGGCGCTCCTCTCGCGCGTCGCGGAGCTGGTCTCCCGCCGGAACGGCGCACCGACCCTCTTCGTCCTCGAGAGGGGATTCGGCGAGGTCCCCATCGGGCCGCTCGTCGCACGGCTCCGCAGCCAGGGCTCGACGGTGGCGACCTACGACTCGCTCTTCCCCGACGGCCAGGTCGGATCGTTCCGGATCCCCGACGACGGGCACCCGAACGCCGCCGGCGCCGCGCGCGTGGCCGAGTACGTGGCGGGCGAGATCGAGCGGCTCGGGATCCTCAGACGAGCCGCTCCCTGAGGAGCGCCGCGAAGCGCCGGCTCACGACGACGGGCTCCGGCAGGTTCCGCAGATGGATGCGGAAGGACGAGCCGAACCACGGCTCGATCCGCTCCACGTGATCCACGTTCACGATCGTGGAGCGGTGGACCTTCAGGAAGCTCGCCGGCGGGAGGGTCTCCTCCCACTCCTTCAGGCTGCGCGAGACGAGGGTCCGCCGGCCGTCGGCCGTGACCACCTCCGAGTCGTCTCGCGCGGCCGCGATGCAGGCGATCTGGCCCACTCGGACCACCCGGTAGTGGCCGCCCGAAGGGAGGAGGAGCGGGTCGTCGCGCCGGAGGGCCTTCCTCGGCGGGGCGGGTGGCGGGGCGCCGGAGAGGAGACGCTGCACCGTCTCGGCGAGCCGGCGCGGGGCCACCGGCTTCAGGAGGTAGTCGAGGGCGTTCACCTCGAAGGCGCGCACCGCGTGCTCGGAGAACGCGGTCACGAAGACGACGCGCGTGCCGCGGGGGAGCCGGGGGACGAGCGCGAAGCCGTCCTCTCCCGGCATCCGGATGTCGAGGAAGACGACGTCCGGCCCCAGCTCCGCCGCGCGTGCGGCCGCCGCCTCGACGTCGCCCGCCTCGCCGACGACCTCCACCTCCGGGTGGGCGGCGAGCAGGGTCTCGAGCTCCACCCGCGCGAGGCGTTCGTCGTCCACGAGGAGCGCGGAGAGGTGCGAGCGCCTTGTCATGCGGGAGCGAGACGCAGCTCGAGGAGCGCCCTCACCAGCCCGTTCGCCTCGCCCACCTCCAGGCGGTGGCGGGCCGGGTAGAGCTCCGCGAGGCGCTCCCTCACGTTCGCGAGGCCGGTGCCGGTGCCGCCGTCTCCGCCCGGCTCCTTCCAGCGTCCCGTGTTCGTCACCTCGACGCGCAGCGAGTCGCCGTCGCGGGTGGCCCGCACGTTCACGGCGAGAGGCAGCGGGCTCGTCTCCATGCCGTACTTCACCGCGTTCTCGACCAGCGGGTGGACGAGGAACGACGGCAGGCGCGCCGAGCGGGCCTCGTCGCTCGCCTCGATCGTCACCCGGAGCTTCTCCTCGAAGCGGATCCGCTGGATCGCCACGTAGCTCTCAACGGCGGCGAGCTCGTCGCCGAGCGTCGCCGCGTCGGACCGGCCGCCGACGAGCGCGTACCGGAACAGCTCCGACAGCTCCGTCACCATCTCCCGGGCCTTCCTCGGGTCCTCGTCGATCAGGGCGCGGATGGAGTTGAGCGCGTTGAACAGGAAGTGGGGGTTGACCTGGTAGCGCAGCATGGCGAGGCGCGCCTCGCTCGCGAGCGCGTCGGCCCGGAGGGCCCGGGCGGCCTCCTCCTCCAGCCTCCGCCGGTACGTGAACGTCAGGTAGAGCGCGCTCCAGGCGAGGAGCGCGATCCCGTAGCTCGAGGCGCCCCGGAAGGCTCCCGCCGCGAAGCGTCCGCGCGGGACGAGGAGCTGCACCACCGCGCCCCAGACGAGCCCGAGCGCGGCGGAGACCAGCGTGGCGAGGAGGACGAGCCGGGCGGTGCTGGCCCGCGCGGGGAGGAGACGCTGGTAGAGCGCCCATGCGAGGAGACTGGTGACGAGCCCGCCGAACGCCATCGCCGACTTCAGAGGCAGGAGGTCGCCGAGGGTGACGCCGGGTCCGAGGGACGGGAGGGAGGAGAGCCAGATGATCAGCCCGTACGCTCCCCAGCCGGCGAGCTGGGCGACCCAGAAGTCGCGACCGGAGAGACGCACGGGCGAAGTCTAGCGGGGCGCTCAGACCTTCGGCTTCGGCCGGGCGTGGAAGGTCTTGTTGACCACCTTCCACTCGGTCCCGAGCTTCAGCATCGAGAGGTAGTCCGTGAAGACGACCGTGGGGTAGTCGAGCTCCACCTTCACGATCGCGGCGTCGCCGGTCACGTCGACGAGGACGATGCGGCGCCGGCGCTGCGCCTCGTCCGCGGGCGGCTTCCCCGACGCTCCCGCCGCGAACTCGGCGCTGGTGCGCGTCGTGAGAGCGCCATCCTTCACCCAGAACAGCTTCGCGTCCGGATGGAAGGCCTGCCGGAAGAAGTCGCCGTTCCCGGTGGCGTGGCCCTGGAAGTAGAGCTCGGCGGCCTTGCGGGGACCGTCCTCCGGCTCGGCTCCGAGGGCGGGCGAAGCGAGCGAGAGGGCGAGAGCGGCGGCGGTGACGGCGGCGGGCTTCGTCATGGACGGCTCCTTTCGTGGCGACCGTCAAGATGGAGCGCGGCGGCGGATCCGTCGCGCCCGCCCCGACGGGCGGCGGGGCGGGCCGACGAACGGTCGCGGGCGGCGACGAACGGTCAGCCCGCAGCTGCCACGGCCGGCCGGATCACCTCCCGCGCGAACGCCCGGAGCGACGTGGGTGTGGTCGACTCGGCGGTGCGCGGCTCGGCCGGATCCAGCCGGCCGGACGACATGGCCTCGAGCAGCTCGGTGAAGAGGCCGGCCAGGAACGGGGGCATCCCGCCGTCGAGCATCCCCTGCCGGGCCGCGGCGAGCGGCACGGGGACGTACGTCACGGGCTTGCCGAGCGCCTCGGTCAGGATCGCAGCCACCCGGGAGTACGTCACGTCCTCGGGGCCGTGTACCCCGATCGTGGCGTGACCACCCCACGAACGATCGAGGAGGCGGGCCGCCGCCACGCCGGCGATGTCGCGCGTCGCCACGATCGCGAACGCCTTGTCGGCCGGGACGGGGCCGTAGATCGCGCCCTGCGCCGCGAGCGTCGGCGCGTCCTGCAGCAGGTTCTCCATGAAGAAGGCGCAACGGAGCACGGCGACGTCGGGCGCGACCGCCTGGAAGGCCCGCTCGATCGCGCCGAGCGCGTTCACCGGGCCGGTGCCGCGGCCGTGCTGCGCTCCGGTGCTCGACACGACGACGACGCGCCGCACGCCGTTGCGCCTCACCGCGTCGGCGGCGGCGCCGGTCGTGGCGGCGAGCCAGGCATCGCGGTCCGGGCGGTAGGTCGGGGGCGTGACCCAGAAGAGGGCCGTGGCGCCGGCGAGCGCGGCGTCCAGGACGGCCGGGTCCTCGAACGAGCCGGTGACCAGCCGGGCGCCGCGGGCGACGAGATCGGCGACCTTCGACGCCTCGCGGCTGATCACGGTGACGGGCTGGCCGGCCGCGAGGAGCCGTTCGGCGACGCCGCGGCCGATGTTCCCGTTCGGAGTGTTGACGACGATGGACATGAGGGCCTCCGTTCGGGAAAGTAGGGGAGGAGAGCGCCGCGCGCCATGTCCGGGCGGATCTCGTCGATGTCCGGGAGTCTCGGCCAGCGAGACGATCGGATCGTGCCGTGCTACGGTCGACGCATGACGCGCCTCTCCTCGCCGGAGCCGAGCGGCGACCTCCTCACCGACGTGATCGCCCGGACGGGCCTCACCGGCGGGCTCTTCTGCCGGAGCGAGCTGACGGCGCCGTGGGGGATCGCGTTCCCGGCCGGCCAGGCAGCCGCGTTCCACGTGGTGGGACGCGGAACCTGCTGGCTGCGGGCCGGCGCCCTGCGGCCCCGGCACGTCGGGCAGGGGGACGTCCTCCTGATGCCGTCGGGGATCGGGCACGCGCTCGCGAGCGAACCCGACGTCTCCCCCGTGCCCCTGTCGACGCTCCTGGCCGAGAAGCGCGTGGGAGACGGCAAGCTCGTGCGCGCCGGGGGCGGCGGGGTGCCGTCGGTCCTCTACTGCGGGGCGTACCGCTTCGATTCCGAGGGGCCGCATCCGATCCTCTCGCTTCTCCCGCCGGTGATCCACGTGCCGGCGGAGGACGGCCGCCTGGCGGGTCCCCTGGAGGCGACGCTGGGCCTCCTGACCCACGAGTTCGTGGCGGGCGAGCCCGGCTCGGCCGCGCTCGTCGGACGGCTCGTCGACGTCCTCTTCGTGCAGGTGCTGCGCGCGTGGCTGGCGCGCCAGCCCGAAGGTCGCGCGGGCTGGCTCGGGGCGCTCCGGGACCCGCAGATCGGCCGGGCGCTCGCGCTCGTTCACGCCGACCCGGCCGCGGACTGGGGCCTCGAGAGGCTGGCGCGGAGCGTCGCGATGTCTCGCGCCGCCTTCGCGCGCCGGTTCCGCGAGCTGGTGCGGGAGTCGCCGCTGCGGTACGTGGCGCGCTGCCGGATGGATCTCGCG
>CAYLNK010000111.1:12043-18449 GCA_964384675.1 uncultured Holophagales bacterium | reverse complement strand
GGCGCTAGCCGGGCCTGTGCCTTTCATGGAGCGGGACACGAGGGTCGAACTCGCGACATCTACCTTGGCAAGGTAGCGCTCTACCACTGAGCTAGTCCCGCGCGGGGGTCGGCTCGCACCGACCGGCGAAAGGTAGACGAGCGGGCGACGGGTGTCAAGTCACCGCGAATGACCGGCCTCAGCGGAGCCGCGGGCGGTTTCGCGGACCGGGCCCCAGGACGTCTGGACCGGGCCGGCAGGCGAGTGCGTTCTCCTCCGCGCAGGCCCGCTCCAGGAGCTCCTCGGGATCCACCGGACGCCCGGACGTGGCCGACTCGAAGCTGGCCGCGCTCGACGCGATCTCGCGCACCGGCTTGAAGTGGAGCGCGAACCGCCCGCGGCCCAGCTCCGGAAGCTCGTCCCGCCGCACCTTCGTCGAGAACGCCTCCCGGTACCAGCGGGCCGCCTCGCCCGTCTTCCCGGTCTGCTCGAGCATGTCCGCCGAGAAGGCCGCCGCCGCGAAACGGACCGGGCCCGCGGCCGCCCTCCGGTGCGCGTTGAGCGCCGACGAAAGGGCCTGCTCCGGCTTCCCGTCGAGGCAAAACCGCCAAGCCTGGATGAGATCGACGGTTCCCGGATCGCCGGCGTACAGGTCCTTCACGAAGTCGAGCTTCCCGGGACAGCGGAAATCGCTCCTCCCGATCCGGAGCGGCTCCGGCGACTCCGGCGGACCCGGCGCCGACGGGGCCAGATCCGGCGGCAGAGGCGGCGAGTCGAGGCGGGCGCTCTCCTGGGCCGGAGGCGGTGTGGGGGCCGGAGCGCTCGTCGGAAGCGCGCGCGCCGTGGGCGCCAGCTCCACGACCTGGATCGGAGCGGCCACCGGTCCGCGGGTGGGCGCGGCCGGGGCCTCGGTCGGAGCGGATGGTGCCGAAGTCGAGGTGGTGACGGGAGCCACCGGCGCCGACGGCTTCTGGCTCGAGACTCTCGCGACGATGAGGATCGCGGCCGCCCCGATGACCGCCCCGGCGATCGCCGGAACGGCCCAGCGGCGAGACGTCGACGGCGACGTCCGCGCGGCCACGGTCGCCTCGCTCGTCAGGCTCCGTGCGGCGGGCGTCACGCTGGCCACCGGGAGACGTGATCCGGCCCCGGGAGTCGACTGCACGGCGGTGGCGCTCGTGAGGTGCGGCGCCCACGACGACGTCGGGACGGTCGGCACGTCCGCGGTCGGGTGCTCCCCCGTCGGAAGGAACGCCGCGACGGCGTCGGCCAGCGCCCGGCACGACGCGTGTCGCAGGGCCGGGTCCTTGGCGAGGGCCTTCTCGAAGACGGCGTCGAGACCGGCCGGGAGGCCTCTCACCCGCGCCGAGAGCGGCGGCGCGGACATGGTGACGTGCTGGTTCATCAGCGCGAGCGCGCTCTCTCCATCGAACGGGGGCCGCCCCGCGAGGAGCTCGTACGAGAGGATGCCCAGCGCGTACCGGTCCGAGGCCGGCGATGCCGGCTTCCCCTGCGCCTGCTCGGGCGCCATGTAGACCGGCGTCCCGACGACCATCCCGGTCGCGGTCAGCCCCGTCGTGGCCTCGAGCATCTTGGCGATGCCGAAGTCGGCGAGGGAGAGGCGGTCTCCCTTTCCGATCAGGACGTTGGCCGGTTTGATGTCCCGGTGCAGGATCCCGGCGGCGTGAGCGGCGTCGAGCGCGTCCCCGAGCTGACGGATCCAGGCCGAGGCGAGGGGGAAGGGCACGGGCTGGCCCAGCATCCGGTCCCGCAGCGTGCCGCCGTCCAGGTACGGCATCACGAGGTACGGGAGCTCGTCCTCCTCTCCGTAGTCGTAGATCGGCAGGATGCCGGGGTGCTCCAGCGACGCGACCAGCCGGGCCTCCTGCGTGAAGCGCGACTGGAACTGCGGATCGCCGGCCCGCGAACGGTTGATCACCTTGACCGCGACGGCGCGCCCGAGCTTCGTGTCGGTGGCGCGGTAGACGTCCGCCATGCCGCCCTGGCCGAGCAGGGTGTCGAGGCGATAGCGCCCGAGCGTCCGGCCGGTCAGGGTCACCCGCGGGCTCCCGGGTCGCTCACCGCACACCTCCGCGTGAAGAGACGGTGGAACAGTCCGTCAGTTTACGCACCCGCCTCATTTCACGACGCGCTCAGTATCCGGCGGCGGGGATCATCGCCACGTAGCTGCCATCGGACGTGACGTTGTCGTTGACGACGCCGTAGGCGAAGAACGAATCGTTCCCCTCCGTCCGGGTCACGACCGCGTAGGCCGCGGACGCCGAGGAGCCGGCCGCCTCCAGCACTCGCGACCACTGCTTCCACTCCCCCGCCAGCAGCGTCGCCGACAGCGTCGAGCCGGTCGGCACACCCGTGGTGGCGTCGAAGAGTCGCACCGTGACGCCGAGCGGAGCGGACGAGCCGCCCCCCGCGTGCACGACCGCGAGGTTGGACCGCGCGGCCGAGCCCTGGGTCAGCGCGGGCACGATGGCGGATGTGCGTGATCCGCCGCCGTACGCGATGGCGGGGTAGAAGAGCCCGTACGTCCCCGAGCCGGCGGACGGCCCGGGAGTCGTGGTGCGGGCGAGCGCCACGGTGCGCGGCGCGTCGAAGCTGGTGAGAGAGCGGAACTCCACCGACAGGGTGCCGGCCTGAGGTCCCGACGTCCCGTCCGGTATCGCGACGCCCTGCTTGCGGAAGAACGCGAGGACGTCATCGATCGTCAGCTGAGCGCGCGCGGGCAGGCTGACCGCGGTCGCCAGGCGAGGCCCCTCGGTGGGGCCGAAGCCGGGCGCAGGCGAATAGACGAGGTCGACCGGCGTGGCGACCGTGGAATCGTTCGCGAGCGTCAGCTCGGTCGTGAAGTGCGCCCCGCGATCGCCGTAGACGTCGAGCACCACCGGTACGATCAGCCGCCGGGCCGAGGCGAGACCGCCGGGCCGATAGAGCGGAAGGTACGACCCGTCCGACGTGGCCGCGTCGTTGACGACGCCGTACGCGCTCCAGGATCCGGTCCCCGAGGTCCGGCGGATCTTCACGTAGCCGAAGGACCCTTCGGGCAGGCCGCCCGCGGCCAGGATGTTGTTGACCTGCCCCCACTCGCCCGGCTGCAGCGTCCGGGTGAACGGTGAGCCCGAAGCGACGCCGGTGTCGGAGTAGACCTGGATGGTCAGCTCGATCGGCTGCTCGCTCCGGTGCGGGAGGTGGACGAGCCCGAGGTGGGACCTCGAGACGTCGGCGACGCTCCGCAGCCCGAACACCGCGCCCTCGTCCTCCGCCGCGTCGACGTCGGACGGCGCGTCGTAGAAGAGGCCGTACGTGCCGCCGGACGCGTCGCCGGTGTAGGTCCGTGCGATTGCGTAGAGGTCGTTCGTGGCCGATCCGACGAGCCCCCCGGCGTCGCCAAGCACGGTGAGCGAGCCGGCCACCGGAGCGGCCGGGACGGTGAGTCCCTTGCTCCTCAGGTACTCGATCGCGTCGGCGATGCGGAGCTCGGTGCCGCCCGCGATCTCGACGGCGACGCTGCCGCCTTCCGGTCTGGCCTGGCCGCCACCGAAGCCGGGCGCGGCCGACAGCTCGAGCCTCGCGGTCGCGGGGCTGGAGCCGCGGTTCCCGATCGTCAGCTCGGTGCGGAACCGCGCTCCGGTGCCGCCGACGAGGTCCAGGACGACCGGCACCGTGCGCACGGACGCCGCCGTGGACGCGAAGAAGAGACCGCTGCCTCCGGTACCGGCCAGCACGCCGTGCCGGAACGGCTTCCCCGCCGCCACCTGGCGCAGCGTCCTGACGACCCGCACGTCCGCACCGGCCGGAAGCCCGGTGTTCTCGCTCCCCCAGCCCCCGTCCCGCTTCATGAGCACTCCGCCCGTCGACGCCCCGGCCACCAGGCGCCCGGCGGAGACGTCGAGCGAGGTGAAGGACGCCGAGCCGGCGCCGGTCGCGTCCGCGAGCCACGACTGGCCCTTGTCACGTCGATAGACGCCTCCGAAGTTGAGCGCGGCGAACGCGGTGGCCTCGTCCCCGCCCAGCGCGGCGACCGTGGTGAAGGGCGGCAGCCCGTCGCTCACGTCGAGCCACGCCCCGTTCGCCTTCCGCTCGAAGAGGCCCTGGAGTAATCCGGCGTAAAGGGTCGACCCGACCGTGCGGAGCGTCAGCACCGAGGCGAAGGGGTCGATCCCGTTCACGTCCGGGCTCCAGGTCGACCCGCTGAACGTGAAGAGCCCCGAGCCCGTGGTGCCGCCGACGACTCCCTGGGGCAGGGCCGCGAGCGTGGTCACCCGCGCGTCGAGCGGGAGTCCGCTGCCCGTCACGCCCCAGGCGGTGAGGCCGGAGACCGGACCGCACGAAGTGGCGGCCAGGAGATCCCCCGCCGGACCGCTGGGCGAAAGGACGAGGCTCGAGACGTCGCCGCACCCGTCCGGCAACGTCGCGGCGAGCGGGCCCGCGCTGGAGGCCGGGACCGAGCGGACCCCGCCGCCCGCCGCCGCCACGGCGTAGTCCCCGGAGGCCGGATCGCTCCTCGTGCCGGTCACGATCTCGGTGATCACCGCGGCGCCCAGCGAGCCCGGGGCGACGTCGGACCAGGCCGTTCCCGCGAGCGAGTACACCGGTCCACCGGCCGTGCCCAGGTAGAGCGCGCCGCCCGCGGTGGCGAAGGAGCGTCCACCCCTCGGGAGGACCCCCGTGCCGTCGGCGACCCAGGCCGAGCCGTTCTGACGAAACAGGCCGGCGTCCAGGGTTGCCACCCGGAGCGTGCCCCCGGCGGTCGCGAGCGCCCGCACGTCGTGGAGCCCGAATGCCGCGTCCCTCACCCACTGGCTTCCGTTCCACGCGTACAGCCCGCGTACCGTCCCCGCGTACGGCGCGCCGCCCTGGACCGTCAGGGCCGCCACGGTCTCGCCCGGCAGGATCCCTGCTGCCAGAGCGGTCCACGCTCCGCCCTGGAACCGCGCGGCGCCGCCGCTCGCGAGCCCCGCGTAGAGGTCACCGGCCGACACCGCGAGCGACGTCACGGCCGACGCGCCCGGGGACGGCAGCGCGCTCCACGTCCCGCTGCTCCAGCGGAAGACGCCGGCCGTGCCGAGCCGCTGTGTCCCTCCTGCGTAGAGCACCGCGCCGTCCGCGAGGAGCACCGACGCGACGCTCGTCGGTCCGGGCGGGACGACCGGGAGAGCCTCCGCCGTCCAGCGGCCGTCCGCCTGCCGGCGGTACAGGATCTCTCCGGACGTGGCGGCCCAGACCGAACCGCCCGCGACCGCGACCGAGAGGATCGTCTGGTCCTCGAGCCCGTCCCGAGACCAGGCTCCCGATGCCAGCCGCCACACCCCGCGTGACGTCCCCGCCCAGAGCGTCGTGCCGTCGGCGGCGAGCGACGCCACGTCGCCCCCGGCTGGTCCGGACGCGGGCTCGAAGCGGAGTCCGGCATGCAGAGGGGCCGCGCAGAGGACGCCGGCCGCGAACGTGACGAGACTACGAAGACGCATCGAATGCTCCCTTGATCCAGCCGATCTCGAGGGCCGTCCCCTCGCCCACCAGCGTGACGACGTCGAATCGGACGACCCGCCGGTCGGCGTGCTCCGCGAGCCAACGACGCGCCGCGGCCTGGATGCGCCGTCTCTTGGCGGCAGTGACGGATTCGGACGGTGACCCACGGTTCACCGACCTCCGGAGGCGGACTTCCACGAAGGCCAGGACATCGCCGTCCCGCGCGACCGCATCCAGCTCCCCGTCGGGGTAGGCCACGTTTCGGGCGAGAACCCTCACACCTCTCGACTCGAGGTATCTCACCGCGAGGTCTTCCCCGAGCCGGCCGCGGGAGACGCTCTCGAGCCGGGGACGGGCCTCGGGAGAGACCCTCGTCCGCCTGGGCCGGACGAGCCCGAGCTCCTTCAGGTGGCGCTTCCAGTCCGGCGAATTGGCCCCGTCCACTGCCGCGAGGATAATCGACGGATGAGCGACGCGCTGCTCGTCCATTGCCCCGATTGCGACGCCACGCTCCGGGTCGACTCCGCGACGGGAGCGGTGCTCAGCCACGAGCCTGCCGTGGCCAAGCGCAAGGTCACCTCGTTCGAGGACGCCGCCAAGGAGATCGCGCGGCAGAAGGAGCGGGCCGCGGACATCTTCTCGGCCACGGTCGAGCGCGAGAAGCACAAGAGCGAGATCCTGGAGAAGACCTTCCAGCAAGCCCTCGAACGCGCGAAGAGCGACCCGGCGACGAAGCCCCGCGGCATCTTCGACGACGAGTAGGGCGGCCGGACCCGCAGGCCGAAGCCCGGGTCTCCCGATCACTGCGCCGCAGGCCGCGGCCAGCGGCCGAGGGGACGGTAGGGAGACCCGCGTGACGGGTCTCCCGATCACTGCGCCGCAGGCCGCGGCCAGCGGCCGAGGGGACGGTAGGGAGACCCGCGTGACGGGTCTCCCGATCACT
>CAYLNK010000111.1:0-11943 GCA_964384675.1 uncultured Holophagales bacterium | reverse complement strand
GGCCAGCGGCCGAGGGGACGGTAGGGAGACCCGCGTGACGGGTCTCCCGATCACTTCAGTTGTTCCAGTCGATGTACCAGATCATGAGGCCGAGGGCGCCCACCACCGCGACGCACATCAGGATCCACACCGGGAAGAGCGGCCACCGGTTCCCGTGCTCGGAATCGAGGATCCGCCACCCATAGGCGACCAGACCGAAAACGGCGAGACCGAGCACCGCACGCCGGACGCGGATGTTCCGGAGACGCCTGGCCTCCTCCGTCTGGAGCTGCGCCACAGCCGCGTCCCGCCGTCTCTTCAGGAGCCGCCACTTCTGCGCCTGGAGGTGCTCCTTTGAGACCACGTCCGCGGTCACGAACGGCCTCGTTCCGGTGGCCGTCACCGCGCGGACGGGCTTGGTGACCTCCTTCGCCTCCGGAACCACGATCTTGGTCGGACCCGTCACGGTGGGGACGGGCCGGGTCACGTCGGGTTTCTTCGATGCGGCCATGGCTCCCCCCTGTCGGACGGCTCAGGCCGCCGGACGCCCCCCAGGATGCACCGGTAGAGCCGCGGCCGCCAGCTCCAGGACGTCGAACGCCTCGGTCTTTCCGCTCATCTCGGTCTTCGCGTTGCCGATCATCACCATGCAGAACGGACACGAGACGCCGACGGCCTCGGCCCCGGCGGCCTCGATCTCCGCGAAGCGCGTCTGGTTGATCCGGGCGCCGATCTTCTCGTCCAGCCACATGCGCCCGCCGCCCGCGCCGCAGCAGAGGCCGGTCTCGCGGCTCCGGCCCAGCTCCTTCACCTCGAGCCCCGGGATGGCACCGAGGATCTGGCGGGGCGCGTCGTAGACGTCGTTGTGCCGGCCCAGGTAGCACGGGTCGTGGAACGTGATCGACTTCGGCCCGCCGTGCCCCTCGAAGCCGAGCCGCCCCTCGGCCATCAGCGCCGCGATCAGCTCGGTCCCGTGCAGCACTTCGTAGTTCCCGCCGAAATCCGGATACTCGTTCTTCAGGGTGTTGAAGCAGTGGGGGCAGTTCGTCACGATCCGCTTCACGCCGTACCCGTTCAGCGTCTCGATGTTCTGCTGCGCCAGCGTCTGGAAGAGGTACTCGTTCCCGAGGCGCCGGGCCGAGTCCCCGTTGCACGTCTCCTCGGCCCCGAGGATCGCGAACGTCACGCCCGCGTGGTGCAGGAGCGTCGCCAGGGAGCGCGAGACCTTCTTGCCCCGATCCTCGTACGACCCGGCGCAGCCCACCCAGAACAGGACCTCCACGTTCGCGCCCGCGGCCGAGGCCGCTTCGGCCATCGTGAGCACCGGGAACGGCAGCTCCTGAGCCCAGGCGCCCCGATCGGCCGACGGGAGGTTCCACGGGTTCCCCTGCCGCTCCATCCCGTTGAAAGCCGTCTGGGCCTCCTTCGGGAACTCGCTCTTCTCGAGGACGAGGTGCCGGCGCAGGTCGACGATCTTGTCGACGTACGTGATGCCCACGGGGCACGCCGACTCGCAGTACCGGCACGACGTGCAGGCCCAGACGGTCTCCTCGTCGATCCAGCCGCCGATCAGCGGCTTCCGCCCCTCCATCCGGGCCATCGCCTCGGCGTTCGCGCGCCCCGAGCCGCCGTCCACGATCGACTCGGCGTCGGTGTAGAGCGCCGTCCTGAGGTCGACCATGAAGCCCTTGGGCGAGAGCGGCTTGCCGGTCAGGTGCGTGGGGCACACCTCGCGGCAGCGTCCGCACTCCGTGCAGGTGAACATGTCGAGCTTCTGCTTCCAGGTGAAGCCCTCGATGGAAGAGACCCCGAACTTCTCCGCCTCGGCGGCCTTCTCGATGTCGAACGTCTGGAGCTTCCCGTGCGGCGGCAGCTTCCCCAGGAACAGGTTCGGCAGCGCGGTGATCACGTGGAAGTGCTTGGCGAACGGCAGGTAGTTGCCGAACGCGAAGACCGCGGCGAGGTGGAGCCACCAGCACGCGTGGTACAGCGTCGAGAGCGTCCCGCTCGAGAGGCCCGACAGGGCGTGCGCGATCGACGCCGTGACCGGCTCCCAGGCGGACGCCTCGGCCGGGTAGAGGTTCGCCTTCGCGCCGCCGGCGCCGAGGTCGGACACCATGAGGAAGCCGATCAGGCAGAGGATCAGGTCCGCGTCGAAGGACGGGTCGAGACGCTCCTTCTTCAGGAGGTGCCGGCGTCCGAGCGCGAGGAGCACGCCGCAGAACGTCGTCACCAGGACCACGTCCTTGAGGAGCAGGTACGCCTGCCACGCCCCCGCCGGCAGGAACGGGAGCCCGGCCTCGTGGGAGAACCCCTCCAGCACGAGCGACACGGTCCGCACCGACAGCACGACGAAGCCCGAGAAGATGAGGATGTGGTACAGCCCCGCGTAAGGGTCGCGGAACATCCTCTTCTGGAGGAGCCCCATCGTCACCACGGCCCGGATCCGCTCCGGGATCCGGTCCCAGCGCGGGTCGGGAGCGCCGCCGGCCGTCAGGAGCTCCCACCGCCGGGAGACCGTGTAGGCGAAGGCGAGGAGAGAGGCGGTGACGAGGAGCGCGAACAGGGCCGTGCCCGGCACGCCGAGATAGGACGCCTGTGTCGGAATCATCGATCGGGAGGATAGCGCAGGGGTCCCGGTCCCCCGGAGGCGAGATTCCCGAATCGGGTGTATTCTCTTCCTCAAACTGTCTCTCGACCCTACCCGAACGGATAGGAGCCAACGATGACGACGACCCGAATCAGCCTCAGGACGACGCGCGTGCTCCTGCTCGCGGGACTCGCGCTCTCGACCGCCCCGGTCCATGCCCAGAACGCCCTCGCGGCGCCTCAGGGCACGGAGCTCTGGGGCGGACCGGGAGCGAAAGGTGCCGGGAACGCCGGGGCTCGCTTCGACACGAACGTCTACGTCAACTCCCTCTCGGCCGCCACCGGCACGGTCGACTTCTTCGCGGGCGGCGTCGTCGTCGACTCGAAGCCGTTCAGCGTGCCGGCCCGGGGGGTCGCCGTGATCGCGACGCCGGCGAAGCTCGACGGCGCCGGCGCCTTCCTCTACCGGATCCGCTCCGACTCGTCGGTCAACGCCTGGTCCGAGACCTACAACGAGACGGCGGGAGGACGCTTCGGTGTGAGCGCCCAGGGCCTCGCCGCTTCCGATTTCCTGAACCCCGGTGACGAGGCCTCGGGCGGCGGCGCGGACGCCTCCTCCGACGCCTCCCGCTCCCGGACGAACGTCGGTCTCCTGTGCAACCCCGGTTCCGGCAGCGGCTGCCAGATGGAGGTCGCCGCCTACGAAGGAGGCGCCCTCCTCGGGTCCGGCAAGATCGACGCCGTCGCCGGCGCCGTGGGCCAGACGTCGCTCGCCACGCTCGTCCCGGCCGCCTCCGGTCGCTCCAACCTCAGCCTCCGCCTCCGGATCCTCAACGGCACCGCCTTCCCGTACGTCGTCCGCAACTACAACTCCACGAGCGACGGCTCCTTCGTGCCCCTCATCGTGATCCGGAACGCCTTCTCCACGGCGCCGACCATCAACAGCTTCCAGGTCTCGGCCACGTCGGGCTGCGCCCCCCTCAGCGTCACGGCCACCTGGACCACCACCGGCGCCACCCGGGTGACGCTCACCGGAGCCGCCGGCGACCTCCCCCCGAACGGCACCACCACCGTCACCGTGAACACCTCCACGGACCTCCTCCTGACGGCGTACTCCTCCGCCAACGAGTCGAGCTCGCAGCCGCGCCGGGTCTCGATCACCGCGCCGACGCAGGCGCCCATCCCGTCGCCCGCGAGCGCGAACCTCCTGATCGGCACCAGCACCGACGGCCTCCTGCCGAGCCCCGGCGAGACCACCTTCGCGTTCAAGCAGCAGGAGTCGACCGGCTCCACCTTCAAGCTCACCCAGTACGGCTACGTCTACACCGCCGGCTCCGTGGCCGGGGTCGACGTCGTCACGCTCACCGTGAACGGCCCCTGCGGACCGGCCACCGCCGAGTTCACCGCCACGGTGCGCGAGGCCGGTACGCCGCAGATCATCTCCTTCGAGGCCACGCCCTCCATGGCCTGCGGCCCGATCGCCAACATCGTCCTCTCCTGGTTCGTCATCGACGCCACTCGCGTCTCCGTCTCCCCGGCGGACTCGGTCGGCGTCGGCTCGGCCCAGGCCACCATCACCGCGGACACCCTCTTCACGCTCACGGCGTACGGCGTCAACGGCAAGAAGGTCCAGAAGACCCTGACCGTCACCGTCGACAACGGGCTGCCCCCGCCGATCCTCACGCCGCAGGAGGTCTTCCTCAAGCCGGGCGAGCTCGTCTACGTCGACGTCTCCGGCCTCCCGAACTACACGAACACAGGCTTCTTCGTCATCCAGAACCAGAGCGGCGGCAGCATCCAGTTCCTGTCGCAGACGCGCTTCCAGTACCGCGCCGGCAGCGTGCCGAACAGCACCGACATCATCCGGTACCTCTTCCGCAACGGCTGCGGCGTCATCAGCACGAACTTCGTCGCGCACGTCGGAAGCGCCGAGTGAGCTAGGTCACCGGGAGCCTCGCGTCTGCGAGGCTCCCCGTCCGTGTCCCGGAAACGAAGAAGGGCGGCCTCGACGGCCGCCCTTCGCATTCTCCGGAGAGGTCTGGGCTTCAGGCGTGCATCTTCTTCGCCGCCGCCGTCAAGGCGGGGACGATCTGGAAGAGGTCGCCGACGATCCCGTAGGTCGCCACCTTGAACATCGGCGCCTCGGGGTCCTTGTTGATCGCCACGATCACCTTCGACGAGCCCATCCCGGCCAGGTGCTGGATGGCGCCGGAGATGCCGCAGGCGACGTAGAGCGACGGCGAGACGACCTTCCCGGTCTGCCCCACCTGGTGCGAGTGCTCGATCCATCCGGCGTCCACTGCCGCGCGGGACGCGCCGAGCGCCGCGCCCAGCTCGTGACAGAGCGCCTTCAGGATCGGCCAGTTCTCCGGCCCCTTGATGCCGCGCCCGCCCGAGACGATCTTGTCGGCCTCGGCCACGTCGATCTCCCCGGTCTCGGCCGCGGCGATCTTCGTCACCTTCGCCCGGATCGCGAGCGAGCCCAGGCCGAGCGCGACGGCCTGGCCCGCCCCCGGCGCGTCGGCCTTCGACGACGGGAAGACGTTCGGCCGCGGGGTGGCGACCTGGAGGGCGCCGGCGGCCGGGACGACCGTCGCGCGCGCCTTGCCGGAGTAGACGAGGCGGATGCCGGTGAGGCGCCCTCCCTCGACGTCGAGGGACATCACGTCGGAGAGGACGCCCACCCGGCGGCGCGCCGCGAAGCGCGGGGCGACGTCCTTCCCCATCATCGTGGCCGAGACGAGGACCACGGACGGCGAGAACGCCTTGGCGGCGGCGTCGAGCGCGGCGACGTACCCTTCGCTCGAATAGAGGGTCAGCTCGGGACGGTCGGCCACGTAGACGGTCGCCGCGCCGTACGCGGCGAGCTCGGACGCGAGACCGGAGATGCCGGAGCCGGCCACGACCGCGGCCAGCGACCCGCCGGTCTTGCCGGCGAGCGTCCGCCCGAGGGTGAGCGCCTCGAGAGAGGCCTTGCGGATCTTCCCGTCGCGCTGCTCGATGAAAACGAGGATGTTGGTCATCTTCTTCCTCTTCTCGCTTACAGGACCTTGGCTTCGTCGCGGAGCAGGCGGAGCAGCTCTTCGGCGGCCTTCGCCGGGTCGTCGGCCGGGATCAGCTTCACGGCCTGCCGGGCCGGCGGCAGCTCCAGCTTCGCCCAGCGCACCGCCGCCTTCTCGCCGCTCTGGGACGCCACGTCGACACCCGCGTCGGCCGGCGTCTTCACCGCGATGACCTTCTTCTTGGCGGCCATGATCCCCTTGAGCGACGCGTAGCGCGGCTCGTTCAGCCCCTTCTGCGCGCCGAGCGCGACGGGGAGCGGCGCCTCGACCACCTCGTGCGCCCCCTCGATCTCCCGGTGCGCCACGACGCCGCCGGCGGTCCACTCCAGCTTCGTCACCAGGTTGACGTGCGGGATGTCGAGCAGCTCGGCCACCATCGGCGCCATGAGCTGCGCGTCGGTGCCGACGCCCTTGTTCCCGAGCCACACCACGTCGAACTTCAGCGTCCTGATGACGCCGGCCAGGAGCTGGGCGACGGTGATCGAGTCGATCTCACCGACACCCTCGGAGGCGATCCGGATCGCGTCGTCGGCGCCGCGGGCCAGGCACTCGCGGAGCCCCACGTCGGCCCGGGCCGGGCCGTAGGTGATCGCCGTGACGGTACCCCCCTTGGCCTCCTTCGTCTTGATCGCCTCCTCGAGCGCGTACTCGTCGTAGGGGGAGACGATCCACTTGACGTCGGACTCGTCGATCGAGCGGCCGTCACCGCCGATCTTGATCTTCGTCTCGGTGTCGGGGACGTGGGCGATGCAGACGACGTGGTTCATCGGTCTCCTCGATCCGCCGGCGGGCCGCCGGCGAGGTGGGGAAAAGAGCGGGCGTGGCGACGACGTCGAGGACCTCTCGGGCGTCCGCTCTCTTCGTCTTTGCGCGTGGCCGGGAGGTCACGGCGCCGGGACGGTACCACGCCCCCGGAGCGGGCGTCACCGGTCAGAATGAATCATGGTTCATTCTCCTCTCTCTTGACTTACGCCTGATTTACGCCCATCTTTTCCCCTACCAATGCCCCCCTCTCCCGCCGTCGCCGCCCTGCGCGCCGCCCTTCCGCCCTCGGTCGCGGCCACGCTCACGAGCGGCGCCGAGCTGACCCGGCTGCGGAGGGGTCCGGACGGTGGTCGGGAAGACGGGGGCGGTCGGGGTGGGAACGAGGCCAGCGGCGACGAGATCCTGCCGACGGCGCTGCCTCTCGTCGACCGGCGCCTGGGAGGAGGCCTGCCCCGGGGTGGGCTCGTCGAGCTCGACGGTCCCGTCTCGAGCGGACGCTTCAGCATCGTCCTTTCCACGCTCGCATCCGCCACGGGCGCGGGCGAGAGCGCCGCGTTCGTCGACCTCGGCGACCACCTCGATCCTCAGGGCGCGGCCGCGATGGGCGTGGACCTGCCCCGCCTTCTCTGGGTCCGTCCGCGCACGACGCGCCAGGCGCTCGCGGCCACCGAGATCGTCCTCGGTGCCGGCTTCCCCCTCGTCGTCCTCGACCTGGGCCTCGCGCTCCGCGGCAAGCGTCCGAACGACGCCGCCTGGATCCGCCTCGCTCGCGCCGCCGCCACCCATCGCGCAGCGCTCCTCGTCTCCAGCCCTTATCGCGTCACCGGCGTCGCCGCGTGCGCCGTGCTGCGGGCGGGGCGGGGCCGGCCGCTGGGGCTTCCTACCGACGTGTCCGCGCCCTACGGCCGCCTTCTCCTGGGCCTCGAGCTCGACCTCCCGAGGGAGGGATCGCTGCGGAGGGCGGCTCGTCCGGAAAAGCAACGGCGGGAGTGGAACGAGCTCCCGTCTCTCCTCCATGCCCTCGAGATCCCGCGAGGTCTGCCTGTCGCGCCCCTGCGACGCTCGGCGGCGGGGGCGCTCCGCCCCCCGCACCCCGAGGGGACGCCGTCTCCTTCGCCGTCGAGGCACCCTTCCTTCGAGATTCCGCTGCTTCCGCCGGCGGGAGCGCGCGCCACCTCCCTCGCACCAACGTCCAACGCCAACGCCAACGTCAGCGTCAATGCCAACGCCAACGTCAACGCCAACGTCAACGTCAACGCCAACGTCAACGCCAATGCCAACGCACCTCTGCGTCCGCAGCTGCACCCGCGGCCGGTCTCTCCGTGGCGACTTCCGGTCCCGCTGCCCGGTCTCGTCGACGCCGCCACGGCCGCCCGCGTCGTCGCCGCCCGCCCGATTTCCCTCCACCCGCTGGGGGCCTAGCGTCATGCCTCGCCTCGCCTGCGTCACCGTCCCTCTCTTTCCGCTCGCGGCGCACCTGCGGAGCGACCCTTCCCTGCGGGAGACGGCCGTCGCGGTGGTCGACGGTGCCGGGAACGCCGCCCGGGTCGTGGCCGCCACCCGTTTCGCGCGGGAGGCCGGCGTCGCCCCCGGGATGTCGGTGCCCCAGGCCCGTACCCTCGTCCCCGGCCTCTCCTTCCGGGGCCGGAGCGTCGACGCCGAGCGGGCTGCTCAGGAGGCCCTCTTGGAGGCCGCCGGCTTCTTCTCCCCGCGTGTCGAGGACGCGGGCCACGGGGTCGTCCACCTCGACGTCGGCGGTCTCGAGCGGTGCCTGCGCACACGGCGCCGATCCAGGACCGATGGGAAGAGCGGCAACGAAAGCAGCGGCGAGGTGGAGGTCGCCTGGGGGCTGCAGGCTGCCGTCCGACGCGCCGGTCTGCCAGCGCGTGTCGGCATCGCCGGCACCAAGCTCGCCGCGAGCCGTGCCGCCGCGCTCGTCGGGGAGCCGAAGATCGTCGCGCCAGGCCAGGAGGCGGCCTTCCTCGCCCCGCTCCCGCTCGAGCTGCTGCTCGTAGGGGGCGGCGGCGAGCCCCCTCCTGCCTCAGCGGAGCGCCTGCTGGCGCCCACCGTCCGGACGATCGCCCCGGCACCACCCCTGTCTCCTCGACCTCATCGTCTGGGCCTCACCGGCAGAGCCCGGAAGACCCAGGCGAGCCCGAGGGCCCTGAAGACCCTGCAGGACGAGCGCCGGGAAGACGAGGCCGCGGTCGCGGCCCTCGGGCGATGGGGGCTCCGCACCATCGGAAGCCTCGCCGCGCTTCCCGCCCGTGAGGTCGCCACGCGCCTCGGGGCGGCGGGACGACGCCTTCACGCCCTCGCCCGGGGCTTCGACCCGACGCCCCTCTTCCCGGCCCCTCCCCCGCCCCTTTTCACCGAGGCGGCGGAGCTCGAATGGTCGGTCGTCACGCTCGAGCCGCTGCTCGCCATGGCCTCGGTGGCGTTCGAGCGCCTCACCCGCCGGCTCTCACGGGAAGGACTGGGGTGCCTCCGGCTCGAGCTCACGCTCCGGCTCGACCCGGACGGGCACGACGTCCGCTCGATCGCGCTCCCCGGCCCCACCTCGTGTCCCCGCACGCTCCTCGACCTCGTGCGGCTCGAGCTCGACCGGCGTTCCCCGGGCGCCCCGGTCACCGGCCTGACGCTGACCGCCCATCCGGACAAGCCGCGCCGCGGGCAGCTCACGCTGTTCGGCCCCGTGGAGGTTTCCCCCGAGCGTCTGGCGGCCGCGCTCGCCCGCCTCACCGCGCTCCTCGGCGGCGGGAGGAACGAAAAGGGAGGAGGCGCCGGGGGAGAGCGGGAGTTGGGTGAACGTGAACCTCGCCATGCTCGTGGCGACCACAACGGGAGCGGGAACGGGGACGCAGACAGGGGCGAAGGAAGTGAAGAGCGCGTCGGGGCTCCTCGACTCCTCGACGGTCACCGGCCCGAGCGGCTGGCCCTGGCTCCGTACGCGCCGGCCTCTCCCCAGATGCTCGCCTCCGCGCACCTGGCCAGACGGGCGTCGCTGGCTCTCCGCGCGTTTCGCCCGGCCGTCGCGCTGGAGGTCGAGATGGAGGAGACGGACGACGGTCCGCGTCCGGCTGCCCTCGCGCCGGGGGGACCTGTCGGCGCTGCGGGCGGTGGCGGGCGAGGGCACGGCATCCGGGGTCCGGTCCGGACGGCCGTGGGGCCGTGGTGGCTCGAGGAGACGTGGTGGGCCGGCCTCCCCGTCTTTCGCGTGTACTGGGATGTCGAGCTCGTCCGGGGCGGGCTCTTCAGGATCTTCCAGGACCCGGCCGGGCCCTGGTTTGCGGATGGTGCCTATGACTGAAGACGAGAAGCCGAGACTGCTGATGTCGGAGCCACCGCCTCGGCCACGGGGCACGCAAGAGACACCGGCAATGCCCTCACCTGCTCCTCCACAGCCTCCGGCGGGTCCACCCCGGCTCCTCGACCGTCTCCGGGCGGCGCTGATCGCGCGCCATTACAGCAGGCGCACCGAGGAGGCCTACGTTGGCTGGGTCCGCCGTTTCATCCTGTTCCACGGGAAGAGGCATCCGATGGGTCTGGGCGAGAACGAGATCAACCTCTTCATCTCCCACCTCGCGGTTCACGGCAAGGTCAGCGCCTCGACCCAGACCCAGGCCCTCTCCGCGCTGATCTTCCTGTACCAGCAGGTGCTCCGGAAGAAGCTCCTGGACATCGGTATTCTCGTGCGTGCGAAGCGGTCGGTCCCGCTTCCCACGGTGCTGTCCCGGGAGGAGGTCCGACTCGTCCTGATGCAGATGGACGGCACTTATCGCCTTTTCATGACCTTGCTGTACGGCACGGGAATGCGTCTGCTGGAGTGCCTCCGGCTGAGGGTAAAGGACGTGGACTTCGCGCTCAACGTGATCACCGTGCGCCACGGAAAAGGGGGAAAGGACCGTCGGACGATGCTCCCGGAGGTTCTGAAGGAGCCGCTCCAGACTCATCTCCTCCGGGTCAGGGGGCTGCATCAGCGTGACCTCGATTCAGGCTACGGGGCGGTCCATCTCCCTGGAGCCCTTGCTCAGAAGATCCCGGATGCCGCGACGCGGTGGGAATGGCAGTACATCTTTCCGGCCTCGGCCCGCAGCCTCGACCCGAGGAGCGGTCGGGAGCAGCGTCACCACATGGACGAGTCGACGATGCAGCGGGCGGTGCGGGCAGCGGTCCTGAAGGCCAGGCTCGCGAAGCGGGTAACCTGCCACACGTTCCGGCATTCCTTCGCGACGCACCTCCTCGAGGAGGGGTACGACATCCGGACCATCCAGGAGCTCCTCGGACACGCCGACGTCTCGACGACGATGATCTACACGCACGTTCTCAACCGAAGCGGCGGACGAGGCGTCCGGAGCCCGCTCGACTCGTTCTGAACACGGCACGCGGCCGGTGGTATCCGATTGATCGACAGCCCGTGCTAATATCGCCTTCCAACGTGCGCCGCCGATATTTTCATGTAAGTCATTGAGTACGTACTATTTAGGCGCCGAACTAACGGCGGCAGCCTGTCCGGTCGCAGAGTGTGGCGCACGATTGCGGCCCCCACCGACGTTGCCTCCGTGTGACGGGCCACCATCGCACCACCATCGCACCCCTATCCCCCACCACCATCGCACCACCACCCCCCACCCCATCCCCACCCTGTGAGCGGCTCGGCGTCGGTGCTCGCGGGCAACGCGGGCAAGAGACCGAAGGATCGGGTTGCGTCGGTTATTTGATCTGAAGGGAGACGTCGGACTTCGCAGCGCAAGCAAGGGACGCGCATCAGCGCACCTCCAAGGTCCAGGCAGGGTCTCGCGGTCAGCTCGGTGGGGCAAGACCTGACCCGGGCACGGTCCCCGAATCCAAGGTGCCGTACGTCCGCACCGCATAAGCACGACGGCGCATACCGACACATCCCACAGCCTATCCCGGTACTGGTTCCGACATAGACTGCGATCATGCAGCCTAAACGCTTCCAGATTCTTGCAGCCTAATTAGGGTTAGGCCGCTAAGATTGATGCATGCGCTCGTCCATAGCATCGGCGCTGCTGGGAAGCCGCTGGGCCAGGATCCGAGAGCAAGGGCGTACCCCCTTCGTTCGGCGGTTCACGTTCTGGCTGGTGGGCGCGACGCTCGTACTCCTTGCTGTCTACTCCGTCTTCGTGCACCAGCTGGTTGCGACGATGTCCGGGCCGAGAGGATTCCCATGGGGCTGGTCTTACAGAGCCGGGCTCGTCCTCCTAGCTTCCTTTCCTCTCGGACTTGCCCTCGGCCTCTTAGCCTGGGTCATCAACGAGCGTCTGTACCGAAGCCTCCACCACGACGCGTAATCTCGAGTCACCGAACTGGCATGAGACGACTTCGAGTGCCACGATCAGGGCGTGCACGGCCCACCGTTGCCGTGGCCCTTCGTGGCTGAGAGATCACGCCACGGCACGAGGCCACAGTCGCGGAGGGCACCGCGGCCTAACCCGGCGTTGCAGCGGACTCGCTTCGCTCGCCGCTGAACTTCATTCGTTAGGCAGCCGAGGCCAGCTTAATGCCTGATTCAACGTCCACACCA